>CACXIR010000042.1 GCA_902767785.1 Fibrobacter succinogenes | reverse complement strand
GGCGACCTGGCTACGCAGGCCGAAACGTTCAAGGACCCGATCAAGGGCGTGAACGGCGAAAACGACCGCTACATCGAAATTTGGAATAACGTGTTCATGCAGTACGAACGCGTGAGCGATGGCAGCCTCATTCCGCTGAAGGCAAAGAACGTCGATACCGGTATGGGTTTCGAACGTATCTGCGCTATTCTGCAGGGCAAGACCAGCAACTACGACACCGACGTGTTCACCCCGATTATCGCAAAGATCGCAGAACTCTCTGGCGTGCCGTACAACGATGGCGAAGCCGGCACCCCGCACCGCGTGATTGCCGACCACATCCGCGCTATTTCTTTCGCTATTGCCGACGGCGCTCTCCCGAGCAACGAAGGCCGTGGCTACGTGCTCCGCCGCATTCTCCGCCGCGCAAGCCGCTTTGCCCGCCTGCTCGGCCAGAAGAAGCCGTTCATTTGCCAGCTCGTTCAGGTGCTCGCCGACACGATGGGCGATGCCTTCCCGGAAATCCGCGAACGCAAGGAATTCGTTGCTAGCGTAATCAAGAGCGAAGAAGAAAGCTTTATCCGCACGCTGGACGCCGGCCTCGAACGCTTTGCCGGCATCGTGGCTGAACTCGGCGACGCAAAGACCGTGCCGGGCGACAAGGTGTTCTTGCTTTACGATACCTACGGATTCCCGCCGGACCTCACCGGTATTCTTGCCGAAGAAAAGGGCCTTACGATTGACGAAGAAGGCTACAACAAGTGCATGGAAGAACAGAAGGCCCGCGCCCGCGCCAACATGAAGCAGGGCATCAACACCATGGGTACCGAAGGCTGGACGCAGTACAGCGAAGAAAGCACCAAGTTCGTGGGCTACGAACTCTCCGCTTGCGAAACGAAGGTTGTCCGCTGGCGGGTCGACAAGGACGTGCTCAGCATCGTGCTCGAAACTTCTCCGTTCTATGCCGAAATGGGTGGCCAGGTCGGCGACAAGGGAACGCTCGTTTCCGCTGACTTGGAAATTGACGTGTTCGACACCGTGAAGGTGAACGACACCGCCCTCTGCCGCGGTAAGGTGAAGAAGGGTACGGCAAACGAAGATACGATGGGTAACCTGTTCATGGCGACCGTCGACAACGACCGCCGTAACGATATCCGCAAGAACCACTCCGCCACTCACTTGCTGCAGGCCGCTCTCCGCCAGGTGCTCGGCACTCACGTGCAGCAGCAGGGTAGCTTTGTTTCCAACGAACTCCTCCGCTTCGACTTCAGCCACTTCAACGCGATGACCGCCGAAGAAATCCAGAAGGTGGAAGACATCGTGAACGCGAAGGTCATGGAATGCCTGCCGGTCAATACCCAGGTGATGGGCGTCGACGAAGCCAAGGCAAGCGGAGCCATGGCTCTGTTCGGCGAAAAGTATGGCGACGAAGTCCGTGTGGTGAAGATGGGCTGTGCCAACGAAGAATTCTCCAAGGAACTCTGCGGTGGCTTGCATGTGCAGAACACCGGTAACATCGGCCTCGTGAAGATTATCTCTGAATCCAGCGTGTCCGCAGGCGTGCGCCGTATCGAAGCCGTCTCTGGCCGTGGCGCCTTGAGCCTCCTCCGCGCCGGTACGCAGATTCTTACGGCTCTCCGCGAACAGCTCCGTTGTAAGGACGCCGAAGTTCTCGATCGCATTCAGCAGTCCTTCGCCAAGACTCAGAACCTGGAAAAGAGCCTGCAGTCTGTGAAGCTGGAACTTGCAACGCTCGCCGCTGCCGAACTCTTGAACGGTGGCATCAATGTGATGGGCGTGAATCTGGTTGTCCGTGACCTGAACATGCCCGAAGACAAGTACAAGGACTTGCTGGACGGCGTTCAGAACAAGCTGGATGCCGACAGCGTCGCCGTGATTGCCAACAAGGTGAACGGTGCCGGAAGTATCGCCGTGCTGGTGGGCAAGAATGTGCAGGCCAAGGGCATCAAGGCCGGCGACCTGGTGAAGGACCTTGCCGCTGCTTGCGGTGGCCGTGGTGGTGGACGTCCGGACCGCGCTCAGGCAGGTACCAAGGAAGTCGACAAGATTGCTGGTGCTATCGCCAACGCCAACAACTGGATCCGCGCCAAGCTCGGCGCATAGCCCTAAGTCCGGTGCTTAATTTTTCGTATTAAGGACCAGTCCCGGAATTAGCTTTTCAAGGCTCGCGGCTTGTGCTGCGAGCTTTTTTTGGAATTCGGCGGTAGCGGGGGAGGCAGAGTCCACAATCCTGTGGTTTGCCATTTTCAAGAACTTTTCCACTTTGGCGATGTTTGCCTTTGTAGTTTCGCTGCAGTAGGTGTCGACCATGCGTTCGAAGATGTATTCTTCTGCCGTTTCGGACAAATGAACCATGTCGCTGTCGTAAAAGCGGTAGTCCCGCAGTTCGTCCATCACGATTTCGTAGCTAGGGAAGTAGGTGGTCGCGGCAATGTCAGCCCCGCATTTCGCAACTTTCTCAATTGCTAGCATCAGCGTCGCCTTGGAAAGGCTGTTTTGATGTGCCCCGTCGGCCATGTGCCTAAGCGGCGACACGGTAAAGACGATTTTGGCGGCGGGGGAGAGCCTGTGCAGGTCGCTCACGACATGTGCCAGAGCCTCTGTCGCCTCGTCCACGGAAACCATTCTGCGGGTGAACAGCTTCGGGTCTTGCCTGTGGCAGTTGGCGACGACCCTGCCGCCAGCAGTCGAACCGCTCGCGTTCAAGAAATACACAAAGGCCGTACCCAGCGTGACAAATACCACATCCGCCTTCTGCAAAAAATCTCGGGCCTTCGCCGCTGCGGTGTTCAGCTTGCAGATGCATTCCCCACGGGTGTG
This sequence comes from Fibrobacter succinogenes, assembly GCA_902767785.1. Classification (GTDB taxonomy): domain Bacteria; phylum Fibrobacterota; class Fibrobacteria; order Fibrobacterales; family Fibrobacteraceae; genus Fibrobacter; species Fibrobacter succinogenes_D. Next base: position 12,893 of record CACXIR010000042.1, on the reverse strand, counting down.
GGCCGAAAGGGAACCGTGGGCATCCCAGCAGTGCCACAGTCCGCAAGCCTCGCCGCCTGCCTTGCCTGCTTCGGCCTCACTTGCGCCGAGACTCTCGCGACCGTCCTGGAAAACATCCGCTTCCCCGAAGACCTTTCCCTCTGCGATGGCCCTGATCTGCCTTGCGATGGATAGCGGGTTGTACACCGTGCCGAAGGGGTTTGCAAACGTGCAGAATTTGCGCTGGGCGAACTGTGCCGATATATTGTCTGCAAAACATGAGCCAAAAAACGCCAATTTCTTGGTGTAGTCTATTTTTAGCCCTGTTTCGGGCAATTCTACGGGGGTGAACAGCTCCATGCGCAATATATAGCAATCGAAAAATCTATCTTTCTCTTAAATGGCGCCGCGTGCGTCGAGAAAAGGATTTTTTATGAAACCAGGAAAAACCGAACTCCGCCTGAATGCCGACATCGAAAAGCATGGGGCGTTGTTTGCAGTGCTGTTGGACCCCGACACCTCTGACGAGGCCGCCTTTGTGAAGGCTGGAGCCATGGCTGCCGAAAACGGGGCCGACCTGCTCTTGGTAGGCGGTTCGTACCTCGGTAACTTTACGCTGCCCAAGCAGGTGGCCGCCCTCAAGGCCCACGTGGATCTGCCCGTGGTGCTTTTCCCGGGTGGAGCCTCCCAGGTGGTGCCCGGCTTTGACGCCATGCTTTTCATGACCCTGGTGAGCGGTCGCAACCCCAACTACCTCATTGACGAGCAGGTCCGCGGCGGTGCCCTGGTCCGCGCCCTCAACATGGAAGCCATCCCCACGGCCTACCAGCTCATCAATAGCGGCAAGCGCACCACGGTGGAATACATCAGCGGCACCATGCCCGTGCCCGCCAACAAGCCCAAGCTCAGCATGGTGAACTCCATCGCAGCAGAACTCATGGGCATGCGTTACGTCTATCTCGAAGCGGGTAGCGGCGCCGAAGAGCCCGTTCCCGTGGAGCACATCGCCTACACCCGCAAGGCCACCGAGATGACCATCATCACCGGCGGCGGCATCAAGGACCCGCAAACTGCGGCCATCCGCGTAGCGGCGGGCGCCAACATCATTGTCACCGGCACCCTCTGGGAAAAGGTGGAAGACCCCGCCCTCCTCAAGGAATTCGCCGCGGCTATCCACGTCAAGGGATAAGGGAAATGTGGAATGTGGGATGTGTAATGTGCAATTAATCATCTCACACATCACACTCCACACTACACATTGATTTATGGACCTGAACGGAAAGAAAATCCTCTTGGGAATAACCGGCGGAATCGCCGCCTACAAGAGTTGTGAACTCTTGCGCCTGCTGCAGAAGAAAGGCGCCCAGGTCCGCGTGGCCATGACCGAAGAGGCCACCCGTTTCGTAGCTCCCCTTACCTTCGCCTCCCTCTCCAAGTGCCCCGTCTACCTCAAGGACGGCGCCGTGGAGGCTCGCCCCTTCCAGCACATCGACTTTCCCCGCTGGGCTGACCTCTACATTGTGGTCCCCTGCACCGCCAACGCCATCGGCAAGTTCGCCTACGGCCTGGCTGACGACCCCGTGTCCCTCTGCTTCATGAGCTGCACCTGCCCCCGACTCCTGGCCCCTGCCATGAACGTCGCCATGTACAACTCCCCGGCAGTCAAGCGGAACCTCGAAACCCTCCGCTCCTTCGAGAACACCTACGTGCTGGAATCCCCCGCGGGCGAACTGGCTTGCGGCGAAGTGGGCTCCGGCCGCCTAATGGAACCGGCAGACATTGTTTCTTTCATTGAGGGGGGAAGCCTCCCCCTCGCTCCTGCGGCTTGTCATCCCCGCGACTTTTCTTGTCATCCCCGCGCAGGCGGGGATCTCCTCGCGGCATCCGCTACCCCCTCTAGCGGGGGACACCCCCGCAACGCCCCCGCGGCCCCTCTGGCAAGCGACTCCCTTCCTGAGCAGGATCCGTCCCTCCCGGGGCACGGACGCCGGGTGCTCATTACGGCGGGCCGCACCGAAGAGGCTATTGACCCGGTGCGCTACATCTCTAACCGCAGCAGCGGCAAGACCGCGGTGGCGCTGGCCTCCGTGTTCCTTGCCAACGGATATTCCGTAGAGGTGGTGGCAGGCCCCATGGAAGCGCAATTCCCGGGCGGCGCCACGGTGCACCGTGTTCGCAGTGCCTGCGAAATGCACCAGGCCGTCATGGAACGCCTCCCACAAGTGCAGGCCCTGGTGCATTGCGCCGCCGTGGCCGACTACCGCCCGAAAGAGGCCGCTGCCGAAAAGATCAAGGACAGCAGGAACCAGCTGGTGCTGGAACTGGTGCCCAACCCGAATATTTTGCGAGATTCCGTGGCTGCCAAGAAGCCAGACCAGGTGGTGGTGGGCTTTGCTTTGGAAACGGACCATTTTGCAGAACACGCCCAGGAAAAGTTGAAAAAGAGCGGCGCCGATGCCTTGCTGCTGAACGCCCCCGTGGCCAAGGACAGCGGGTTTGGCTTTGACTGCGTGAATTACGCTTTGGTGACGCCCGCTGCGGATGGTTCCGAAGCTGCCGTCCCTGAAATGCAGCTGGGTTCCAAGGTGGAACTGGCAGAAACCGTGGTAGGGTTCATTTGCGGCCGGCTTGGCGCCCCGCAAAAAGCTAAATAGGGTGATATGGCGGAAGGTTTCGATTTTAGCGAGCTGCGGAATTACCTCCAGGGCCAAGTGGACCTGGGGGAGGCAGAGGTGTTCTTTGACGAACCCTGGACTCTCGAGAAGCGCAAGCCGGCCGCAGCACCTACTACTGCATCGCCTGTGACACCGCGAGTTGCCGCACCCGCAGCAAATTTCCGCCCGGCAGCTCCTGCCGCCCCGCGAACTCCTGCCGCCCCTGCCGCAGCCATAATTTCCCCGGGCATGCCCGCCCCGAGGCCTGTGCAGCGGGGTGTCGCACCCTTCGAGTCTGCTGCCAGCCTGGAAGAATTTTACGCACAAATTAAACAGGAAAAAATCTATTCCGCTGCTCCGGCATTGTACACCTATGAAGGTCCGGAACATCCGGCGGTATTGCTCCTGTTCCAGGAACCTCACGCCGACATCCCGGTGGGCCGTTTTTTCGAGAGCCCCGTGGCGGACATGCTCAAGCGCCTGTTTGCAAGCCTCTCCGTCGCTCCCGAATCCATCGGGGTCACCTACTTCTACAAGCTGCCGGAATCCAGGAGTTTTCCGCCCCTGGTGGCGGCGGCCCTCCGAAAGATGCTTTCCAAGGAGCTGTCCCTGCTTGCGCCGGGGACTATGGTTGCCTTCGGGGAACCGCTGTTCTATCAGGTGTTCGGAAAGGGGACGCCCTTCGAGGTTGCCGCAGGCACGGACATGGAATTCGCAGGCGTCAAGACTTGCTCCTTGGTAGATGCCTTCGCCATGATGGGCGACAAGCAGCTCAAGCTCTTGACCTGGAAAACGCACCTGCCCAGGTGCAGTTACTTTAAGCGATAATTCTCATATTTGTAAAAAGATTTTTTACAAGGCTTTTTTTGCTTTCTAAAATCGTTTATATAGCACAGGGCAACTCCGCTCTGTCGTTTATCGGGACGCACCCGTAAAAAAAATGGATAAAAAGGAAACAATAAGAGTCCCGTTTGAACAACTCCCTATTACCAACAGGTTCATGTTCTCTATGGTGTTCAGCCACAAGGAGATCGCAAAGCCTTTCCTGGAGGCTGTCCTCGGCATAAAAATTCACGAACTTAGGGACCCCGAGCCGGAAAAGACCATTGAGGTGAGCACCGTCAGCAAGGGCGTGCGCTACGATGTTTTCGTGAAGGAGACGGGTCCTGATGGCGAAATCCTCCGCAGTTTTGACATAGAGCTTCAGATGGAAGACACCAAGGAAATCCCCAAGCGTACACGCTACTATCAGGCTATGTGCGACAGCGAGACCCTGAACAAGGGAGAAAGGTACTACAATCTGAAGGAACTCTATATCATATTCATCTGTCCCGAAGATATTTTCGGACAGAGTCGGGCTGTTTACAGATTCAAAAGTCTTGAAATAGATAACCCGAAAATCGAGATGGGTGACCTCTGTTTCAAGAATTTTTATATATTCAGTAAGTATGGCGAGGTCGCAGAGAATGCCGTTCGGGAATACCTGGAGTACTTCGCCACCAGCAGGCCAATTTCGCCGGAAACCGAGAATATTGACAGGCTGGTAAAATGGTATCAGTCGGACAACGAAACAAGGAAACGCTACATGACATTGCAAGAGGAAATAGACATCGCCGTTGACCTTGAACGCCAGCGTGCCGATGAGGAAAAAGCCCGTGCCGATGATGCCGAAAACCGCCTCATTGAAGCGGTTGACCGTGCCGATGAAGAAAAAGCCCGTGCAGATGGACTTCAAAAGCGGGTGGATGAAGAGAAATCTCGTGCCGATAGGTACGAGAAAATGCTTCGGGAACTCGGAAAACTATAGTTTTCAACGCCACTTGCAAAAGCAAAAAGTCCCGGGGCCGTAAGGATTTGGGACTTTTTTATTTCTTGTCTAGGAAACGCTTTTACCCAGGTGCAGTTACTTTAAACGGTAGGTAAACGACACCAGTTGTCGTGGGCCCATTCTATATTCCTGATAGTCAACAGGGATTTTTATATGGCTATTATCGACATGATTAAATTGGAAGGGCAGTTTTTTATCGCCCAGGACGGGGAACTTTACGATAAGATTGTTGTCGCTCTTAGTGGACGACTGCTTTGCAAGACGGCAGATGAGGTCCAATCCATCATAGGCGATGAATGGAGGGGGATAACCCGATCGGCGCAGTACCGCAAACTCAGAAAAGCCTGCAGCAGCAACACGCAGTATATAATCATCTATTGTGCTCCTGTAGATAAGGATTTCGTGCTTTCGGAGCATGGCTTAAGTACGGAGACCGTTCAGCGTTTTTTCAATATGTTCCGGACTGAAGAGGAGGAATCGGTGTCCTGAATAATGAACCAGCCGGAGATCTATATGGAGCGGACGCTCAGGTTTTTTCCGAACGGGGTTTCAGAATATGTCAAGGAAGGTTCTTCGGGGTCGTCTCGCTTTATGTTGATCCCGCTTCACTTATGGCAGGAACTTCCGTTGAGCATGTGGCTCGGCGGGGCGTGAAACGTACTTTTCTGTTGCTTTTCTATTTAGTTTTTAGTATATTATAAACAAAGGAACCGACTTGACTGGTTGCCGTCTGGCCTTTGGCCAGTCTTCTATATGGTATAACAAAAGAGGAATTATGGCTCGCGAAATACGAGAGACCCCGATTTTGTTCGGCGAGGATGCTCGCCGGTTTTTAGCCCGTATGGAAGAGCGGCACCCGGAACCTCCGGAACTTCGTGCCCAGCGCTTGCGGGATTACGAAATGTTCAAGAAGGCTTATGAGCGTGGCATGGCGGAACAGCGTGCCCGTGAAGAAGCCAACGGAGGAGTCGACCCTTGCTTCAGGTTAGTTTAGAAGACATTCCTTTTAATTTTGTACGCTTAAAGTCCAATTATGCAGTCAAGGCTTTTGATTGCGGGGATAGAGATTTGAACGACTTTATCCTCAGCCACGCCGCTGCGTTTCAAAAATACTTAATAGCCGTAAATTATGCCTGTGTGGATGTTGCCGATGCAAGCAAGGTTTTAGCGTATTGCAGCCTTGCGAACGATAAGGTTGCTGTAAGCGATTTTAAAGACAAGGCCGAGTTCAACCGCTTTCGCAAGAAGCGTGGCTTTCCAAATGAAAAAAGATTGAAAAGCTATCCCGCTGTAAAACTTTGCAGATTAGGCGTAGATGTTGGTGTCAAGGGGCAAAATATTGGGACAAGTATTTTGAACATCATCAAGTCTATGTTCGTTATCGAGAACAAGACGGGTTGTCGCTTCTTGACGGTGGACGCCTACTTGAATGCGGTTCCATTCTATGAAAAGAACGGTTTCCGCTTCATGAATGCCGAGGATAACGACCCCCATACCCGCCTCATGTATTATGACTTGATGGATATTGTGGCGTAGTTTTGCCTAATTGTGAAAATGATGCCCGCACCCCGGATCAATGTCCGGGGCGGGCTCAGGCGGGCATAATAAAAGGAAGGGGGGGCGCGTCTCCTGGGCAAAAATTGTATCTTTACCCCGTATAGTTATGCCAGAAACGACAGACAACAGGAATTTTGAGAGCCGCCAGATGCCCAACGACCTGGAGGCGGAACGCTCTTTGCTGGGCGGCATCCTCCGTGACCCCGAGGTCATGGGTACCGTCATTACCGTAGTGACCGATGAGGACTTTTTCTATTACGAACGCCACAAGCTTGTTTGGCGGGGCCTTTGCAGCCTGTACCGCATGGGCACCCCCATCGACCTGCTGACCCTCTCCACGGAGCTGGAAAAGCTGGGCAAGCTCTCCGAGGCTGGCGGTCGGGAATACCTTTTTGACCTTATGGAGTCGGTGGCGTCCTCTGCCAACGTGGAGTGGAACCTGGAGCACCTCAAGAACAAGGCCACCCTCCGCAAAATGATCAAGTCCGCCTCCGATACCATCAAGAAGGCCATGGACCCCTCCAACAACCCTGACGACGTGATCCAGGACGCGGAGCGGGACATCTTCGCCATTGCCGACAAGCAGGTCAAGGGCGCGGTCAAGCCCATCGAGAACTTCGTCACCCCGCTTTTGGAGCGGCTCAACAACCGCAAGGACGAAATTACGGGGATTCCCACGGGCATCAAGGACTTGGACGAACTGACCAACGGGCTGCAGAATTCCGACCTGATTATCTTGGCCGCCCGCCCCGGCGTGGGCAAAACCTCGTTCGCCCTGACCATCGCGGCCAATGCGGCCATCGACTACAACAAGCATGTGGCGTTTTTCAGCCTGGAAATGGACGGCATGCAGCTGGCCCAGCGCTTGCTGTGTTCCAGGGCCGAGGTGGACCAGTCCAAGCTCCGCAACGGCAAGCTGAACCGCGACGAGATGAACAAGCTCATCGCCAAGGTGGCCCCCATCAACCAGTCGCCCCTGTACGTGGACGACAACGCCGACTTGGGAATCATGGAGCTGATGAGCAAGGCCCGCCAGCTCAAGCACAGGGACCAGCTGGACCTGCTGGTGGTGGACTACTTGCAGCTCATGAAAACGGGCAACGAAGAGAACCGTGCGGTGGCCATAGGCAACATTTCCCGCGGTCTCAAGATTTTGGCCAAGGAACTTCACATCCCCATTATCGCCCTGGCGCAGCTCAGCCGTAAGGTAGAAGAGAAGGGCCGCGACCGGCCCCAGCTTAGCGACCTCCGCGAGTCGGGTTCTATCGAGCAGGATGCCGACATGGTGTGGTTCGTGGAACGTGCCTTCGTGCGTACCCACAAAGAAGAAGACAAGAACTCTGCGGAACTGATTGTGGCCAAGCACCGCAACGGCTCCGTGAAGGACATTCCCTTGACCTTTATACCGGAATACACCACCTTCTACAATGCCCTCGAGACCAGGGAGGGCGAAGACGACCAGCCCTATTCCTACGACGATTACGGTGGCGGCTCTGAACCTGTCGGCTTTGGAGACTTTGGCTGATGTTCATATTGCTTAGGCCCATAGCCTGGATTGGCCGGGTGATCGTAGATGGAGTCTCCAGTGTGGGCGAGATCGTGTGCCTGCTGCTTTCTACGCTGAAGCAGCTGCCCCATGTGCACAAGAACCCCGACCTGATCGTGAAGCAGATGATTTCCATTGGCGTGTCCTCGCTGCCCCTGCTATTTGTCACCTCCATTTTTACGGGGATGGTGGCCACCATCATGGCGGAATTCGAGTTCCACAACCTGGTGTCCGACAAGTTCGTGGGGACCGCTGCCTGCAAGATGGTGCTGATCGAGCTTGGCCCCCTGCTCACGGCCATTGTGCTTGCGGGCCGCGTGGGCAGCGCCGTTGCCGCCGAGCTTGGCTCCATGAAGGAGAAAGAGGAACTGATGGCCTACACGGTGCTGGGCCTTGAGCCCTACCGCTACCTGGCCTTGCCCCGCTTTGTGGCCTTTATTACCATGATTCCCTGCCTTACCGCCATATCCAACGCTCTTGCGCTGATTGGTGGCTGGATCGTGTGCGTGCTGGCCCTGGACATTACCACTTACACCTACTACACCGGCATGCAGTACCTGTTCAACTCCATGGACCTGTGGGCGGGTATCATCAAGTCCTTCGTGTTTGGAACCCTGATTTTTGTGCTGGCCTACTACAACGGCATCAACGCCAAGCCTGGCGCCCGCGGCGTGGGCCTTGCCACCATGAACGTGGTGGTGTCCAGCTGTCTCATGATTTTGATTGCGGACTTTGCCCTGGATGCGGTGATGTTCTTCTAGGATTATAGGTAACGTTATGCCCAATGTAAAGATTGACCCGAACGATATTGCCATTCGCCTCAAGGGGCTTAGGAAGTCCTTTGGCGTTCAGACCGTCTTGGAAGACGTGAACCTGGACATTCGCCGTGGCGAGACCATGGTGATTATCGGTAAGTCCGGCGGCGGAAAGTCCGTGATTTTAAAACACATGATTGGCCTTTTGCAGCCCGATGGCGGCGAGGTTTCGGTGGACGGCGTGACCATCAGTACGCCCAAGTTTTTTGACACCCATACCATCCGCCGCAAGATGGGCATGCTTTTCCAGATGGGGGCGTTGTTCGACTCCATGACTACCGGCGAGAACATCGCCTTCGCCTTGCGTGAACACCATCCGGAACTTTCCGAAAGGCAAATCCAGAATGTGGTCACCGAAAAGCTCAAGATGATCAACCTGGTGCCGGAATTCCGCACCAAGATGCCCTCTGAACTTTCGGGCGGTATGAAAAAGCGTGTGGCCCTTGCCCGCGCCATCGCCCTGAACCCCGAAATCCTTCTGTACGACGAACCCACCACCGGTCTGGACCCCATTACCAGCGACGTGATCAACGACCTGATTCTGGATATGCAGAGCAAGCTGGGCGTTACCTCTGTGGTGGTCACCCACGACATGGTGAGCGCCTTCAAGGTGGCGGACCGCATTGCCATGCTTTACAACGGCCGCATTATCGAGGTGGGGACGGTGGACGAAATCAAGAATACCGCGAACCCCTACGTGCACCAGTTCATTACGGGCCAGCGGAAAATGTCAGTGGAAGGGGAGCCGCAGGAATAATGAAGATTCCCTTTAACAAGCCCCCCTTTGTGGGTACCGAATTTGACTACGTGCGGCAGGCCGTAGAAAGCGGCCGCATTTGCGGCGACGGCCAGTTCAACCAGAAGTGCCATGCCTGGCTGCAGCAGAAGACGGGGGTTGCCCGCGCCCTGCTCACCACCAGCTGCACCCACGCGCTGGAAATGTCCGCCCTCATTTGCGGAATCAAGCCCGGCGACGAGGTGATTATGCCCTCGTTCACTTTTGTGAGTACCGCCGACGCCTTTGCCATGCGTGGCGCCAAGTGCGTGTTCGTGGATATCCGCCCCGACACCATGAACATCGACGAGAAGCTGATAGAGTCTGCCATTACCGAAAAAACCAAGGCCATTGTTCCCGTACATTATGCGGGCGTGGGCTGCGAAATGGATGCCATCAACGCCCTCGCCAAAAAGTACGACCTGTTCGTGGTAGAAGATGCCGCCCAGGGCATGATGTCCACCTACAAGGGCCGCGCCCTAGGCTCCCTGGGCGATTTCGGCTGTTACAGTTTCCACGAGACCAAGAACTACAGCATGGGGGAGGGCGGTGCCATCCTCATCAGCGACAAGAAGTATTCCGACCACGCCGAAATCATCCGGGAAAAGGGCACCAACCGCGTGCAGTTCCACCGGGGCGAAGTGGACAAGTACACATGGGTGGAGCTGGGATCCAGCTACCTGCCCAGCGAATTGAATGCCGCCTACCTGTACGCAGAGCTGGAAAACGCCCAGAAGATTTTCGACAACCGCATGGCCAGCTGGAACGCCTACCGCGAACGGCTGCAGCCCCTGGCCAATGCCGGCGACTTGCAGCTCCCGTACATACCTGCGGAATGCTCCCACAACGCCCACATGTTCTACCTGAAGGTGGCGGATTTAAAGACCCGCACCGCCCTTATCGCCCACCTGGTCAAGAACGGCATCTTGGCGGTGTTCCACTACGTGCCCCTGCACAGCGCCCCCGCGGGCAAGCGATTCGGCCGGTTCAACGGTGAAGACCGCTACACCACCAGCGAAAGCGACCGGCTGCTCCGCCTGCCCATGTTCTACGGGTTAAAGCTCGAAGAGCTGGAATTCATCTGCGACAAGGTTCGGGAATTCTTCGGGAAGTAAGGGTTTTGCAGTAATTCGACCCCTTAATAATTGTACCGAATTCGGTATAATTAAACCTAATGTTACCAGATTCCGTAATATTAGACCGAAAATTTCCGAATGATTTTGATGTATTTGGCCATTTTTTGTTGATGTGTTTGGCGAGTCAATCACTTCACCATCGCGAGTACCTGTTCCTTGGTGACAAAATTCAGCACTGAAAATGCGGTCATCTGATTTCCCAGGTCCTTGAATGACGCTCCCACATGATAAACTACGTCGTCAACGATGACAAAACGGTCGTGGACCTCGCGCATGTTTTCCAAACGGACTGTTGGGAATTGTCTGTTCAAGCGAGCCTCCTCCTCCTTCATGGCATGGGTAATTCTGGCAGAATAGATGGTCGCTTTTACCCCTTCAGCGCGTTTTGCCATAAGAGACAGAACCATGTCATTGGCATACGGATCAATGATAACGATTTCCTTTTTCGAGCGGGCAGTAACCCCTCGCTTGGCGGAAGGTTTGTTTTCACGAAGAAATCCACCTGCTTTTCGAGATAAATGACTCGGGAATCGAGGCTTTCCAGTCTGTTTTCATGCGAAATGAGCCTTTGGTTGACGCTAAATCCTTTAAGTAGATGTTCTTTTAGGACTTGGTTGGCCCAACGGCGAAATTGCGTTCCTTGATAGGATTTAACTCTATACCCGACTGAAATGATTACATCTAGACTGAAAAATTTGACTGGTTTATCCGAATTTGCAATTTGCAAAAAGTGCAAATTGCTTTTCTCTTCCAATTCGTGTTCCGCAAAAATATTGGCAATATGTCGTGAAATGACCGAAATGCTTTTAGAAAACAGTTCTGCCATCTGCGCCTGCGTGAGCCAGACGGTCTCGTTCTCTACCCGAACCTCGATGTGGAATTCCCCGCCCTCCGGCTGATAAACGATAATCTCGTTCTTTTCGGTAGCCGGTATCAACTCTTTTTCATCCATCTTGCTCTCCTTTTGCCGCAGACAAGCGTGAAACTGTGGCATATACTGCACAAATATACACTAACGCAAGGGCGTTGTCAAGCCTTTTCACGATTATTTTGGGAATTTTTTCTGGCAAATTCTATATTCCACGCTAGATGCTCACCGTCCTTAAGTACATCGCCCTGGTCGGCACGTTCTTCATCTACACCACGTCGGGGGTATTCTCGAAGCTTGCATCGCAGCGGGAGTTCCTCTCGCCGGGGTACATCGCGTTCCTCGCCTGCACGGTGGGCGTGCTCGGCATCTACGCGGTGCTGTGGCAGCAGATCATCAAGCGCATGGACGTGAGCCTGGCCTACATGTTCAAGGGCACGGGCGTGGTGTTCGGGTTACTGCTTGCGCACTATGTGTTTGGCGAGGCCATCACCACGACGAACATGGTGGGGGCGGCAATTATCATCTGCGGCATCACGCTGTACGCGAGGCCATGATGTTCTACGCACTCGCACTATTCAACGTCTTTGTCGCGGCGGTGGCCCAGATGCTCCTAAAGAAGGCTGCTATCACGACTCACAAATCATTTATCAAGGAATACCTGAACCCATGGGTTATTGGCGGGTACGCGCTGATGGTGTTCTCGCTGGTATCGAACGTGTATGTGCTGAGCCAGGGCGTGCTGCTCAAGGAGTTGGGCACCATCGAGGCGGCCAGCTACCTGTTCGTGCCAGCACTCGCCTTCGTCTGTTTTAGGGAAAAAATCAACTTACGGAAAGTCGCGGCGATTGCGCTTATCTTAGTGGGCGTCGTGGTGTTCTTTTGGGAGTGAAGTGGCTAAGAGACCTATTTCAAAATAGTCTCGGCCCATTGGGGAATGTTTTCGGTATAGTTCTTTACCAACTTCCCATCCGACATCCTAAATAAAAGCGAGGCTTCCTTGTCCTCAATGGAATTGTCGTAAACATAGGCGCGATCAACGAAGGTGATGGCCTTGTTGGCATTGACGAGCGACTTGTAATAGCGGGAAATAATCTTAGAGATGGGAACCTCATGACCGCCGTTCAGATAACGCTGTGTAATGCGTGCGACGTTGATGGTGGGATCAGACGTGCAGACGTAGAACAGGCGAATGAAAAATCCCACATCCTTAGCCTTACGAAGAAACTCTAGTTTCTCAGGAGCAGAAAAGACCGTTTCAAATACGAAATCATGCCCCTGTTCCAAACATTCATAGCGCAAGCGGGTGGCTTCCTCTGCAGCTTTTAATACGGCCTCTGGAGAGTTCCAATTACCAAAGGTTTCCTGTGCGATGTTATCGGGATTGATGTACAAACTGTCAGCCGCCCACTCGTTGTTGAGCAACTGAATGGTGGTAGTCGTCTTGCCCGAACCGTTGGGGCCGGCAACAACACAGAGTGTAGGTTTCCTTTCTGTCATAGTCCTGCCGTACTTTTCCACTCTTCAATCTCATTGGCTACAGCCTGAAGCCGACGTTTCTTCTCGGCCTCAGCCTTGGCAGTCGACTCGCGAGCAGCTTGGGCCACGTCCTCCATCAGGGCATGCAACATTTCGTCGGTAGGCTCCTCGGTGGAAGTCAAGCGATATCGTTTATGAATCTCAGTCATACGCTACTATCTTATTATTATTGCAGGCAAAGATAAACATTCTTTTT
>CACXIR010000041.1 GCA_902767785.1 Fibrobacter succinogenes | reverse complement strand
CGAGTTCACCCTCGTCGCCCACCACAAGGATGGCTCGGTCGATAACATCGCCCTCAGCCACACCTACAACGAACAGCAGTGGGCATGGTTCAAGGCGGGTTCGGCCCTCAACCTCATCCGCGCGAACAACAAGTAAGCGATGGACTTCAACAACTGGCAAGACATCTACCGGAACATGAGTCCGGAGATGAAGGAACAGGCCATGAACATGGCCAAGGCCAAAGTCAAAGAAAAAGTGATGCACTGGATTTCACAGCCGGTGCTCATCATGGTGGCCTTGGTCCTCGGGGTCATCGTGGGGGCCCTCTGCGCCTTCTTCGGGTCCATTTTGCAGAACGTAAGTGCCATACGGGACGCCCACCCACTTTACTGGATCCCTGCCCTTGCCTTGGCAGGTCTTGCCATCGTGTTCACCTACAAAAAACTGGGTAACGGCTCCGAACGTGGCATGGGAATCGTCTTTGACGTAGCCCACGGCAAGGATCGCGAGATTCCCCTCCGGCTTATCCCGCTTATCATGGCGACTACCTGGGTCACCCACCTGTTTGGCGGAAGCTCCGGCCGTGAAGGCGTAGCCATGCAAATCGGAGCGACCCTCGGTCATAACATGAGTTCTAAAATTCATGTGAAAAACGCCCCCCGCATTTTACTCGTGGCGGGCATGGCGGCCGGATTTGCAGGGCTATTCCAGACCCCTATGGCGGCAATTGCCCTTTCCCTAGAGATCCTGCTTGCCGGTCATCTCGAAATGGCGGCGCTGCTCCCGGCAGCCGCTGCAGCAATCAGTGCCTACAAGGTTTCCGAGATGATCGGCTACGAAAAATTCACTGTGAGCCTGAACAGTTTTTCGCCAGACTGGACTGTGGCAAGCCTGTTCCAGGTTGAAAGCGGGCTTGACATCTACTTTATCTTGAAGCTTGTGGTGCTGGGCGTACTCTTTGGGCTTGTAGGCGGCGGATTCGCGAAACTGCTGAAGGTTTCCAAAAAGTTCTTTGCGGAAAAGTTCCCGAACCCACTCAAGCGTGTCGCCATCATGGGCGTTGTCCTAAGTGCAGTGCTGCTTTTGCTTTGGCAAGGGCGCTACTCTGGCCTGGGCACGAACCTCACCGACATTTGTTTCGGGAACCCGGGGGCAGCCACTGCCAGCGCTGCAGGGATTTTTGGATTCGATTGGCTTTTAAAGATGGTGCTTACCATCGTGACACTTTCGGTAGGCTTTCAGGGCGGCGAGGTCACCCCGCTGTTCACCATCGGGGCAACATTTGGAGCTGTAGTCGCTGCAATCGTAGGCGTTCCCTTCCCCCTTGCGGCGGCCCTCGGCTACGCAGCGGTCTTTGGCGGAGCAACCAATACGCTCTTCGCTCCCATCCTGGTAGGGGCCGAAATATTTGGCTTTGACACGCTCCCCGCCTTCTTTATCGTTTGCACACTGGCCTACGCCTGTAACGGCGGGCAGTCTATATACGCCCAAAAGAAAATCCGGCTTAAATAAGCCGGACCATCTAAAACTAAACTAATATTGCTACGTTATTTGTTCGAAGCAAATGTTTCCAGGATTCTGGAAGCCGACAGCTTGGAAATTGCCTTTACATGTGCCGCTTCCGCATCGCGGCCCACGCCTTGAGGCTGGTCCACCAGTTCTTTGTCGGCACAGCTGAACTTGACTGTGGCCCGAGAGGTGGTCAACGTCTTGGAAGAATTGTCCTTGTCGCTGAATTCCAGCGTAACGGAAAGTTCCGGAAGCCCAGCCTTGTCCGCAATGGAAAGGCCCGCATCCATTAGGAACTTTTGCAGCGCTCCACATTCAGCAACCGCACCCTTACAGGCCAGGCGGTAAGCCACGCCCGTCTTTGGAGTTCCGTAAGTGACGGAGACATTCTGGAGGGCCGATTGCCGCACATACTTGAAGTTCATATCGGCATGGACAACCAAGTCACCACTGGGTTTCAGCTTCTTATTTTTCTTCAAGTTGAAATTGACTATTCCCTTGGCATCGGTCTTGGCAACGGCCACATTCTTGCCTTCTTGGGTCAAAGCCACAGGGAAATTGGAAATGGGGCCGGCAAAATCAGACACCGCCACACGCAGGTTTCCGTCCTTTTCTTCGGCCTCCAGCTTAACGCTTTGCATGGAAGAAATCAAGAATTCCGTCAGCTCACCCATGGTGGTTTCCAACTGTAATTCCTTAGGTACCGCCTGCACATAGGAAAGGGCTTCCAGCTGGTCGTTATACTGGTCCACCATCTTTTCCAACTGGATCATGTCCGTTTCCATTTTGCGGTAGTCACGATCCAGCATGTCAAGGCGTATCAAGGAATCCTTGGACTTCATCTGAATCTTGACCTGGTCCAGATCCAGCAGGATTTTGGAAGCTAGCTGGTCCAGGTCCACCGTTACCGTAGACTGGAACACGCCATTGCCCTTGGGACCCGGCTGAATTTTGGCACCCTTCAACAATATGTTGGTAGACACGGACTTTCTGCTGTCCACTGTCTTTTGGATGGATCCATCTGCGCTTTCCGACAGGCGGGTTTCCATCTTGGAATCCACCTTGGCACCAATCTGCATGGCGGCCCCTTCCAGAGCTTTTTTGTCGGCATCTTTCTGGGACACGTTGGAAGTGGCAGTATAGGTGACCATATTGGCAGCAAACGCCATGGCGGGAAAAACAAGCAATAAAGACTTAATCAGGTGCATCGCCATTCCCTACTGAATCTCCATGATAATCAGCTTCTTGGTGATGTTCTGCTTGCGGACCTTGGCTAGGCCAGAAAGAGACTCCACAAATTCCCCATAGACCATCTGAGCATCCTCATATTTGTCCGGGTCCACATAAACCATTAGGTCATAGGTGTTGCGACTCATGGAAATCACCTGCATCTTGTTGAATTTTTTGCGGACTTGCAGGGACACGATATTGGAAATTTCTTCCGCCTGGTCGTCAGTAAATTCACCAGTCAGGTGGGCCACCACCTTGTACTGCACGCCCTTTTCAAGTTCAGCGGCAATGCGGTCGCGGACCTTGTTTTCCAAACTTTCGATTGCCTTTTCCATGGCCTTTTGCACCAGGGCACGCTGAGAATCTTCGCCATCGTTTGGCATACGCACAGATTCGCTTGCCAACAAGTTGGCCGTAGAGGCCTCACTGGCGTTCAAGTCTATAACGATGTCGTTTTCCTGGATGCTCCCTGCATAGGTGATATTAATGTCGGCACCCACGGAAAGCCCCGCCACATAGGACAGGTCCTCGTCATTGCCGGCAATGTCGTTCTGGAGCTGCACAACCTCGTCCAGCTGGGCCTGACTTTCCAAACTCACCACGGTGTAGCCACGGTTGGTCAAATAGGCGTTGATGACTTCCATAGCGGTTTTTGCCAGAGGGTTGCGGCGAATCACATCAATGGAACCTGCCATCTTGCCCGAAATGGCAGGAGACACCAAAACTGTGGGGGTTGTCTTGAAGGTAGCGTTAGAAACCTGAATGGAGGGGCCTTGAGGCTGTTCCTGCGCCACGGCGGTCTCGGCAGAAGCAGAGGATTTTGGATAGCTTGCCACCTCTTGGTTCAAGTCCGCATAACCCTGCCTGGCTCGGGTACGGGCAGGCTCGTTATCCTGAGGCGGGGCACTGGCACAACCAGCAAGAAGGCACACGCCCACTGAAACTACTGCTAAACCAAATATTCTTTTTTTCACAATTGCTCCTCTTTTTTAAAACTCTTTTGCTAGCGACAAGACTCGGGTCTGGATAAGCGGGTTATTCGTGCGTAATGCCTCCGCTCTGCTTTAGGCGTTCGTATTCCTGGTCAGGCGGCACAATGGAATTCCGGGCCTTTCCGCCGGGGTGGTTCGCCACCATGCAATAAACCTCGTAGGTTTTCTTGGCCCTGAAGTTCTTGCCGTTCTTGAGGGTAGCCACCACTTCGAAATCTGCAATCTTGTTGCGTTCGATAGACACAGGAACCTCGTGGGCAAGGCTTGTGAGGTCGTTTGCGTCAAATGTCTTGAAAGGCTTGCCATTGCGCAGCACCACTAGGGACTTGAGCTGTCCCAAATCGCCTTCGGTAATGCCCGCCAAATTAAACTTCAGGTTGGTAGAGAACTCAGTGGCGGGCAAATCCAGGTGAACCCGCTCGTTACGCCCCCCAACCACAGAAACTTTAAGGTTCAGGTTCTTACCCTCAGCAGCAACATCTCCAGGAGCCGCAGGCGAAGCAGCTTCCGCCACAGGATCAACAGCGGGACCGACCGCAGGCATGGGTGCGTATTCCGTGACCCACATGTAGCAAGGCAATTCCACAGAACCATCGCCACAGCTCACAAGGAACCTCTTCGCGCCGTAGGCGGAATCTGCCCACGTAAAGGTCCGCTGATAAATGCCAGATTCGGGAACGGTATCCCGCTGGCCCCATACCATCACAATAGTTCCCGGAGTCATGCGAGCCTGCAGCATCACGCTAGGTACAAACAGGGTGTCAGCGATGCCCGTAGCCCTAAACTGCAAGCGTTTTTCGAATTCCCGCTGCCGTACGGCATAGGACTGGTCAAAGGTATTGATAGACCTTTCCAGCAGGGCCGTATTCATGGCCGCACCGCCATCCGCCACCTTCACAATGGAGTCAATGGCGTTGGCAAGAGCCTCCGTACCAGAAGAAGCCAATTCCAGAACCTTGGCAGAACCTGCTGTATCCACCAGTAAGGTCTGGTTCTTGCCCACGGACTTTGTGACACCCGCCTTGTTGAAAACTTCGACCTTACCCTCTTTCAATGAGGCCACGGTCCTGCCGTTCACGCTACCCACAAAGCCCGCAGTACCGCGGATGGAAGCGACAGCATTGCTTGTTTTGAAACGGAATTCACGGCCCGGCCGCCTCTGGATGTCAAAATGCACCTTGCCTGTCTGTATGTCAACGGCAACCATCCTTTTAGCGTTATCCGCCAAACTAGCTTCCAGACGGACATCCGAAAGTTCCGCCACTGTGAGTACGGAACCTTCCGAAAGCTCCAAGACGGTCTCTGATTCCAATGCCGTGCGGATACGGTCCTCTTCTATGACAGTACGGCCAACCCGAAGCCCCACCCAATTTTCCTTGCCTCCCTTTTGCAGGTCGACGGTACCTATGACCGAACGGGGCTTTGCTTTGAGCAGGGCATTTTCGGGAACAGACTCTTCGGCAGGAGCTACAGCGACGTCCTTAGGCAAATCTTTTGGGCTTTCTTCTTTGCAAGCGACCAAGGCCAGCAAAGCAACAGCCAATAAAAACAAGCTCCTTCTCATGCAGGGAATGTATATTTTTTTGCCACAGTCGTCACAAAGCAGCCCTTGGCGGGTTGCGAAATACGCCTTAACACGGCTCATTAATCATTTTTTTCGCCATACTTTTCCAAATATCGAGGAACTTCACCATGCTTTCCTTACGGTATTTTCCGCTGTCGTAGTCCAGGAGCAAGGCGAATCTGCCACGGACATCTAAAACTTCCAAATCCAATATGTTCTGGTTCTTTGGGTTATTGCGTACAACGTCCACGCGGCCCTTGACTTTGGAACTCCTAGCAGCGACACCCCTGATGTCTCCCTGATACAAAAGACAAAGGCAATCCAGCGGGGCATAACCCACCTTATGTAGGCTATACTGGCAATAAGGGTGTTCAATGTTCCATTCCACTTGAGATTCCACTTCCCGAAGCAACTCCATACCATTTAAGTCTGCAGAAACGCCCACGGGGAGCGACGAATACAATGCGCCTACTGTTCTGGATTCCGTAGAATCATTACGATCGCGATATATCCAGTTCACCATGACGTTTCCGCCTCCATTGTAAGTTGACATAGCTTTTAGAGTCACCCCAATAAAGAAGGCGCTAAGCCCTATGCTGTTCCGGCGGCAAAAATCCTGAAGTGCCGATTTATCCAGGTTGAATTCCGATATATAAATATCTTCTTTCAAAGAATCCGATTCGTTATCTACCCTGGGACACAATTCCCATTCTCTTTTACCAAACTTGTTTTCGCAAAAATCAAGCGCTTTCTGGAATTCAGGCATACCATCTATCTTCAAGCGCCGCCCTAGAACACTTTCATATCCGTCATCCTGGACAGCTACACCCTCGTAAAGCCGTTCCACATCTTCAAAGAACACCTGAATGGAAGTTCCATCAAAGACAATGTGATGGATGTCTGCAAAAAGGTAGCTTGCTTTTTCGGTCTTGAAAATCCTAAAGCGAAACAAGGGATCTTTGAGCAAATCAAAAGGCTGCACCAAGGTCGAGCGGAGTTTTTCCAGTTCTGCCTCCCCCACCTTTTCTACAGGAACGGCTATTTGTGCAGAAACCGCCGCATCTGCCGCACTGGGAATACGCTGCACTACCTGGCCATCGGGCTTTTTCTCGAAACGGGTCAGAATGGCTCTGTGTTTGAGGATCGCCTGGGAAAGTGCATGAGAAATTTTTTCCAGATCCACAGATTCTGCCAAACGGAACAGGGTGCAGATGTTGTACATGGTGGATTCCGGTGCCAACTGCTGGAAATTCCAAATGTATCGCTGAGTTGGCGACAGCGGGTATTCCGTCAAGGAGCTTGCTGCAGGAATTGTGGAAGTTGCAGCAGGAATTGCAGATGCGGCCGCAGAAGTCACCGTCCGCTCCAAATACAGGGCCGCAATCCGAGATGCCGTGCGGCCCCTATAAACCGAGGCAACATCAAGACCCACAAGGCCCGATTCTACCACGGCCTCCATGGCAGTAATGGACGATCCGCCCAAGGCAAAGAAATCATCGTCACGCCCTACGTAATCCAGCTCCAGTACCGTCTTGAAAGCCGTACACAGGGCCTTTTCTTCGGGAGTTATAGGGGCCGCACGGGACACGTGGGATTTTTCCCGGGACGGACATTCCAGCTTAAGCTTGTCCAGCTTGCCGTTGGCGTTCCGCGGAACGGAATCCAGGTGGACCAGATGGTTAGGCAGCATGTAGCGGGGCAAATAGCGGGACAGCTCCGAAAACACACGTTCATAGTCCAGATTCAAGTTTTCGGTATAGTAGGCACAGATGGAAGCCCTGCCTTCGTTGTCCTTGAAAATCTTTACGCAAACCCAGGGAATGCCCAAGACCTTCCGCAAAGCGGATTCGATTTCCCCCGGTTCCACGCGATTGCCGTCTATCTTTACCATCTCGTTCTTGCGGCCCGTAACAACCAGGTTTCCATCGCTAAGTTCCCTGGCCATGTCTCCTGTATAAATCCAGCCACCTCTAAAGGTTTCGGCAGACTCTTCCGGCAGGTTTACGTAGCAGCGTACATAGGGGTTTTTCACCCGCAGTTCCCCCTGGCAGACATCCACTTCCATTCCGCCGTAAGACTTTCCAATAGGCGTGTTGTCGTAAGGCTTGTCTATCTTGAAGGCCGTGGGCATGGAACCTGTTTCGCTCATGCCGTACATGGAGTATACTTCCACGTTTTCCAGAAACACGTTCCGTATAATTTCTGCCGCCACGATAATCCGCCTTAAACAAGGCGGGAAGGACTTGAAAAGGCCGACATAGGTGGGCGTGACAAAGAGGGTGGTAATACCGCGTGCCGCGATGAAATCCAAGAAGGCCTTGGGATTCTTGGAAGTGTCGTAGGGAACCACGCACACCGATCCGCCAGAGGAAATGGCCCAAGCGAAAAGGAAATAGGCAGGCAAGTAATTCAAGGCCGCAATAACCGCCACCTTGTGCCCCCTTTCCACCATCTTTTCGCCAGCGGCATTCCGCACGTTGGTGGGGAGCATCAGCTCCACGGAACCATATTCATGGAGGATTCCCTTGGGGTTGCCTGTGGAGCCTGAGGTATAGACAAAAAAGGCTGCGTCGTGCAGGTCCCTTGGTCTGTAGCCTTCCAAAGGTACACAGCGGCAAATAGATTCCAACACGGCCGCATCTATTTCCAGCTTAGGGTTGCCACTTTTGCGGATGAACTTTTCCCTTTCTTCGGGTTCGTCGGTTTCCATTCCCAAAAGGATCGCCCCCGCCTTCCAGATTCCAAGAACGCAGCCGTAGTACTCCACGCAGCGAGGGAGCCTTATCAGTACCACGTCTTCGCGGGCCACTCCCTGTTCCATCAGGTAGCGGTAAACCCTGCCGGACAATTCATCCAGGGCGGCGTAGGTCAAGGATCGTTCCGCATCCTCAATAGCCACGGACTCCGGAAAGAGCCATACATTCTGGGAAAAACTTTCAAGAAATTCCATCAAAGGGCCTAAAAATCGCGAACACAAACTTTTTCTACCCCTGAAAATAATAATTTTCCAAGGGAAATCACGAGTTTTACATGCCTGCTGCAAGTCGTAACAAGATCTTTTGCGAAGAAAGGTTCAAGACCCTACTGGGTGCCTCTACCGTGGGCATGGTCATCCCTATCCTCATCCTAGTGGCGAATACGGCAATCGTAGGGAATATCCTGGACGAGAAGGCCCTTGCAGCCATGAACGTCTTTATGCCCTTGCTGACCTTTTTTATTGGGTTAAGCGACATCGTGAGCATTGGCACCAGCTATATCTACAACTACCTGATGGGGCAAGCCGACAAGCCCATGGCCGACCGCATTTTTGGGCAAAGCCTTATACTTTCGACAATCCTTGCAATACTGACTTTTACCCTTGCCAATGTCTGTTTCGGACATTACCTGGCATTCCTGGACGTCAGCGACGAAATGGCCCGGTATGTAGGCGAATGCTTTACCTACTACAAGTACGTATTGCTGCTCTACCCCTTCTATTTCCTACTATCGGACATGGTACTTGCAGATGGCGACGCCCGATACTCCAACTTGTCCAATATTTTCCTCTTGATTGGGTGCATTGGCGTTTCCATCCTGGCCTGCAAAGCTATTGGCATTGCGGGAATCGGCCTGGGGGCTCTCACCGGGACTGCTGCCGCCACCTTAATCCTGTGCCTTCACTTTTTCCGCAAGGGCAACTCCCTGCGGCCAAGGCTTTTCTTTTCGTTTAAAAGTCTATTCTACATTCTGCGTTACAGCAGCGTAGATGCCAGCCTATACCTGCTGGTCGGCATACAGACGTACGCCCTGAACAAAATCATGATCATCCATTACGGGGAATTTTACCTGCCCGTACTGACCCTAGTCACAAGCATCATCCAAATAACCATCATTTTTGACGGCATAGGGCAAGCCATGAGTCCTCTAGCCAACGTCTACCATGGGGAAGGAAATCCCGACGGAGTGCGAAAGGTCATGAAAATTTCCATCAAGACCGCCATAGGCGAAGGCCTTATTTTCTCCGCACTCCTGGCTTGCGCGGCACCTTTCTTGCCCCACCTTTTCAACATTGAATCCCAAGAATTGGTTCCGCTCACCACCAAAGCCTTCTGGATTGTCTGCCCCACCCTATTCTGTACATCCCTACTGTTCCTGTTCACCTCTTATTTCTTGGTACTCCGGAACATTTTCCACAGCCTGTTCATTTGCCTGTTGAAGGATCTAGTTATACCCATCTGTTCTGTCTTGCTCTTTAGCGACCTTTTCGGCTTCACCGGCATTTGGATAGGTCTTGCCCTTTCTCCGGTCCTAACCATCTCTCTGACCGCTCTTATTTCCAAGCTCCGCTTTTTAAAGAAGAAGTTCCCCTTCTTCTTGGATGAATCTTCCCGAAAAATCTATTCCTTTGATTTCCTGGTCACTCCCGAAAACACCATGAAAATCCAAGACGAGGTAGGGAAAACACTGACCCGGGAAAACGTTTCAAGCAAAAGCGTTATCAGGGCAGCCTTACTCATCGAAGAAATCTACATGCTCCTAATCGAAAAAAACACACCGAAAGTTCTCTTATCTGAACTCACGATATTTTTGGGAGACCACGTAGTCATGATTTTTAGGGATGACGGAGAAATCTTCGACCTGACCAGCGAAAGCAATGCAACGGGGTCGTTCCGCGGGTTCGTGGTGCAGAACATCATGGAACACCAGAAAGACAAAAAGAACATCACCACCACAAGCTACAACCGTAATTTTATTATATTGCCTCTGTAACAGCAATTTTTTTCAGGTATAAAATGGCTCAGGAAAAAATAAGATTCAACGAATCCACACAGGCAATGTTTGAAGAGAACGAATGGAAGGCCAACAACCTCATTTCCGGTTCTTTTGGCATTCTGGCGTTCATATACCTGGTCATCGCCATTTGCTCCATCACAGGAGTCTTTGATGTGGACCTGATGTGGGGAATTTTCTTCTTTGGACTCCAAACGGTGCTATTTGTGGCGTTCATGTTTGGCATACGCCGTTTGAACCACAAGAAATTCACCAAATATGTGGGGCTTACCGCATTGCTGATGGCCATCAGCGCCTATACGGTCGTCTACTCCTACGGCGTAGAATTGATGTATGCCATACCCATCGTACTCAGTTGCCGTTATTACCTGAAAAAGGTGACCCTGAATGTTTCCATCATTACCACTATCGCCTATATCGTTTCGAAACTGCTTTCGTCCATATATGGCCTTACCGACATCAACATGGTCTCCTTTGAACCCGGCACGGTCATTACCATTACTAGCACCATGGACGAGGCCATTGCAAATGCCATCAGCCAGTTGCATGGCGAGGCACTCCATAACTTTTTGGTGGATTACAATATCAACAATTTCTTCTACTGCTTAGATAGCAACATCGTATTCCTTTTGGCCATCATCTACGTATGCTACAACACCACACCGAGAACGTGGAAATTTTTTTTTTTTTTTTCCCTGCCAAGGAAGTGGGCGGGGACTTTTACGACTTTTTCTTTATTGACGAGAAGCACGTGGCCATCGTGGTGGCCGACGTTTCTGGCAAGGGCGTTCCGGCAGCCCTCTTTATGGTCATTACCAAGACCCTTATCAAGGACCAGGCCCAATTGGGAGAATCTCCCGAAAAAGTTTTTGCCAAAGTGAACAACTCCCTCTGCGAAAGCGACGACGAGGGAATGTTTGCCACCGGTTGGATTGGCATTTTGAACCTGGAAACAGGCGTACTGAACTACGCCAACGCAGGCCACAACCCGCCCTTGGTGTGCAACAAGGATAACGGATTCCAGTTCCTGCGTTCATCCAAACGCAAGCTCCCTTTGGCCGCCATGAACAACACGGTCTACAACCAGGAAACCATCACCCTGGAACCGGGCGACTCCATTTTCCTGTACACGGACGGCGTTACGGAAGCCTGTTGCAAAAAAGAATTCTATGGCGAACAACGCCTTATCGAGTTCATGAATAGCCACCGCAAAGGCGAAATCAAGGATGTACTCCACGAACTCAAGAAGGACCTTGACCGTTTTGCCAGTGGCGACCCCCAGTACGATGACATTACCATGCTAATGTTGAAATACAAGGGAAAGAAATAATTTTTAGAGGGAAACATGCAAAGCAATAGAGAAAATTGGGGTTCCAAGATTGGCGTTATCCTGGCTGTCGCGGGGTCCGCCGTTGGCCTCGGGAACTTCCTTAGATTCCCCGTACAGGCGGCCACCAATGGCGGCGGCGCCTTCATCATCCCCTACCTTATCGCCTTCTTGCTTTTGGGTATTCCTCTTTCGTGGATGGAATGGACCCTTGGCCGTGCGGCAGGACTCCACCACCACGGTACCGCACCGGGTGGATTCCACTACATTCTCGGTAAAAAGCCCTGGGCAAAGCACCTGGGTTCCTTGGGACTTTTACCCCCGCTGTTCATCAGCTTCTACTATGTCTTTATCCAGTCCTGGATTCTGGCCTTCACCTACTACTCCGCCACCGGCAAATTGATGGAAGTGGTGGCCGGCGGTTACGAGCCCATGAAGGAATTCTTCGGCAACTACATCATGCTGAACACCAAGGTTGGCCCCATTCCCGCCGCCATCCTGTTCTTCTTGATTACCTTCGCCTGCAACATGGGGCTTTTGTCCTTCGGCGTACGCAAGGGCATTGAGCGGGTGAACAAGGTCACTATGCCCATCCTCCTGATTATGGGCATTATCCTGGTGGTTCGCGTGCTTACCGTTACCGACATCGGCAAGGGCCTTGCCTTCGTGTGGAACCCGAACTTTTCTGAAATGCTCAACCCCGCCGTGTGGCTTGCGGCATCGGGCCAGGTGTTCTTCACCATGAGTCTTGGCATGGGCATCGTGTTCTGCTACGCCAGTTACCTGAAACCCAAGGAAGACCTGGTGCTTTCGTCCTTGACAGCAGGCGCTACCAACGGATTTGCCGAAATTATCTTGGGCGGCACTATCGTGATTCCTATGGCGGTGCTCATTGCCGGCAACAACATCGAGGAATGCGCCAAGCTGGGCACCTTCGGTCTCGGTTTCCAGACCATGCCCTTCGTGTTCGGGCAGCTCCCCTTCGGCGGATTTTTCCAGACCCTCTGGTTTGCCATGCTCTTTATTGCAGGCGTCACCAGCGCCATTTCCATCATTCAGCCCCTGATCAGCTTCTGCGAAGACGACCTGAAGTTCCACCGCAAAAAGGCCATCGCCGCCACAGGTACCGTGACCTTCTTGGGTAGCCTGGTGGGCATCTTCGGCCTTGCCGCCGGTGCCGTCGATGAACTGGACTTCTGGGGCGGTAGTTTCTTGCTGGTGGTGCTCGGCACCATCCAGGCGTTCATTTTTGCCTTTGTGCTGGGTCGCCACAAGTCCGAGACCATCGGCGAAGACGGCAAACCCGAAAACGAAGCCTTTGCCTTGATGAACGACGGAGCCGCCCTAAAGCTCCCCCGCTTTATCCGCCCTATCATCATGTACGTGTGCCCGATCTACCTTGCCATTGTGCTTGTGGCGTGGATGATTCACGACGGAATGGGCGTGTTGCTGTTGAGCAATGTGGCCGCCGATGCGCGCGTAACCTTCTTGGGTAGCGAATTCTCGCAAATCGGTTTTACTTGGGGCGTACGCGGATTCCTGCTGTTGCTGGTAATCCTCCTGAACGTCGCCATATACATTGCCTGGAGGCAGGGCGGTACCGCAAGGCAGACGACCATCCTTCATAAGCAGAACAAGTCTATCGGCAGAGCCGGAGAACACGACGAAGAGGAGGCATAACCATGGAGTTTTCGACAAGCGGACTGATTTTTATGGTAGCCTCTTGGGGTGCCATCATAGGACTTTGTATATTTTGTTTTGCGAAGGTCTTTAAAAAGAAGTAAAAAGGTCCCCGCCTACGCGGGGATGACATGAGAGAAGGAGAAAAACTGTGAAGGACATTCAAGAGAAAGTATCTGAATTGGGTCTTACCCTCCCCCAGTGCCCGGCACCGCTAGCGGCCTATATTCCTGCCACCCGCTACGGCGACACCATCGTGGTATCTGGGCAGTTGCCCTCTATCAACGGGGACTTCTCCAATTTTTGCGGCACCGTGCCTACGGACCTTTCTGTAGAGAAGGCTGCTGAAGCGGCCCAGATTTGCCTGCTGAACAATATTGCCGCCGCCATGACGCTCCTGGAAAGCGACGAGACCCTGATGCTGGTACAGATGCAAGGCTTTGTGCAATCCGCAAACGACTTTCACGAACAGCCCGCCGTGCTAAACGGGGCCTCTGAACTGGCGGTCCGGATTTTTGGCGAAAACGGAAAGCACGCCCGCACCGCCGTTGGCGTTGCCGCCCTACCCAAAAATGCAGCCGTTGAAATCAGCTGCACGTTCCAAGCCATCCGCAAGGCAATATCCTACAGCGGCCGCTACCACTGGATAGAGAAGACTAAATAAAGGTGATCCCGGCACAAGGCCGGGATGACATTTGAAAAGACTAAATCAATTCTTCAGGAGGAAGGTGGTCGGCACTTTCCGGTTCCTGGTAACAGGTCTCAGGTACCTGGACCTGCATCTGGAAGTAAGCCCTATGGGCGGCAATTACGCGTTCACGAGCAAATTCCGCATTCTTCCATTCCCCAATCTGCACGTCCTTGCCTTCCAGTTCCTTGTAGTTCTGAAAGAAGTTCTTGGTAATGCGTAGGAACATCTGGTCCACGTCACCAATGTCCTTGATGGGGCGGGGGTTGAAGGTGGGAACTCCCAAAACCTTGTAGTCCTTCTTGCCGCCATCGGTCATGTCCAGAGCGCCAATCACACGGCAAGTGCAAACCGTGCCCGTCATCATGGAGGCAGGGCTGTAAATCAGCATGTCCAAGGCATCGCCGTCATCGGCCTTGGTGCTGGGAATAAATCCGTAGGTGCAAGGATAGCTCATGGAACTGAGCAAGCAACGGTCCAGGCGGAACACGTGCAGGCGTTCGTCGTATTCGTACTTGAGGTTGGTGTCCTTGCCGATTTCCACCACGCAGTCCACTTCGTAGGGGTACTTGCGTCCAATGGGGAGATCTAGATAGTTTATTGCCATTTATACTCCGTAGGCCCACCTTGAGCCTGCAAAAAAACGTTCTCTTACTATGGGGGCAAATTTAGCTTTTGTACCGAAAATGGTCAAGCAAAGTTTTACCTGCTGCGCCAGCGGGATGAAGTCACCTTGTCGAACAGGCCGAAGTAGAATACGGGTTCGCCCTTATCGGGGCTGTACCCCACCTCGAAACGGACACGGTCCAATGCCGGAATTACCAGGTGGATACCTCCATAGACTGCCCCCTCGTAGTCTTCCCAGCCAGGGCGGCCCTTGTCCCACAAAAGGCTCCCGTCCAAGCCTGCCACCAGTTGCACCCCATAGAAGAAGTTGATGCCCCAGAGGCTAGCCGCATGGCGCTCCATCAGCACAAAGCGCTCCTCCAGCGTAAGGAGGGCCTCATGGACGCCCAGATAGTTAGAATCGGCCTCGTGGCCGCGGAAGGTGTTGGCTCCGCCATGGTAGTAGTAGTCATAGCGTTCCACATCTCCCATACGGTAACGCACCAGGGCCGTCGCCCCCGTCACAAAACGCCATAGCGTGTAATAGGCCCGGGCATCCGTCAAGAACTCGCGATAATTCTCGCCACCCATGCCGCCATCACAAGTCGTGCCTTCATCTATTACATTACAGCTGATATCGCGGTCATCGCCCTCACCCACGTGGGTCAACATATATTCAAAGTAAATTCCCTCGCGACTATCCAGCTTGCTGTCGCGGAAATCGAAGGCAAAACCAAACCCAACTTCAGGCAAGAAGGCCGCATCCTTCAACTCACGGCCAGCCACTGTCATAAGCAGGGACAAATGGGGACTAACCCCGTAATCCAGATCCAGATCCAAAAGCCAGCTATCGTCCTGAAAGTTCCGAATCTCGTCGTAGCTGTCGGTACGGAGGAATTCCAGATTCCAGCCCAAAGGCAGGCCAAACAGGTAGGGCGAACTGGCATAAAAGGCATATTCATTGTTATCCAAGAACGGATCCGTGGAAGTGCGGTACTGGACTTCGGCCCGGATGTCTTCGCCAAGCACATTCAGGTTCGCAAGAGCAAGACCGATCATGAGTCCGTCGCGATCGGTTTTTTTGCCTGCGGGGGCAGGAATCCAGCGGAAGATCTCTTGAAAGCGATAAGTCAACTGCGCCGCCCCGACGTCATTCTGAACGTGTGAAGCACCCAAAGAATCCAGACCCGAAGTACACTCTACTTCTATATCAGTAAATAAATCCAGATCTTGCAGGCGGAGCTTTTCGGCCTCGAACTTTTCCGCAGAGAAAGGCTCCCCCGCCTTGTTCAAAAGTTCACGCTGCACCACGCGGGGGTTCGTATGTTCCAGGCCCTCAAACCGAATCGCAGAAATAACCGTTCCTTCGAGGCACCCCGACGAACCCGACGATTCGGCAAAAGCAATAGCCGCAAGCACAAGCAGGCTGAAGAATGTGGTTTTTAAGCCAAACATTGAATCAAATTTAGATTTTTTCCAGCCTTTTTCGTCGGTTCCTAGGATCAATGCGTTTCTGGATAGCCGTCAAAACACGAGTCAGCAACCAGGCAATAGCAAAATAGATTATTGCCGTGGTGACCAGCGGGAAAAATGCCTCGTAAGTGCGGCTGCGGATAATGTCGGAGGCCTTGGTCAAATCGTGAATGGCAATGTAACCCACTACGGAAGTCATCTTCACCAACGAAATGAACTCGCCCTGGTACACCGGCAAGAAATGCCTTGCCGCCTGGGGAATCACAATCTTGAAAAAGGCTCGGGGTTTCGTGTACCCGAGGGCAAGAGCCGCTTCCATTTGCCCCTTGTCCACCGCCTCGATTCCCGTACGCATCATCTCGGAGACATAGGCCCCGAAGTTCATGCCAAACCCGATAACAGCCACCCAGACTCCGTCAATTCCTGTACGTGCGAACACCACATAGAACAGAATCATCAAAAGCACCACCATCGGAGTTCCCTGCAGAATACGGATGTAGGTGATGGCGATGGCATCGGCAGCCTTGTTCTTGGAAAGACGCATCAGGCAAATCAGGAACCCAAGAATAGTCCCGAAAACCGCAGAAAGGATGGAAATGAAAATGGTTACCCCGATGCCGTTTGCCACCAGTTTCCAGCGGGCTTCTCGGACGAAGGTCTTCTCGAAACTGAGCTTTAGGGAATCAAAAAATCCAACACTGTCAATAGCCACGGCATCGTCAACGGCTTCCGGAGTTTTCACAACGACCACCGTTCCACCATCGAACACAGGAGGCGAGAACAGCACCATTTCCTTGCGTTCTTCCGTAACAGTCATTCCGCCTACAACAATGTCCACCTGTCCAGACACCAGCGACGACATTACGGATTCGAACTTCATGTCCATAATCTGGAGTCCATAGCCATAGGCTTCGCAGAAACGTACCACCCAGTCGATATCGTAACCTACTACCACGTTATCCTTGATGTAGGCAAAGGGCGGGTTCTCGGTATTAGTTCCCAGGCGAAGTGTCCCATTCTTGGCTTCCAGCTTGGACAGGTCGATTTGCTTGAGATTTTCATCCGAACCGAACCAAACCTTCTCCAAGTCCGTTTTCAAGCCTTTCTTGATGTTCTTCTGGATAAACTCCGCCATCTGGGCGTTCAGTTTTTCGCCTTGTTCCGTCTTGGAAAACGCAAAGGCATAATCCGCTTCATCCAGTTTTTCTTCTACAACAGAAAGTCCCTTGACATTGGAAAAGAAAAGCCTTGCAACCGGCTCATCCATAATCATGGCGTCCAGTTTGCCAGCCCTAACATGGTTCGCCATGTCGATATAAGTATTGAAATACTGGACATCGGCCTTCGGGAAATGTTCCTTTGAAATCACATCAAAGACTGAACCCGTTCCCACGCCAATCTTTATGCCTTCATGGTTCAATTTTTCAAAAACTTCATCGGGATGCAGCGTTATTTCGGGCTTGGACCCCTCTCCAAAAGCCTGCACCGCCATGACGCATTCAGAAACATAGATGGCATTGGACTCATAGAAGTGCTCGCTGATAGAAGGCATATCGCTCAAGGTAGAGGCCACAAAGTCATAGGTATTCGTCTCTAGCCCAAGCAATAGGGATTCAAAGGGAACATCATTTAATTCGAGACCATAACCGTATTCCTTGCAGAAACGGGCCATAAGATCCATCTCATAGCCTACGACCTTTCCGTCCTTGATATACTCGAAGGGCGCAGAGATGGCGCTGGTACCCATCTTGAGGGTACGCTTGCCGGGCATGGCCTTAGGGAACTCTACGACTTTTTTCGCCTCGTCATTACCAAGCCACAGGCTGTCCAAGGCTGCTAAGGTGCCGTCCGCCCGCATTTTCTCGATAAACTCGTTCATCTCATCGCGAAGGGCCTTGCCTGCCGGGTTCATCGGGAATGCCACCACGATGTTCAGCGGTTCAAATCCCGCATGGATGTAAGCTAAGTTCGGGAGTCCCAGTGCCACATAACGAATGACCGGTTCGTCGTTGATAAAGCCATCCAGCTTGCCTGTAGAAACCAAATACGCCATGTCGGGCGTGGAATTGTAGTACTCAATCTTTGCTCCCGGAAGCAAGCGGCGGGTTTCCTTGTCCACAAAAACAAATCCCGTCTGCATGCCGAGCCGCAACTTCGGGTTTTTATTCATGTCGGCAAGAGAATTGTACTTGAGCCGTTTGCCCCTGAATTGCTGCGGCACATCTTTCAATAAAGAATCATTTTGACCACGTTGCTCATTTTCTACCGGCTGAGCAAACAGCATTGCGGCAAGCGCAAGGAACAGCACCATCATTTTCTTACATGTCCAACTCATTTGTGCCATCCCATCCTACTTCACATCAACCTTGATATAGTTCCGGCCATTTTCAAAGCGGTATTCCCTACCATCAGAGGCCGCCTCAATCAGCTTTCGGGACAATTCGTCGCTTTGCTGCAAAGGATTAAAGGGAACGCCACCGAACTGGAGAAGCATAATGACCTTAGCCACGTCAGAGGAATATTCCAAGTTCATCTGGATGGCGTCACCAGCCGCCAAGCGAGGCAACATGGTCTGCACCACCAGTTCCTCGAAAACATGATGCACGTTCCTTGCCGTTCTCGCGGGAATCTGGTTCTTTTCTGCAAAAACATAGAGGCGTTTTAAAAATGCCACATAATCAAAATTCGCGGGGTCGATATTTTCTTCAAGGACTTTAAGGCGTTTGATAAACTGACGGGTCTTCTCTTTTTGCGGATGCTCGAAAATCTGCTCGGGCGTACCCTCTTCATAAATGACGCCATCGTCCATGTAGAAAATGCGAGTGGAAATATCCCGGGCAAACTTCATCTCGTGAGTGACGATGAGCATGGTCAGCCCCTGCTTGGAAAGGTTCCTGATAACCGCAAGGACCTCCCCTACCATGGTCGGGTCAAGGGCACTAGTGGGTTCGTCGAACAACACGATTTCGGGGTCCATGGCAAGGGTACGTGCAATGGCAGCACGCTGTTTTTGGCCGCCGGAAAGTTCTTCGGGCAGGTTTAGTGCCTTGTCCGCAAGCCCCACACGATGCAAGAGCTCCATGGCCTTCTCGTAGGCCTCTTTCTTGCTCCTCTTGAGCAAGTCCACCTGAGCCACCATGACATTCTCCAGGACGGTCAGGTGGTTAAACAGGTTGAAACTCTGGAAAACCATGCCCATCTTGCGGCGGAAGGCGGCAATGTCTGCCCCCGGTGCCGTGATGGACTTGCCGTCAATCAGAATCTCCCCTGCAGTCGGGTTTTCCAAGCGGTTGATACAACGAAGGAACGTAGACTTTCCCGTACCCGAGGGTCCAATGATGGAAATCACCTCACCCTGCTCGATATCCGCGTTCACATCTACCAGAGGTGTGGCATTGGGATAAACTTTTTTCAAATGGCGGATAGAAATCATCACGCCAGAATCTAGAAATTTATTTTCTATATTTGAGGCACGCCCAAGAGGCATACCCCGAGGTTTTTATGTTAGATTTTCTCGCCAACTACTGGCCCTATATTGTTGCACTGGTTGTCGTCGTACTCCTGGTGTTCGCTATCCGCGGACTCCACAAGGCACTCAAAGAAGGCGGCGGAGCCTTTAGCCTGGAAACCATCCGCAAAAACACGGAACCCAACTTTGCAGCCCTCAAGCAGAAGTCCAAAGCACTGTTGGCCGACGCCGACATGATTTGCGAAACCAAGGAAGGAAGCAACCTGGTTATTCCCAAAAAGGAGGACATGATGTTCTTCCGCCGGGCCGTGCGCCAAAAATACAAGCTGGCCATGTTCCTGGTTCCCGGCACCAACAAAGTGGCCTACTTCTTCTGCAAAACGGAACAAGGGCTACGCCGCCGCATCGAAAACCTGGTCATCAACCAGAAGTTCCGCGAAGGCAAGCCGCCCTACATGGACCACGCCACCGGCGAAAAGCTGAAATATCCCAGATAGTTTCTTTTGAACTACAACGACCTAGCCCTGGCAGAAGAAGAAAGCAAGCTAGAAGCGGCTCTACAAGAGTCGCGAAACTTGCTGATTGAGGCTCCTACAGGCTCGGGCAAGTCCCTATTCATCCCCTACTTTTTGAGCAAGCATTGCAAGGGCCGCGTGGTGGTGCTGCAGCCCCGCCGTATCGCCGCCCTCGCCCTGGCGCAGTTTTCAGCAAAGCTCCACGGCGAACCCTGCGGCAAGACCGTCGGCTATCAATTCCGGCAGGAAAGCTGCAAGAGCGCGGACACCCGGATTCTTTTCCAGACCTACGGAAATTTTTTGCAGGAACTGCTACACGGCAAGCTGGACGCCGACTGGGTAGTCTTCGACGAATACCACGAACGCAAAGCCGACATGGATCTGCTGTTTGCGTATTTTAAGGCAAACGCCAAGCGGATGCCCGTGAGCCGCAACTGCCAGGCGCAAGCTGGCAGTGAAGGCGAGAGTGAGGCGAGGCCGGAGAATTTGCTCCGTAATGGAGCCGAACGGACGCCCGTGAGCCGCAACTGCCAGGCGCAAGCTGGCAGTGAAGGCGAGAGTGAGGCGAGGCCGGAGAATTTGCTCCGTAATGGAGCCGAACGGTCTCGTATCGCTGTCATGTCGGCGGCGCTAAACCGCGACGAATTGGAAGCGGTTCTCGGCGTCAAGTGCCTAAGCCTTGGTCACCCGCTGTACCCCGTGCAGATTATCAACCAAACACCTGCTACAGGCACCTCCCTTGTCTCGGGTGTGGGCCTTGACGCCGAAGTGGTGCGGGCGCTCAAGACGCTCTACCGCAATGGAATCTGGCAAACCACTCTGGTATTCCTCCCAGGCAAGGCCGAAATCGCCCGCTGCCACGGCGCCGCCGCCGAAGCCCTGGGCAACAACTGTGCCGAATTCCTGGAACTATACGGCGGACAGGACCGGGAAACCCAGGACCGCATTTTCGAAGTGACAGAAAGGCCTCGGGTCATCTTCACGACAAACATCGCCGAAACTTCCATTACGGTTCCAAACGTCACGGGCGTCGTTGACAGCGGAATCGAGCGCGTAAGCCTCTACGACGACAGCGAGAAGGTGAACGTGCTGCGCACCATGCCCATCTCCATGCAGAACGCCATCCAGCGTAGCGGCCGTAGCGGCCGTACCCAGAACGGTTGTGCCATACGCCTTTGGAGCGAGGAATCCGAAAAGCGGATGCCCAAGGGAATTGTGCCCGAGGTACTGCAGATCGAACCGTCAGAACTACTACTGCAAAAAGCTGCACTGGAAAATTCCGGTCTGGATTGCCACGCCTCTAACGAGGCTCGCAATGACGTCATTCCGAGCGACAGCGAGGAATCCAGTCCAAAGGTTCTTCACCTAACATTGCCCACGGCGATTCCAGAAGTGCGGGAGCTGGTGGCCACCAAGCTCCTGGAAGGTTTTGGCATGCTCCAAGACGGGGCCATTACACCTCTCGGGCTAAAGGCCATCCGCACGCCGGTATCCAGCATCCCGCTGGCCTTGCTGCTGGCATCTGCCCGCGGGCCAGAAGGCCTTCCCGACCTGTTATTAGCCGCTCTGGCCTGGATACACTCCGGCACGGAATTCCTGCAAAAATCCAAGGTGGCCTACGACGTGATGACCCTTGCCGCCGACACGCTTTCCAAGGCGGTAAACGTCCCGCGGGAGGTGAGCTTTACGCTCAGGCAGTTGCGGGATTATCGGGAGTGGATGACGCCGTCGAAAGAGCGGGGCGGACCAATCTCCCCCACCCATATCAAGAAATTTGTCGCCCAAAGGCTTCTCAAGGCTTTCCCCGACAGGCTCGCTACCCCCAGCGGCAACGCCTACAAGCTCTCCAACCAGAACATCATCCGCCTGCAGGTGGCAGAACCGCCCTACGCCATTCTGGCCCTTTCCATGCTGCGGGCCGGAGGCGGGAGCAAGTCCGAACTGAAGGTGAACCTGTATGCCGCCATCGGCAAGGAACTGCTGGAAAGCGACGATACAAAGACGCGATACGAACTGCTGTGGCGCAGCGGGCAAGAAAGGTTCATTGGCGTAGAGATCAGCGAAGTCGAAAATGCCGACGGGTCTACCACGGAACTTTCACGGAAAGAAATTCTCACGCAAGAGGCCTCGCCCAAGGTTCTCGCCGAACTGAAAAAGCTCACCGTGGCCGCCTGGAAAGAAAAAATCGAGAAGGAAAACTGGAGCGGACGCTACCTCACGGAGGCAGTGCAGACGCTGCTGGTAAAAATGCGCCTTGCCGCAAAGCTCTACCCCGAATACGGCCTGCCCGAATTCAACAACGAGGACATGGAACTGATTTTCGACGAGTTCGCCGACGGAAAGTTTTTGCTGCGGGACATCAACGAAAGCCGTTACAGGAACATCGTGGAGGATTATTTCGGCATGTCCATGCTGGCCTGGCTCGGAAAAACTTTTCCGGACCACTTTGTGCTGCCAAACGGCAAGCGGGCCCGTTACAGTTACCAGGAGGTGGCCACCGACGAGACACTGGGCGGACAGGCCGTGCAGAGCGCCGAGGGAGTGCTGGTGGAAATTTCAGCCCGCATCGAGGACTTTATGCAGATGCGGGGCGAGCACAAAATCGCTGACGGAAAACTGAAGGTCCGCTACGACATTCTAGCACCGAACTTCCGCACCATCCAGAAAACCTGGGACCTGACGGGATTCTGGCAGAACACCTACGCAGAGGTGCGCAAGGAACTGCGTGGCCGCTACCCCAAGCACCCCTGGCCGGAAAAGGTGATTTGACACAATACAAAGGATCAATTAGCCTTTTTCCTTATTTTGTGCCTTATCTTAACCATCGCCAAATTCAATTCTATTTCCGTTTCGCTTTCCAAATGCGTCGAATCCGAAACAAGTACATTTGAAATGATTTCGCCACTCCTTTTCAGCAGAGACTTCTTTTCATTTTCATTGGCAACTTCAGGAATACGTGCAATCGCACGAGAAAGTTCGCGAATTTCCACGAATGTATTGATAATATTAATGGTTGTTTGCGTCGCGACATTTCCTTTCAAAATGGTCGCAAGCATGTAGAGTCCGCGTTCTGTAAAGGCTGTCGGATTAACAGAACTGTATTTCAATTTGGCAAGGTGGTCAAAATTTTTGACCACCTCCTTTTTCTCGGTGGCATCAACTTGAAAAATATACCCCGAAGGGAATTTTTCGGGATTATTCTTTACCGCCTGATTAATTTCTTTGGTGCTTACGCCATAAAGTGTGGCGACATCACAGTCTAAGATAACCCGTTGGTTTCTTAGCACAAGAATTTTGTTCTCGACATCTTTCATCTTCCCTCCAACCGCCTACATGCTTGAAAAGGCGGGGCTTTACGATTAAGCGCCCAAAAGAACATCTATTCATTTGAGCACTATAAATATAAGTTATTGAATATCTGCTGTCAAGAGGATTGCCAAATTTTTTGACAAATTTTTTAGGCAACCCCGCTACACCTAATACAAGCTCCAAGCACCCCTGGCCGGAGAAAATAGTTTTCTAGTCCTTAACACAACGAACAGAGTACCCGTAGTAGTTATTGTCGTAGGACAGGTACGCCTTGCCGCCGTCGTAGTACAAGTTCATGTAGTACGCGTAGCTGCTATTGCTCTCTGAAGAACTCCAGAAGAACGCATAGTGGCCCTCGCTGACGTAAAGCCCATCGTGGAACCCGTAGCCGGCAGGGAGCGCCGAGAACCCGAAGGCGTCATCACCGTTTCCACTTTTGCCTTCATATTCATCCCAACCGCTGGTGGACTTCAGCTTCTTACCCGCAACATCCTCGCCCCCAACAGCAAAAAAGAGGGCCTCGAATTCTCCCTTGCCGGGCAGGTGCCAGCCTGCGGGGCAGGCGACTTTTGCCGCATCCCAGCTATAAAGCCTGCCATATTTCTGGCAGTTCGATTCCATATCCTTGTAGCACCAGCTGCCCTCGGTTCTCACCTTCAGGTTTTCCGCCATCCAAGTCTGGCTGCCAATTTTCACCGTCTTGTAGGTGTTTCCGTCGCGATCTGTCAGGTTACCGTCGCATCCTGTAAGGGCTACGGCCCACAGGCTCGTGAGAAAAATTGTCAAAGCAAACCGATTCACAAAACTTCCTTATAAACTAATACGCATAATATACATTCGTATCCGCCCAATAGTTTTTTAAAAGGCTCTGTCAGGCTATTTCACCTTATACACCGTCAGAGTCTTGCTGAATTCGTAACCTACGACAAGCAGGGCCTGACCGTAAATAGGGCTCTTGTCGGCCGGAATGAACAGCAGGCCTTCGGGGCCGCGGTTCTTGGGGTCAAAGTAAAGATCCACCAGTCTGGGGGCGGTTCGTGCCGACGTATCGACGCCCGTCAGGTCAAAAACCGCCACACCGCTGGAGCGTTCCAGCCCCACAAAGGCGTAGCGTTTGCCGTTCACCTCACCCACCGTCACGTTTTCCGGCTCGCAGCCCTTCTTGGGGCTCCGGCTGTCCATCTTGACCTTGTCCTTCTTGGAATTCCAGTTGAAATAGTCGGGAGCAAGCTTACCGAAAGCCCGTTCCAGTTCCTCGCCGCTATCCCACAAAAGTCTGCCGCTTTCGCCGTCGAACAAACTGACGGAACGGGAGCCGAAGCCGTAAACGTAGGGGCACTTTCCGCCGGGAACTTCGTCGGGCCCCTGGTCGCAACGCTCCAGCAAACTCACCGTAAACTTTTTGAGGTGTGGCGCCACATCTTCATTGAAAACGTTACGGTCCAGGCGTTCATCGGCCAGTAGGTCCGTTACCGTTCCTTCGTCGGTCCAGGCCTTGTAATCGTTCACGGAAGCGCCCTCGTTGGCGGTGAGCACCAGGGTCTTGCCACCTACGGCAAAAGACGCCAGGCCATCGGGCTGACGGAGTCCGCGGATGGGATAGTTCTTGATTTTGATCTTCTCGTCCTTCTTGACGTCCAGCCCGAAACCCGGCTTGGAATGGTCTACGTAGCCTAGCGGGAAAATATCCACAATTTTTTCGGCGGCTACGTCCACCTTCGCGATAGCGTTGTTTTCTTGCAGGCTGACCCAGGCCCACTTGGAATCCTTGGAAACCGAAATGTATTCCGGTTCTATGGAACGCACAAACCCCTGCAGGCCGGGGCTGCGCACACCCTTCTTGCGTAGTGCAA
This sequence comes from Fibrobacter succinogenes, assembly GCA_902767785.1. Classification (GTDB taxonomy): domain Bacteria; phylum Fibrobacterota; class Fibrobacteria; order Fibrobacterales; family Fibrobacteraceae; genus Fibrobacter; species Fibrobacter succinogenes_D. The sequence goes on along the minus strand of CACXIR010000041.1, from coordinate 7,828 downwards.
GGGAATCCAGCCCTCTGAAATCCAGGACCTTGGGCGTCAGCTTGTAATCGTTGAGGCTTGCTCCGTGTTCAACGGAAAGGATGGCCACGCCACCTTCGGGGTCTTCGTTATAGTCCGCGCTGGGCGTGCCTTCGCAGGCCACGAGAATCCTGCCGCCGTCGGGGGTAAAGGTCACCATGTCGGGCAGGTGGCAGAGCCTTTGGGCTGATGCCACGGGAATCAGTCCCTCGGCATAGCGGAACAGTTGCACTTGTCCAAGACCGTGGTCGGGTTCTGCCGTTATGGAGATGGCCACCAGGTCGCCGTGCACCGTCACACTGGTGGCAGGGCCATCCAGCTGGAGGCGGCTCTCTACCTTGGGATTCGCCTCGTCGGCAAAACTCACCATTTCCACAAGTTTTTCGCCACCCACCACAAAGAGCATCTTTTTCTCGGGCATGTAGGCGGAAATTTCGGGAGCGGCCATCTGCAGGGTCGCCACGGGCGTAAGCACGTTCCCCTTCTGGAAAACCTGTGCCGCCACCGTAGAGGCAAGAACCGTCGCTATCAGCAGGAGCCGATTCATCTTGTCAACACCCCTAGTCAAAAATCAGCCAGAAAAGAAGCATACCGACGGCAAGCCCGCCCATAAAGGAGGAACTGGTCATCATGGCGGCCTGGCTCTTGGACTGTTTTTCCTTTTCCTTGCTCTTCTCGTTGGCCTCGATAGAAACGCTCAGGGCACGGGCACAGGTCTCGTTGCTCTTCTTCATGGTCTCGTAACTCTGTTCCCAGTTCTTGGTCTTGGCCTGCTCCGAGTTGAGGGCGGCACGCAGGGAATCCTTTTCCACCGAGCAGGAACTGTCCGCAACGGCCATCAGGCTGTCCCTGTGGGCAATTTCCGACTTGAACTCTCCGCAGGTCTCCTGGGGGGCGGACATCGTTGCGGCGGAGTCAGCCGGGGCTGCAACCACAGAATCCGCAGCAGGTTGTGCAGAAGCAGCGGTCACGGAATTTGCGGCCTTATCACTGACAACAGGCTTATCGGCGGCAAATGCCGCAACAACACAAAACAAAAGGGCAAAAAGAATCTTGTTCATGGAATACAATATAACAAGTTTACCTATCCGTAATTCTCCATCAGGTACTCCGCGTACTCCCTGAGCCATTTGCGTAGGGAAACCGGCTTTATAACGCGGGCTACGTCAGAGAAGGACACTACCCAGTTGAAAAGCATCTGGTTCACCTCGGCCTTTAGCTTCACAGTAAACATACCGTCCTTGGTCTTGCATGAACGCAGCCCCCGACGTCACCTGCCGACGCAACTTGTCCACGACCTTCGGGTCATCGGCGTACATTTCCTTAGAAAGCTTGACTTTTTTGATGCGGCGGAACTTGAGGGTGTAGGTGTCGCCATCCAGACGCCGGCAGCCCACGTAAAGTTCATCTTCATAGATGATAATCATCAGCGGAATGCGTATCGATTGCTTTTCGGAATCCCCCGAGTCACGGTAGGTCACTTCAATCTTGCGGTGGTCATGGATGGCCTGCAGGATAATACGAATTTTTTCGCTAGAATCTTCCTCGAAATCCGGGGGCGTTCCCATGAAAAGGATTCTCGTGTTCAGTTCTTCGGCGAGTTGCCTAAGAGATTTCTGCTCGCTGTCCGGCAGGCTCTTCTCAATCCGCTCCAGAAGCTGAGTGATAATCTCGCTGGTGGCGGGGTAAATGTTGGCAATCCGCTTGAGGAATACGAAGTGCAGCATGGTATTCTCGAAATTCGGGAACAGGAGCCGCTCGGCATTGGGGAGCGCCGACCGATAGACCGATGTGCGGCCTTCGTTTTCTACCGTAATGTAGCGCCCGCCCTCCATTTCCGAAAGAAACCGCATGTCGCGTTGCACGCTACGCCGTTCCTCGTCGGGAATATTGAAAGTGTTCATCAGGTCCGTCACGGTAAATTTCTTGCCGGGGTTCGAGATCACCTTCGCAAAGAGCTGTACCGTCCTTTCGCCGCGGGTCATGTCAGCCATATTTTCTCCTAGGTTCGTCTTCCCCTAAATATATACAAAATGTGACAAATATGGTCGCATAGATTTATACAATTTCATGTACATGGCGAAGCTTGTCTATCTTTTGCGGCAGGAATTTTTCAAGACATTTCTTCTGCTCTGCGAAAATCTTGTGGATTGCAGACTCTAACGAAAGCGGAGACATAAGCAACACAGCGCTCTGCGCATCATTTGCGTATTTATCGAGTTGTTTTTGGGCATGCTCGTCAAACTCACGCCAAAGGGATGTGGTCGGAAAGTATTCCGCAATGCTCGTAAGGGCAAACTTGTGGGAATCCTGCATCATTCCCCGTTCTTGGGCAGCCTTCTCCACGCCTTCTTCGTCAAGAATCCCGACAATTTCCTGCATCGCCTCGTAGGCACGGACCGCTCGGATCATCTCGTCAACCCCATCTGCAGGTGGAAACTTCTTTTCGGCAGGGGCAAAAGCCGGGTCAAACTCGTCGCAACCTTCTTCAAAAGTTAGGTCTAGGGAGTCGCACAGGTAACCATAGAACTCCCGCACATAGTTATAATACCGAAAAGCCTTGCTCATTTCCTTTTCGGCCAGGGTGTCAAAACTAAATCCTTTTTCGTCTTCAAACATAAAGAACTCCTTTGTTTACCCATAAAAATAAACTCGCCATGCGACAATTACTGACGCACGGCAATTACTTCAAATTCTGCAACCTACCTTCTTGCAGATTTCATCAGGGCCCTGATCTGCTTGTCGCTCATCTTGGGCGAGGCGGACTTTGAGTCCGGAGCAGGCTTTTGCGGGGTGAAATCCACAAGGTTTCGGGGAACCTTCGCGAAAGTCTTGGGGAATTCAAGGAAACTCGCGGCAGCGATACCAGCGTCGTCCACCAGATACTTTTTCAGCCTCTCAAACCAGTCGGGATTCTTCATGTTGAACGCCCTCGCCCCCTTGCGGGTCGCCATCTCGATGGCCTGCCCCGTTCCACCCGAATCCCTGGAGCGGGTCTCGTGGGATTCGCAGCCGTCCTTGGTGTAGCACACCACAAAATCGATTGTATTGTCTAGGTTACGGCCAAAAACCTGGTTCGTATTCCTGGCGTACAGATCAAGGGCGTGGCCATGCAGGCGATCATGGGCTGGGTGCAGCTCCTGGGCAATGGTGCGGGTCGTTTCGGTGGCATCTTCCGGACGGAAGATGTTCTTGTGGGCAGGCTGCTTCACGCCATACTCGAAGGCGGCATCGGCGCCCTTGGCTCCACCGCTGTTCAGCGTGTAGCCGAGCTTCTCAAGCTCCCCCGCGATCCACGCCATCACGTTTTCTACGGGCTCGTTCGTATTGGGTTCACGAAAGCCGCCCAAATCCCTATGCCCGATACCGGCATAAGTCATGCTTTTTCCTGTCGATGCAGGCAATTTTTCAAACAGTTTCATGTTCTCTCCTTAATTTGGGCCCTGCAAGGCCTCGTATTCCTTCAATTTCAGTTCTTGAATCATCGTTTCAAGGCTGCAAGGCTCGTTAACCATGCCAAACACCCCCGAGGTGAAGGCCTGCGAGACCGCAGCCTCTTCGCTAGCGAAGGCTCTTTCCAGCGGAGCAACAAAACTCTTGAATGTGCGACCTTTAATTCCGTGAATTTCGTTCTTGCAATAGGGGCAGTAGGCGCTCGCGACAGCCACGCCCGAAAGAGGCGATCCTGCAAACGAACAGATATAGGCCGTTTCCCCACACTTGCACATCACCTTGAATGCGGCCATCACCCAAATTGCTAGCAACGATTTAAGCGTAAGATTGACTATGACAGACTTCCCTGCGACAACCAGTTGCTTACGGAATGTAAACGATCCAACATACGCGCCACCGCCCCGCAGCGCATAATGGACATCTATATTCGCATACCGAGGCGTATTCAAGATTTCTTGCCTGTGCCGCATGATCAAGTTGAGATTGTCAAACAGCAACTGGCACTTTTGCTGAAGTATTTCTGCCATAACTAAGCCTCCTTATTTTATGCATACATATCAATATACGCATATATATTATCGACAAACAAGGTAGAAATGTAAAACAAATGTCTTATTTTCATAAAAAAGCTTTATTTCTCAATTCACACATATTCCGTACCCTTGAACCAATGGGTACCTGGGCCATAGTTTAAGACATCTACAGCGTAGGGGACCTGTTCCATCAGTTGTTCTATCTGCTTGACGACATTCAGGACCTCGGGAATCTTGTTTGCAAAATTCTTCTGGTTCAGGGCTATCCTTACCATCTTGTGCCTTTTCATCTTGATACACAAGTAGTAGCCCCCTGGGACAACGCCACCACCACAACGCTTGTTTTCGCCACATTCCAGGTTCCACTCGTATCCAGACTTGGCCATCATCTGCGGGATAATGGCCTCGATGCTCTGCGCTGCTATTTCAGCAAGCTTCTTTTGCTTTAACCCCTCAGTCTTCCAGCCATCTACGATTCTTTCGGCCCCCTGAATATCCTCCACTGCCACCGACACGTAATTCCCCTTGGAAAGTCCAATTTTGCTATTCAAGAACACAAAGCTCTTTCGCGTCACCAGGTTCATGGACAAAGAAAGATCGATATTTGCACGCTCCTTTATTGACCTTGGATTCATTTTCAACTTGACTAGTTCAATCCTTCGCCTTCCCTTGAGTGCATGGTATTTTGCATCTGAATAGTATTCCTTTACTTCAGCGACAAAATCAACTAGGCTATTGGAAAATGCCTTTAATCTTGAAACAAGTACACGTGAATCCCTAAAATCGTCGAATTCGCCAACCTTGTCATTGGTCTTGGCGAGGTCATTGACAAGAGCGGACCAATACATTTTTAGCAAGGCATCGAGGGGTTGATTCTTATTTTCGTCCATCATTCGCTCCTGGGAATGTACGTGACACGGTTGCGATTCAGTTCCTTAAGCCTGCTCCCGTTCGCCTCATATGCGGACTTGCTACAGAGCACCCATAGCACATCAATGGGACGCTTGGTGTTGTAGATCGGAGATGGGGCGTAGCCGTCGCTAAAGTAGATGAGTCCGTCGTATTCAGGATGTTCGCAGTAGTAGTCCGCCGCCGGCTGGAAGCATGTACCACCGCGGCCCAAGATCTTGACGGTCCTGCGAGCCTTCCTGAGGGGTTCGATATTTCCCTGGATTGCCGCATCGAACTGCAACACATCCAGCTTCTCGATGCCGTATTTGAAAAGACGGTTGATGACCGAGAAGAAAAATTCAAGGCTCTTATCAGTCACCGAGCCGCTGACATCCACCGCGATTAGCAGGTTTGTCGAAAGTTCGTAGCGGCTCCCCATGGCGTGCTCGAGAGGACCGAGGTCTTGAACAGGCTAAGCATTTTGCGGTAATCCAGGTCAACCTTCAGGCTGGCCTTTATAAGCCCCTTCAGCGTCCCTGGAATGGTGCCCCAGGTATTGCTGGCCTCCGCCTTTTCAATAAAACCGTTTATGTCGCAGCAAGCCTCCTCGTCGTCGTCCCAGAGTTCCGAGGTCTGCGAATCCCGCTGTTCCTGCTCACCCTGAGACCCGCCACCATTGCCCTGCGAACCGCCACCAGAACCAGTGCCGCCATGGGAATTGCCGTCATTGCCGCGAGACATGCCAGATCCAGAATCGCCTTGTGAACCGCCACCATTGCCATCATTGTCACCAGCATTTGAATCGGTGCCGGAACCGTTACTATCGCCGTCAGACGAGCCATCAGATGCGTTGCCACCTTCACCACCCTGTTGCCCAGAGTCGCCGCCACCAGAGCCTTCGTCGTCTACATTATCCGATTTATTGTCGCTATCCGACTTATTGTCATTGCTGGAATTCGACGATGTCTGCTGCAGAAGAAGGTTGTAGTACTCCTCGAAACACAGCCCTTGAGGAAGTTCCAGTTCCGTACCGCTCATGTGCTTCTTTACCACCGGGGCCACATCATAGACATCGGCGATGGTGATATTGCTAGCCTGCGTGAGCAGGGCCTTTACGGCAAATGGGGGCTGCCGCTGGTACGGGTGCTTCAGCAGAATGCGGAACATCTCGACCTTCAGATACTCCAGCAAATCAGCATCGCTTACCTTGTCCAAAATGTGGGGGGCGTATTCCACCATCCTGTTTCCGGTACGTACCGCCACATCTAGCGAATCGTTCTCGCAAAATTCATGGCTGCAATATACGGCAAAAAGCAACGGTTCCGTCAGGAACCACCGCTCGCCAATCTGCTTTATCCGTTCCAGTGCAGTCATGTTCACTCACTTTGTCGGTTCTACAGGCTCACCGACCTTAAATTGACTCGACGAACTCCGTAATCTTCTTATAAAGTTGCGGGCACTTCATGATAATGAAGGTCATGACCGCCGGATATACCGATGACGAATAGAGGTTCGCGAAATGCGCCTGGGCCTCACGGAATTTTTCGCCCGACAGGTAATCGAAATAGGCGGCAAAATTCGACACCACCTTCTCGGAATCCTTTTCCTCGTAGCTATTCGTCTCAATGAAGCGGAAAATAGATTCATTCATGGTAGCAAGTTCCGGCGTATTGCACTTCTTGATAGCGGCCTTCTGCTTTGCGAAATCGCCCAAGAGTATATCCCTTGCGCTAGGGAGCTTTTTCTGGTTAATCGTCGCAAAGAACTTCGAGGCGGCAGGCATGCCTACAATGCCTGCGATGACCGTCTTTAATAGCGGAGTCACCTCATTAGTCTTCAGCACCGTAGAAACCCGTTCCCATCCACGGCGGTCAGGGGACTTTTCGAGTCCCTGGTCTTCGCGAGTGAATGCTCCACCGTCAAGCATGTCGGGATTTTCAGAAATAAAGTCAATCACACGGGAATCCAGCCCCGCCTTTGCCGCCCACAGGAGCCATTCCTGTGCGGCAGGCTTGAATTCATAGATGTTGAAGCGGCTCACCAGTGCCGGATCCAAGTCCGTAAGCTGGTATTCCTCGCCATCGTTCACCGCACTAATGACACGAGAACCCTCGGGCAGCTTGCGGCCCGCCAATGTGCGGTTCAGCGTCAAGTCCATGATGGTCTGCAAGACTTCGGGGCGGGCACGGTTCAGCTCGTCCAGAAAGAGCACCACAGGCTTGTCGTCCGTAGGGAACCAGTAGGGCGGCATAAAAAGGGTCTTGCCCGTTTTCTCGTCGAGCCTCGGAAGCCCAATCAGGTCGCCCGGATCGCTCATCTGCCCAAGGAAAAGGATCACCACACGTTCGCCACGTGCCGTGAAGAACTTCTCCAGAATCTGCGACTTGCCGATGCCATGCTTGCCCGTGAGCATGATGTTCTGGGACGCAGGCGTCACCGCCAGCAGCTTTTCCAATTCATTTGCGTTTATACGAACCGACATAATGAAGGGACAGAGTCGTGAAGTCAGTCCTTTGGTCAGGTTTTTCAGTATGCCATCCGACAAAGCCGCCAGAATTTTGCTGCGCCGTATCAATGCAAAAAGGAGCAGAATTGTACTAGGATTTGATGCGCATTTTATGTCGGCAGCTTACAGAATTGCTCCGGTGTGGTCAATCAGGTTTTTCAAATTGGTGTTCAAAGCGTCGGGATTGGAAATGTTCAAGGAAATTTTTTAAAGAAAAAGCGCCGTGTCCGTTTGATGACGGAACATGGCGCTTGACGCGTTATGCTTATGCTTATGCTTATGCTTATGCTTATGCTGTATGAGTGTCATTGTAAGCCTGACGGACAGCCTTTGCCAACTGATCGGCACAGGAGGTAGGTTTTCTGCCGCATGTGTTGCCGCTGAGGGCGTTTTCGATCTGATCAACTGTCCAGCCGTTGACCAGTTT
>CACXIR010000040.1 GCA_902767785.1 Fibrobacter succinogenes | reverse complement strand
GAACAGGCAAACGCGGAACTCTCCGCAAACGGCTGCAACGTTCTCTCCATGCTTTCCGAAAGGGGCAAGGCGATCTTCTTCCCGCGCAAGGGCATTCTGGGCCAGGGCGCCGAAGCCAAGGGCTCCGCAATCAATGCGACCATCGGTACCGCCCTCGAAGACGACGGATCCCCGCTGGTGCTCGACTGCGTGCTCAAGAGCCTGAACCTCCCCAAGACATCGTTCCTGTACGCCCCGAGCTTCGGTAACCCCGACCTCCGCAAGGTCTGGAAGGAACAGATTCTCCGCAAGAACCCGACGCTTGCCACCAAGGAATTCAGCAACCCGGTCGTGACCGCGGCCCTCACCCACGCCATCAGCTGCGCGGGCTACCTCTTCCTGGATGCCGGTGACGAAGTCATCATCCCCGACCTCTACTGGGACAACTACGAACTCGTGTTCGAGAACAGCTGCGGCGCGAAGATCAAGACGTTCAACACCTTCAAGGACGGCGGTTTCGATACCGAAGCACTCAAGAAGGCACTCGCCGAATCCAAGAGCGACAAGAAGGTCGTGCTCCTGAACTTCCCGAACAACCCGACCGGTTACACCGCCACCGAAAAGGAAGCGGTCGAAATCGCGAAGATCCTTACCGAATGCGCCGCTGCCGGCAACAAGGTCGTGGCCCTGCTCGACGACGCCTACTTCGGACTCGTCTATGAAGATGGCGTGACCAAGGAATCCATCTTTGCAAAGATCGTCGACGCCCACGAGAACCTGCTCGCCGTCAAGCTCGACGGCCCGACCAAGGAAGACTACGTCTGGGGCTTCCGCGTCGGTTTCATGAGCTTCGGCTTCAAGGGCGCCACCGCCGCCCAGCTCAAGGCCCTCGAAGACAAGGCCGCCGGTACGGTCCGTGGCAACATCTCTAACGCCCCGAGCATCAGCCAGAAGATTTTGCTCGCCGCCTTCCAGAGCCCGGAATACCTGCAGCAGAAGCAAGAAAAGTACGAGACCCTCAAAAAGCGTTTCGACATCATCAAGAACGAACTGGCTGCCCACCCGGAATACAAGGACGCCTTCGAAGCCATGCCCTGCAACAGCGGCTACTTCATGTGCATCAAGCCCAAGGGAGTGGACGCCGAGGAACTGCGCCAGAAGCTTATCAGGGACTACAGCACCGGCACCATCATGCTTTCAGGGCTTATCCGCATCGCCTTCAGTGCCGTTCCCACCGAAAAGCTCGGCAAGCTGTTCGAAAATATTTATAATTGCATAATGAAGATGAAGTAATGGCTGGTTCGCCAGCCATTAGAACCGGAGGAATAATGTCCGACAAAGCGACCTTGAATTACAACGGAAAGAGTTTTGAGCTCCCCGTGGTCAAAGGTACCGAGAACGAGCTGGGCCTTGACATCAGTTCCCTCCGCAAGGACACGGGACTGGTCACCCTTGACTACGGCTACCTGAACACGGGCAGCACCAAGAGTTCCATTACCTATGTGGATGGCGAAAACGGCATCCTCCGTTATCGCGGTTACTCCATCGAGGACCTGGCCGAAAAGGCAACCTTCCCCGAGACCGCTTGGCTCCTGATTTACGGCGACCTCCCCAACCCCGAACAGTTGAGCAGGTTCCGTACGCTTTTGACGGAAAACGCGCTGCTCCACGAAAACCTGCTGCACTTTTTCCGCGAGATGCCGCCCAGCGCGCACCCCATGGGAATCCTCAGTTCCATCGTGAACGCAGTGGGCCTGTTTACCCCCCGCTTCTACGACGACGAAAACATCGCCAGTGCTTTTGAGCTGACCACAGCAGGACTCATCTCTAAGATTCGCACCATTGCCGCCTTCTCTTACAAGGCAAGCATCGGTGAACCCTTCGTGTACCCCGAAGCAGAACGCAGCTACTGCAGCAACTTCCTCAACATGATGTTCAGCAGCAAGGCCAGACCCTACCACCTGGACCCCATCATGGAAAAGGCTCTGAACACGCTTTTGATTGTGCATGCCGACCACGAGCAGAACTGTTCCACCTCTACGGTGCGTATGGTGGGCAGTTCACAGGCCAACCTGTACGCCAGCATCTGCGCCGGCATTTGCGCCCTGTGGGGGCCGCTCCATGGCGGCGCCAACCAGGCCGTTCTCGAGACGTTGCTCCGTATCCAGAACAGCGGCATGACCATCGAACAGGTGATGGAAAAGGCCAAGGACAAGAACGACCCGTTCCGTCTTTCTGGATTCGGCCACCGGGTGTACAAGAGTTACGACCCTCGTGCCAAAGTCTTGAAGAAGCTCATGGGCCAGGTGTTCGAACACGAACACATTAACGATCCGTTGCTGGAAATCGCCCTGAAGCTAGAAGAAGCCGCCCTGAAGGACGACTACTTTATAGCCCGTAAGCTCTACCCCAACGTGGACTTCTATTCCGGAATCCTGTACAGGGCCATGGGCATCCCCACGAACATGCTTACCGTGATGTTCGCCATTGGACGCTTGCCCGGCTGGATTGCCCACTGGAAAGAGATGCACGACGACCCCAATTCCAAGATCAACAGGCCGCGGCAAATCTACGTGGGCGAAAACGCCCGCCCCTGGGTAGACAGGAACAAACGATAATAGCGAAAAACTTTATATAAAAAGTCCCGGCTAAGCCGGGACTTTTTTGTTAAACGAATTTTCGATTACACCTTGTCGAGGGCCTGCGTGAGGTCCGCGATGATGTCTTCGACGTTCTCGATACCCACGCTGAAGCGGATCAGGTCCGGAGCGACGCCGGCTTCGATGAGTTGTTCGTCGCTGAGCTGACGGTGCGTGTGGCTTGCCGGGTGCAACACGCAGCTGCGGGCGTCGGCCACGTGGGTCACGATGCAAATCATCTTGAGGCTATCCATGAACTGGATAGACTTTTCACGACCACCCTTGATGCCGAACGTAAGGACGCCGCACGGCAGGCCGTCCTTGAACTGCTTCTGGGCAAGTTCATAGTACTTGTCACCGACCAGGCCGGCGTAGTTGACCCAAGCCACCTTCGGGTGGTTCTTGAGGAACTTGGCGCAAGCGAGAGCGTTTTCGCAATGACGCGGCATGCGGAGGTGGAGCGTTTCGAGACCGACGTTCAGGAGGAACGCATTCTGCGGAGACTGGATGGAACCGAAGTCGCGCATGAGCTGGGCGGTAGCCTTCGTAATGAATGCGCCCTTGCCGAAAGCCTTGGTGTAGGCAAGACCGTGGTAACTCGGATCCGGTTCGGTGAGGCCCTTGAAACGGTCGTGGTTTGCTTCCCAATCGAAGTTGCCGCTATCCACAATGCAGCCACCCACAGCCATCGCGTGGCCGTCCATGTACTTGGTCGTGGAGTGGGTCACGATGTCAACGCCGAATTCAATCGGGCGGCAGAGAATCGGGGTCGGGAACGTGTTGTCCACAATCATCGGAACGCCATGCTTGTGGGCGATGTCGGCGAAGCGCTTGAGGTCCAAAACTTTGCCGGCCGGGTTTGCAACAGTTTCGCCGAAGAGGCACTTGGTGTTGGGGCGGAAGGCCTTCTCGATTTCTTCGTCGGAGGCGTCCTGGTCAACAAACGTGCATTCAATGCCGAGTTTCTTCATCGTCACGGAGAAGAGGTTGCTCGTGCCGCCGTAAATAGCGCTGGTGCTAATGAAATGATCGCCTGCTTCGCAGATGTTAAAGACAGCGTAAAAGTTCGCAGCCTGGCCGGAGCTGGTGAGCATCGCAGCCACACCACCTTCGAGCGCGGCAATCTTGTTGGCGACAGCGTCGTTAGTCGGGTTCTGCAGACGCGTGTAGAAATAGCCGCTAGCCTTCAAGTCGAAAAGGTCCGCCATGTCATTGGTGGTTTCGTACTTGAAAGTGGTGCTCTGGTAAATGGGGAGAACGCGGGGTTCGCCGTTCTTCGGCTGCCAACCGCTCTGTATGCACAAAGTTTCGATCTTAGACATATTTGCCTCTTGTTAAAATCAAATCCAAATATAGATAGTCGCCGCAATCGTCCGACATTCCTATACGCTTGATAGGCAAATATAGAAAATCCTTATTACTTGTCAATGCATTTATGCAAATATTTGCATAAAACATCTTGGCGTTGCCGCATAGAGGAGATGCATAAAAAATTTGCCCGCTCAAGGCGGGCATAACATATTAGATGACAAACTAGGAATCTGGAACGAGACTAGTTCGTGGCCACGCAGCGGACCCCATAGCCCCTAGTCTTCGGGTTGTCGATAAATCCCGGATCCGCGCTACCATTCACCCAAAAGGCCACCGTATTGGCAGTGGGATTGCTTCCATACTTGCTATAGTTCTCGTCAGAACTCTCCATACTGCCAGAAATCCACAAATATGCCTGAGTCAAATTACCAATTTTACCAGAATCGTCAATTCGTCCGCTAAAGGTCCACCAATCATGACCCTGGGATGCAATAGCAGCAGCGGTCTGCTGGCGTGTAGGCAGCGACCAACCAGATGGGCATGCAACCTGTGCCGCTGCGTAGGTATACATTCGGCCATAGTCATCCTGAGTGAATACAACTTCCTCTCCATCCACGTTCCTTGTGAAGGAGTAATCATAGCTCTGCGAAGACGTTTTATAGCGAAGATTCTGAGCCATCCAATACACGGCACCAGGACCCTCGCCAATCTTGACCAAGTCGTAGACCTCGTCATCCCTGTTATCCGTGAGCTTCAAACCGGGCTTGTCTACTGTAGGCTTGGTGGAATCCACGCTAATCGCGGGAGCACTGGAACTGGAAGGCGGTGTCGAAGACGAGGACTTGGGTTGCGAACCTGCAGAGCTACTGGAACCCGAAGCTTTTTTGCTGGAAGAAGAAGACGGTTTAGTTTCTTGGGACGAGGCACTCGTGAAATTCTTTTCGCAACCGTCGGTCCAGCAGAAGATGCCGCTGCTGTAATAGGGAACGTTATTTTTATTGTATCGGACGGTATCCTTTCCCGAAATTGTAACTATTTCACCTTTTTCGTTCACATAGGACGTGTCCACCTTGCTGTTCCCTGACTCCACCTCCTTAAGGACCACCTTGGTAGGAGAGTCGTCATCGGAACAGGCGACCATAAACACGGCCACAACCAAAAACAGAATCCACGTTTTCAATGCACTCATACCCTAAATATAACCTCATATTGCACAAAAAAGATGTAAAAAATAGATTTCAGCGCAAACCGGCCGATTCTTGCCGCAAGCCTGGCATTTAGGCCGAAAAAAAGCTATATTCTGCCCATCATGAGCAATGTAGAGGTTTTTGATACCACTTTCGCCGTGACCATCCTGGTCATTATGGCTCTTTGCATTCCCACGGCGCTGCTGTTGGCCAACTGGTTCCTGCACCCCGGAAAAATCAAGGGAACCAACATAAAAGGTTCCTCTTACGAATGCGGCCTTGCCCACGTTTCGGGTACCGCCAACGAACGTTACCCGGTCAAGTACTACCTGGTGGCCATGCTGTTCCTGGTGTTTGACCTGGAAGTGGCATTCCTCTACCCCTGGACCGTCCAGTTCTTGGCTGGCGGGTGGGAACTCCTGCTGGTGTTGCTTGGGTTCCTGGTCATCTTGGAAGCAGGCTACCTCTACGTCATCAAGAAGGGCATTTTGGACTGGGCCACCCTTAAGGATTAAACCCAAAAGACTATTCTATCTCAAACAAAGAACGCAGGGTTTCAGCCCTGCGTTCTTTATGTTCTGCCCAAACGGCCCGCTCCTACTTGTTGCAACTCGGGCAGATCCCGTTCAGGTACAGCTCCATGCTGGTAAGCCTTGCACCGGCAGGTGCGAACCTCTCGCACCCATCGGGGGTCTTGGCAATGTCATAGATAGCACCGCACTTTTCGCACCGGAAGTGGCAGTGGGGGGTAATCTTGCCGTCGTAGCGCAAGAACCCTTCGCCAAAATCCAGCACTTTCACCAGGCCGTGCTTGCGAAGCAGCTCCAGGGTGTTGTACACCGTGGTGCGGGAAAGCCCCGGATTGGCAGGGAGCAGGTCTCCATATATGGTGTCCACCGACGGGTGGGTTTCCGCAGCCAGCAGGTAATCGAACACCACCCGCCTCTGCAGGGAGGGGCGAATCCGATGTTCCTGGAGGATTGTAGCTGAAGAGGGCATCTAACCTGCACTAAAGGTCTTGGATGGTGAACCTTACGCCTTAAAATCGTCCAAGGCCTCGTTGGGGCCAATCAAAAACAGAACGTCGTTTTCCTTGAGCACGTAATCGGCAATGTTACCAATCTTGGGAGCAGACTCCAACGGGTCGCGGATGGCAATAACCTGTATGCCGTACTTGTGGGTCAGGGACAAATCCTTAAGGGTCTTGCCCTGGAATTTTTCCGGACAGGCAATCTCAATAATGGAGAATCCCTCCATAAAGGGCAAAAAGTCCAGCATGTTGGGGCGGTTCAAACGTTCTGCCAGGCTAATGGCAGAGTCCCTTTCCGGGTGGAATATGTCGGAGACTCCCAACTTTTCCAGAATGCTGGTATGGGCGGCGCTGCTGGACTTGGCAATGATGTGCTTCACCCCCATCTCCTTCAGGTTCAAGACCGTCAGCAGGGAGGCTTCCAAGTTCTCGCCTATGCAGACGATAACAGAATCCGCCTTTTGCAGGGGGATGGACGAAAGCTGCTTGAGGCGGGTGCTGTCTGCAACAATAGCCTGTGAAACAGAGCTGGAAATATCCTGGACCTTGTCAGGATGGCAATCGATAACCATCACATCGTGACCCAGGCTAGTCAGGTGCTTGGCCAAAAAAATGGCCGAATTTCCAAGACCGATAATTACAAATTGTTTAGAAGCCATATGTTATAATGTAGTAAATAGAAACTGGAATCAGCCTACCATTATGTCTTCTTCGGCAAACCAGGTGGTATTCTGGACCTTCCCTGCCACGGCAGAAATCAGGAACAGGGGGCCCATACGCCCAATGAACATCACCGTGCAAATAACCACCCTGCCCACGGTGGAAAGTTCCCCCGTAAGCCCCATAGAAAGCCCACAGGTGCTATAGGCGCTCACCACCTCGAAAAGCACCTTGAGGAAGGGCACCTCGCCGGTGCTGTAACCCAAGCCAGGCGGGACCTCTGTGCAAAGGAGGATCAAAGTTGCAAGGACAATGACTACTATAGCTACCACAAAAATCCGCACCGCTTTGTCCACGGTTGTTTCGGGAATGGTCCGCCCCAGCACCTGGGTCTTTTCCCGGCCCAGCAGGCGGTTGAACCCCAAAAGTCCAATGACCGCGGCCGTAGTCACCTTTACGCCGCCACCGCAGCTGCCCGGGTTGGCCCCGATAAACATGATAACCACAAAAAAGAACAGGGAACTGGCACACAGGCCCGGCACATCTACCGTATTGAGGCCCGCCGTGCGGCTGGTAAAGGCCATGAACATGGTGGACTGCAGTTTCTGGCCTAGGGTCAAATCGCTAAGGGAGTTGTTCCATTCCGTAAGGCAGAAAACCAGGATGCTGGCCGCCACAACAAACAGCGTACCGAAGGTGGCAATGCGGGTGTGGAGGGAAATCTTGCGGACCTTGTGCTGCTTGAAGTCGAACAAGTAACGCAGTTCCGTTACCGCCAAAAAGCCAAAGCCGCCCGCCAAAGCCAAAATGCAGGTGGAAATGTTGACCACCGGGTTCAGCTGGAACTGCACCAGGGAATCCGGGAACAAGGTAAAGCCTACGTTGCAGAAGGAGCTGACCGCCTGGAATACCGACACGAAGATGCGGTCGTAGAGCCTGGCGCCGGAAAACTGGGTAAAGTACACCGCGGCGCCAATAAGTTCAAGGATAAAGGTAAAGGGCAGCACCGCCTTCAGGATTTTTGCCGGGTCAATGTTGCCTTCCTGGGAAAAAGCCGAAAGCAGCACGGACTGGTGGTTGAACCCAGGGTGCATCCCCGCCAAAAGGATAAGGGTGGTAGACACCGTCATGATACCCAAACCGCCCAGCTGCATCAAGATCAGCAAGATCCAGTCCCCGAAATGGGTGAAGGTAGTGCTGATGTCCAGGACCGAAAGTCCGGTAACGCACACAGCAGAGGTAGCGGTAAAAAGGGCATCCAAAAAAGGAATGGGGGTCCGAAGCGACACGGGGAGCTTAAGCAAAACAGCACCCACAAGAATCAGCAACAGGTAACCCAGCACCACCAGGGTAATGGGGTTGGTCTGCTTCTTCTTGACTACAGGGCTGTCGGAATAACGCAGGCCCTGATACTTGGAACGCAACATAGGAACAAAGATAGAAAATGGAGCAAGCGTCTTTTGCTAAATTTTAGCCCGCTATGAAAAACATGCGTGCCATAATGATGCCTATCGCGATTTTACTGGGCATTTTGATACCCCAGGCCCATATTTTTTCGCCATTATTGCCGTTTTTCATCGGAATCATGATGTTCCTGACCTTCGTCACCAAGATTCCGCCCCAAACCCACGGCTACACCTTCAGGATTGAAATTCGCGCCCTTGTGGTAAGCCTTTTGCTGGTGGCCGCCCTCGCAGGCATTGTAAAGCTTTTGGGACTCCCCCGGGAGGTTCTGCTGGGCGGTGCAATTATTGCCCTATGCCCGCCCGCCAACGCCGCACCCGCCATGGCCAAAATGCTAGGCGGTTCCGCATCGCTGGCCCTGAAGATATTCCTGAGCGGCAACCTGATTGCTTGCTTTTCCATCCCCATTGTTTTCGGGTACTTGGCGGGTGCGGACGTAAGCCTCTCCGAAATCGCCTTCAAGATATTCAATTCCATCCAGCCCATCATCAGCATTCCGCTGGCCTTCGCCCTAGGACTGCGTGCCTTCTACCCCGAACTAGCGGACCGAGCCGCCAAATTCCAGAAGTACACCATGTTCGTGTGGACCTTCTCCGTATTCGTGATTCTTGCGAAGGCCAGCCACGACATCCGTGAAATGGGCTTTATGGACTTGTGGAACAGCGGAAAGCTCCCGCTAATGGCAGGGGTCTCGTTAGTGCTTTGCATTTTGTTGTTCTGGCTGGGCTGGTTCTGCGAAAGGAACCGCAGGTCTATAGAAGGCTCCCAGAGCATGGGGCAAAAGAACACCACCCTGGTCATCTGGATTTCTACGCTATACGCAGGCCCGGTGGTGGCACTGGCCCCCACCTGCTACGTAGTCTGGCAGAACTTGGTTTTAAGCTGGATGAGCCGCAGCAAAAAGATCGCTAGCGTACGCGAACCTGACGACTCTGGCCGTTAACCCGCACCACATAGTTTCCGGGAACAAGGCCTTGCACCTTGAGTCCCATAGAGCCGGCAATACCGCTCTTGACCAGGCGTCCCTGCATATCCATTACAGCCACGCGGGCACCGGGCTTCACGTTGGAAACCTGCAGGCTGCGGTTCTGGACCGTTACACCAAAACTTGCCGCTACGGCCACCTGCCTAATGGAGTTGGGGTTAATCGTGGGGTCCACAATCCAGTGGGGGTACAGGGTCAAGGAGCTGTTCTTTTCGTAAGTGGCATCCAGATCATAGCTTTTGGAACCGCCATCTTTGACAGACCAGCCGTCTTGCAAGTATCCTTCCCTGGTGTAGGAGGCACCCCTCAGCTTTATGGGAACATCATACTGCTTGACATCCGACGGCACAACTTCGATACCATAGGCTCCCGCCATGTAGACGATGGTAAAGGTCTTGACAGACCACTTGGCGTACAAGGTCTTGTCGCCCGTGGACCCCTGGGTAATCTGGGTTGCAGCCTGGGTGAACTCGCTATCGTAATACCAGCCATCGAACACATAACCCGTCTTGGAAGGCTTTTTGAGTACCACGGTGGCCGTTTCCACCGTATAGGACTCGGGGTTGTCCTCGTTGTTTTTGCCGTCATCTAGGGCGTAGGTGATTGTGTAAGTCACCGGGGTCCATTTGGCAAACAGGACCAGGTTTGCGTCAATCTCCGTGTCGAAATCAAATGCCGCGGATTCGGTACATTCCTTATCGCTGAACCAGCCGCCAAAGCTATAGCCCAAGGCCTCGGGATCGGAGGGCTCGGCCACCTTGCCGCCATCCTGCACGTAGGCCACCATGGTGCCGGAGTTCTTTTGCGTATTGAACACCACCGTAAAAGTGACCTGCTTTGTCCAAACAGCATAGAATGTGGCAGGTGCAGTAGCCGTACCTAGAGCCTCCCCCGCAGTTGCGTCAGCGGCTTTTGCCCAACCCGTAAAATAGAAGGTCTCGTCGTCACCAGAGGTATAAGTGGTGGGAAGGTCTATTCCCGAAACGTCAATGGCGTCGCCTTCCGCCACCAGCTTGGTCACGGTAGTGGGCGTACCCTCGCCGGGGAACTTTCCGCCATTGGCATCAAAGGTTATAGCGAACATGTTTTTCCAGTAGGCATAAATCGTAACTGCCTGGGAAACCGTCCCTAGGGACGTTGCCGGTCCGGTGGCATCCGCAGTAAGCGCCCAACCCCCGAAAGTAGTATCGCTGCGCAACGGGGCAGCTATTTCGTCGGCAGTAATGGTCTCCCCCGCCTTAAGGAACTTCTTGGACTTGGCTCCTTCGGGGAATACGCCACCGTTGGCATCAAAGGTCACGGCATAGGTCAGGTCGCCATTGGCGTTACGGGCCACTCCGTTAAGGGCAATATGGGAATCGCCCTCGCTCCACACGCCGTCTTTGGAACACGCGTCAGATTCCCAGGTGCCGGCGTTCAAATCGCAAGACACCTGGGCCGTATTGATATTCTTGACCCCGTTAAGGGAACCCGTCATTTCCAGGCCTTCATTTTTCTTGCCAAGGCCTTCGCCAACTACATCCGTGTCAAAATAGCTGTTGAGTACATTCAGGGATCCCTCTTCGTGGAAACCGACAATGCCACCGGATTTTCCATCACCGTTGTTAAGCATGTTACCGCCATCATAGGCACAGGATGCAATGGAGAAAGAAGAAGTCTTTCTAACAGTACCCACAATGCCACCAGCGTAAGATTCGTTTCCGCTCACCAAAATATTTGCGGTACTAAGGCTATTGGAAACCGTGCCGTTCCAGGCAGTACCCACAATGCCGCCGACGCTATTGCCAACCCCGCTGGTTAGGATGTTTCCCGAAGCGGCGACTCCGTCCACCGTACCGTTTTTTAGCCAGGCCACCACCAGACCAACCGTAATGGGATTCTCCTTATCCAGAATATCGCCCGCACTGGCAGAAGCCAACACATTCTCCTTCTCCAGAACAAGGTTCTTCACGGTACCGCCATCCATCACCGCAATAAAGCCAGCATTCTGGGCATTGCAGCGAGGCCTGTTCTCTGCGCAATTCGGGTTCTTAATGTCGCCCAGCTTTGTCGCATCGATAAACAGGTTGGAAATGGAATATCCGTTACCATCGAACACTCCCCCGAAGGCCGTCCCACCGGTACCTGCCGCAATGGGCATAAACAGCTGGCCATCCATGTCCAAATTAGCCATGAGTTTGGCATGCAAAGACACTGTGCCCTTGTTCTGATTCACAGAGTCGGCAAACCAGGCCAGGTTCGCCTCGTTTTCTATCAAGAAAAACTCTTTCTTGCCCACCATTTCCGTTTTGGAAGGCTTTTTCTTAGTCTTGCCATCCCAGGCGGCAAAAGTTTCACCCACGCCTGCTAGCACAAACAGCAGGGTCACCACAAGAATCCACGAAGTTTTCTTTTCGCACATAAGATACTCCCTAGTCTTTTTGAGAAATATAAAGCAAAAAACGCCTAAAAGCCGAATTTTTACAAAAAAAACGTCTTTTTAGACTAAAAAGTTGCGAAAATGCACAAAATTAGGGGTTTTGGGAGCCATTTTCACGCATGCGGCGGCGGGCACGGGAACCCGGGCGGTTGCGGCGGCGCTGGTGATGGTTTGACCCCTGGGATTGTTCCGGAGAGGCCTGTGCAGGTTTTTGCACCGGTTTGGAACCCCGCTCGGGTTTGGCATGCCATTCAGGCCGTGCCGATTGCTCCGGCTTTTGATGCCCTGCCGATTGTGCAGGCTTATCGCGACGGGGGAATCCGCGGCCGCGGGCGTTCCTCATCTCGCTTTCGGGTGTCTCTTTTTGCGGGGGCGGCAATTTCTCATATATGGCCTTGTCGCCTTCGGGAACCTTTATCTTGGTGAGTTTCTCAATGGCTCGCAAGTCCTGTTCCTCGTCGGGAGAGCAGAACGAGATAGCAATACCGTCTTTCCCCGCGCGGGCGGTGCGGCCAATGCGATGCACAAAAGTCTCGGGAACGTCGGGCAGGTCGTAGTTGAACACGTGACTCACGTCATCCACGTCAATACCGCGGGCGGCAATGTCAGTAGCCACCAGCACGCGAATGGATTCCTTCTTGAAATTTCCCAGAGCCTCTTGCCTGCGATTCTGGCTCTTGTTGCCGTGAATAGCAGCACACTTGATGCCCGCCTTTTCTAACACGCGGGTAATCTTGTCGGCACCATGCTTGGTGCGGCTGAACACCAGCACCTTTTTCATCTCGGGGTGTTCCTGCAAAAGCTCCTTGAGCAAGGCACCCTTCCGGCGCTTGTCTATACGGTAAAGCTCCTGACGAATGCGTTCGATAGGCGTGCTTTGCGGAGCCACCTCCACCCTTACCGGGTTTGGCCGCAGAATGGTGGCGGCCAGCTTGGTGATGTCGTCGGGCATGGTGGCGCTAAAGAACAGGTTTTGGCGGTTTTGCGGGAGCAGTGCCACCACCTTGCGGATATCGTGGATGAACCCCATGTCCAGCATGCGGTCGGCCTCGTCCAGCACAAAGAATTCCAATGCCTTCAGGGAAACGGCCTTTTGCCCGATAAGGTCCAACAGGCGGCCGGGCGTGGCCACAAGCACATCTACGCCGCGAATCAAGCTGTTTTTCTGGGAGGCATCCCCCACGCCGCCAAAAATGCAGGTGGTAGAAATAGCGGTAAACTGAGCGTACTGCTTAAAGCAATCCGCCACCTGAATGGCAAGCTCACGAGTAGGGAGCAAAATCAAGGCCCGGCAGGTCTTGGGAGCGCGGAACTTTCCGGAATCCAGAAGGAGCTGCAGAATCGGGAGAGCGAATGCCGCCGTCTTTCCCGTTCCCGTCTGGGCAATTCCAAGCAGGTCCTTACCCTCGAGCAAACTCGGGATGGACTGTTCCTGAATAGGAGTGGGCTGTTCGTAGCCTACAGCACGGATCGCACGCTGCAAGGGGTTTGCCAGGGGGAGTTCAGAAAAAAGCATGGGGTCAAATTTAGAAAAAAATGTCAGGAAACGATCTTTTTAAATCGTTTTATATTATTTTTATTTGAAACATAGGGGGGGCACTATGAAAATCCGCAAGAACTTAATCCTTTTGTCAATGATGCTGATTATCTCGTCATTGTTCACAGCATGCGTCAGCGATGACGATAATTCCGCGAATTATATATCCGACAAAAATTTTTACAGTTTCCTGTCATATGCAATAGTCGTCTTGGAGGCCGATGCATATAACCAAAATTTTGCAGGCAAACCCACGGGCAATATCGATGCAGATGTTGAAGGCCCCTACGGCGGTTCTATCAAGGTGACAGGGTCTACCAACAGGGCCTCGGATGTAGACATTACGACAGTGGACTTAACCTACACATTGGTCAATGTCAAGCAGATAGTCACATCAACAGACGGCAAACTTGTTTGCAACGCCACATTGAACGGGACCCTGAAAGTAAAAGGATCCTTCAACGAATCCTACAAATCAATGTCATTTAATTCACCCGACATGAGCATCAGCGGCACCATGACATATGGTTCCGCTGAACGCGAAATCGACGAACAAGGCGATGTAAGTATTTCCGCCTCTCACCATAAGGGACAGACACGGGGTGAGATCTTTGACCACACCTTCTCGTGGTAAAGCTTACTTCTGCAGGTTCAGGCTTGCGTTGGCAGCACCGTACAGGCTGATGCTGTAATCCTTGATGATGTACACCGGGATCTTGTTCAAAAGCGGACGGATGTTTGGGTTATAGTTCTTCTCGAAGTACTTCATGAACAGGTTGTCGCGCTCAAGCCAGCGAAGGTCCTTTTGCACCGTACCGCCAGCCAGGTAGAAACCGCCGAGAGGCAGGAACAGCGTGGCGGCATCGCTTGCGAAGCGGGCAAGCATCTTCACGAACAGGCGCATCATCTCGGCTGCCACCGGGTCGGTATCGCTCGCGCGGCTGATGTACTTGGGGCGATCGTTGGGTTCAGTTTCTTCAATCTTCTTGAAGGCATCGTTATCGGGAACGCCGCGGGTTTCCTTCCACCATTCGTACATGTTGCGGAGTCCCATGCCGGAGACGAGCGGCTCCACGCCGGGGACCATGCCGATCTTCTTTTCCATGTAGTCGTGGAATTCCTGGGAATCCTTGTCGAACGGGGCGAAAGTGGAATGTCCGCCTTCCGAAGAAGCGGGGATATACTTTTCGCCGTCGAAGGCAAGGAAGCCGACACCCATACCGGTTCCCGGACCGATGACCGCCTTGGTCGCCTTCTGCGGGGCGGGCTGGCTGCCGTCGGTATGCGTGAGCTTGAAAATCTGCTTGGGGTCGTCCACGTCGAGGGTGGGGATGCCGTAGCTGATGGCCATGAAGTCGTTGATGACAAGTGTCGGGATGCCGGTCGCCGCAGTGAGGGCGTCGCCGTCGACGCTCCACGGGAGGTTGGTCATGACGCACTTGTTGTTCGCCACCGGGCCCGCGGCACTGATGCACACGTGGCTGGGCTTGAGGTCTGCGTTGTTCTCTGCAGCAATCTTGAGAGTCTCGCGGATGGGGGCTTCGAGGCCGTCGATATCCTTGGAGGGGCACACCGTCTCGAGGATCAGCGTGAACTTGCCGTCCTTGTAGCCGACCAGGCCGAGATTCGTGTTGGTGCCACCAATATCGCCTGCCAAAACCAAGCGGTCAAACTTTGCATCGGGATTAAGCCATTTGATTTCCATAAAAACTCCAGGTTTATACACGGGGAATATAGTATTTCTACATTTCTCGCGATGAAAAACAGCACCGCCATCTGGCACATATTGGCCGTTGCCACCGTAATCTTCTGGGGCACGAGCTTCGTGAGTACCAAGGTCCTGCTGACCCACGGTTTTTCGGCGGTACAGGTGTTCTTTATCCGGTTCGTGTTCACCTACCTGCTGTTGCTGGCCATAAACCACAAGAAAATCCTGGCACAAAACTTCAAGGACGAGTTCTTGCTGTTCATTAGCGGCATCACCGGCGGTACGCTGTACTTTTGGGCAGAAAACACGGCCCTCACCCTGTCGCCTTCTTCTAACGTGTCCCTCATCGTCTGTACCAACCCGCTGCTCATCATGATTTTTGGCGGACTCCTGTTCAAAAGCGAGCGGCTCAAGTCCAGACAAATACTGGGTTCCCTGCTGACCTTCGTAGGGATGGTACTGGTGGTCCTCAACGGCAAGTTCATATTGAAACTTTCACCCCTGGGGGATTTCCTCGCCTTTGCGGCGGCTATCCTCTGGACCATCTACTCCCTGAGCCTCAAGCCCTTCAAGGCGCGGTACAGCACCCTGTTCATCACCCGAAAAATTTTCTTCTACAGCATTGTCAGTTCCATCCCCCTCATGGCTGCAGAACACCTGCAAGGGCGTTTAATTCCCTGGGAAAACTTCGCCGAACCCGTGGTGGCGTTTAACTTCTTGTGCCTCGCCATATTCTCTTCGCTACTGGGCTATGTGGCGTGGAACACCGTCCTCGAAAAACTGGGTACGGTCCTAGCCAGCAACTATGTCTATGCCCTGCCCCTGGTAACCATCATCACCGCCATGATTACCATCGGGGAACACATCTCTCCTGTGGCCTGGGCAGGAGCCGCCACCATCGTCATGGGCATGGCCATTGCGGAATACAAGGGCAAGCGGTAACTTACTTTATTCTTACGAAACAGCCATTTTGGACAATATGTCCACTGTGTAAACAAAACCGACCTACGAATTTTCAGCGGTTCAAGTTATATTTACTACGGGATAACAACAAAAAAGGATTGAGTATGAATATCTTGAAAAAAACCGCCGTGTTTGGCTTGGCCATTGCGGCCAGCGGCTCTCTCGCCCTTGCGGCAGACCTTCCC
>CACXIR010000039.1 GCA_902767785.1 Fibrobacter succinogenes | reverse complement strand
GCTTACTATAAGTACAGCGACGACGCAACCATAGCGGAAAGCTCTTCCCGCGTGGTCAAGGCCGTATATGAGGTTTTGCAAGCCCGGCAAATCAAGTACGTGATAAGCCACGGCTCTGGAACGCCGTGGCAAAAGATAAACTACCCCATGGAAACCTTGCGATTGAGGCAGGGGCTGTGCATTGAAACCACCGTACTCTTCGCCTCCATTCTCGAGGCCCTGGGCATGCAGGTCTTTATAGTCAACATTCCTAGCCACGCCTTTGTGGGGTGGCGTACCGAGAAAAACGGCAACGTCGTCGACTTCGTGGAAACCACCCTTCTTGGCGGGACCTCCAGCTATGCCTCCGCCAACAATTCCGCCATTGAGGAATACAATAAGCAGGTGGCTGCTGGAAATTTCGACACCGGCGACGCAGAGCTGATTGACATGGTGCAGGTCCGCAAGTACGGGATCGTACCCAACGACATTCACTAATTTTTCTTTTGACTCTAGCCATTTAAACTTTTTTTTACTATTATTGGGCCGCACAAAGAGTAGAGGAGAAAAAAAATGGCAAAAACTACTACAAAAAGCGCAAAGGCCCCTGCCAAGAAGGCTGCCGTGAAGGCTCCCGCCAAGGTTGCCAAGGCTGCAAAGCCGGTCGAAAAGAAGGCCGTGAAGGCTCCCGCCGCCCCTAAGGCCGCCAAGCCCGCCGCCGAAAAGAAGGCCGCTAAAGCTCCCGCCGCCAAGAAGACCGCTGCCCCCAAGAAGGTGACCGTGGTGTTCGAAGCCAACTGCCCCCTGGCCACCACCGTTTCCGTTGCCGGTTCCTTCAACAACTGGGCTATCGACAAGGACATGCTCAAGAAGGACAAGAAGACCGGTCTCTGGGTCGGCAAGGTCACTCTCGACTCCGGCGTTTACGAATACAAGTTCGTCTGCGACGGTCAGTACTGGGACGAAGGCGACAACAAGATCAAGCACGTGTAATCGCCTTTTTTTGCGAGAATTGCGCCGGGCCTATCGCTCGGCGCTTTTCATTTTGTGTAAAGCCCCTGGACGCCAATCCATGGTCATGCCAGGGACCCGATGACATACGCCAACCCTATTTTCTAAATTTCCCGCCATGAAATATTCCATACCTCAAGAAGTTTTTGTGAAGGCTGCCGAGCAGTACGGCACCCCCCTCTGGATTTATGACCGCGAAACCATCGAAAAGCGTGTCCGCGAAACCCAGGTTTTCGACACGGTCCGCTTTGCCCAAAAGGCATGCCCCAACCTCTCCGTAGTGGCGCTAGTCCGCAAGCTGGGCGGCGTGGTGGATGCCGTGTCCGCAGGCGAAATCGTCCGTGCCCTCAAGGCAGGCTTCAAAGGCGGTCAAGAGAAAGGCAAGGTCCCCGAAATCGTCTACACCGCTGACATCTTTGACCGTGATGCTTTGGAACTGGTGAAAAAGTACGACATCGCGGTGAACGTAGGTTCCCCCGACATGATCCAGCAGCTGGCAGATTTCGGCGTGAAGTCGGAGCTGACCCTCCGCGTGAACCCGGGCTTTGGCCATGGGCATTCCAGCAAGGTGAACACCGGCGGTCCCTTGAGCAAGCACGGCGTTTGGCACGAACAAATTAAGGACTGCGTCAAGCTGGCGCAAGCCAACGGAATGTGGATTACCGGACTGCACATGCACATCGGTTCCGGTTCCGACTTTGAGCACCTGTCCCAAGTATGTGACGCCATGTGCGACGCTAGCCGCCGCCTGGGCAGCCACCTCCGCACTATTTCTGCAGGGGGCGGCCTCCCTATTCCCTATCACGAAGAGGACAAGGGCAACCGCATAGACATGCAGGCCTACTACGACCTGTGGGACAAGGCACGCAAGAACATCCAGCAGAGCATCGGCCACGAGGTTCACCTGGAAGTGGAACCCGGACGTTACCTGGTGGCCGAAAGCGGCTACCTGATGACCGAAATCCGTGCCGTGAAAAAGCAGGGCGACAACCTGTTCTATCTGCTGGACGCAGGCTTTACCGACCTGGTACGCCCCAGCTTCTATGGCAGCTACCATGGCATTTCCATTATCGCCCGTGACGGCCGAGAACTGAACGAGACGGTGGACGCCGTTGTGGCAGGCCCCCTCTGCGAGTCCGGCGACGTGTTCACCCAGGAAGAAGGCGGATTCGTGGTGACCCGCAAGCTCCCCAAGGCCAAAGTGGGCGACTTGCTGATTTTGCACGATGCTGGCGCCTACGGGGCTGCCATGAGCAGCAACTACAACAGCCGCCGCTATGCTGCCGAAACCATGTACACCAAGGGCGAACTGAAAGTGGTGCGTGAACGGCAGAGCTTTGAGCAACTGCTGCAGAACGACAGGGTTATTGATTTATAAACGACGTTTCTTTTACGTCATGCTGAGCGTAAGCGAAGCATCCAGGACACAAGTTCTTGGCTGTCAGTTGCAGGCATATAATTCGGGACTGGATCTTTCATGGCCAACGCCACTCAGGATGACGGAGAGTGAAGAAATATGTTCAGCGAAAAATCCATCCAGAACTTGCTGCAGCAAGGCCAGGCGCAAGGAATCTTTAGCAAGGCTGTGGCAGGATTTGTTCTGCCCGATGGCTCCCGGCAGCTCGTCGCACTAGGCACTGCAGAAGACACCATCTTCGACATAGCCTCCCTCACCAAGGTCTGTCCCACCTCGACTCTTGCCCTCTGTGCCATTCTGCGGGGCGAGCTAGATGTAGACGCCAAAGTGGCGGACTACATTCCGGAACTGGCCACCAACTACCGGGATGACATCCGCATTTTCCACCTGCTGACCCATAGCCTGGACTACCGTGTCCCTATGAAAACCCTGCGGACGCTCCCTCCCGAAAAGATCCTGGAAGCCCTGTACACTTACCAGTTCCAGATTCCCCCTGGCAAGGCGTTCAACTACGGAAACCCGCCCAGCGTTCTGCTCGGAATCGTGCTGAACCGCCTCACGGGCAAGTCCCTGCAACAACTGGGAAGCGAAACCTTCTTTGAGCCGCTCCAAATGGAACGCTCCGGCTGGGACCCGCTGGACCGGTTCCCCAAGGAACAGATTATGCCCACGGAAGAATGCGAATTCCGGGGCCGCATTATCCAGGGGGAAATCCACGACGAAAGCGCCTGGGTCCTGCGTAAGCTGTTCCCGGTAGGTTCCGCCGGCATGTTCAGTACCGTCCCCGACCTCCTCCGCTTTGTGCAAATGGTGCTGAACGACGGGCTATACGAGGGCAAGCGCATCGCACCCGCAGGCATCCTGGACCTGGTAAGCCACAACGCCTTTGCGGCCGAGGTCGGTGCAGAAACCGCCCTAGGGTGGGAACTGAACGCGGAAAGGTTCATGGGAAGCCGCCGCTCCCCCCGCACTTTTGGAAAGACCGGCTTTACCGGGGCAAGCATTGTGGCCGACCCAGAAAAGGGAGCTGCGGCCGTGTTGCTCAGCAACTTTACCTGGCCCCATCGGGAACCCAGCGCCGACCGCATCAACCTGTTCCGTGCGGCCCTCGCCGACCTCTTCTTTGCGCAGGTCTAGCACCGGTACCCCTCTAACCCGAAAACAAAAAAGACCCTGCCGAAGCAGGATCTTTCGAGTGGACGGTACTGGATTTGAACCAGTGACCTCTGCCGTGTGAAAGCAGCGCTCTAAACCAACTGAGCTAACCGTCCAAAGGTGCGAGCAAATATATAAAACGGCTCGGGCCTTGTCAAGGGCAAAGGCTACAGGTACTTGTCCTCTGCGCTGCGGAGGATGGTCAGAAACTCCGCAGGGTCCTTGGCCGCAATCAGGTCCTTGCGAACGCCGCCATCTGCTAAAAGGCGGCTTACCGAAGACAGTGCCTTTAGATGGGGACCCACCGTATTGCCGGGGCTCACAATAAGAATCAACAGGTAAACGGGCTCGCCGTCAAAAGAGTCAAAATCCAATCCCTTCGGAATCGTGGCCGCCACCATGCACATCCGGTCCACGTAGTCAATCTTGGCGTGGGGAACGGCCAGGCCGCAACCAATACCGGTGGACCGGGTCTTTTCGCGGTTCCAGACCGCCTCGAAAATTTCGTCCCGATGCTCAAGCTTATAGGCGCTGCAAAGGGTATCCACCAGCTCATTGAGAATGGCCTCTTTGGTCTCGCAGGGAGAATTGATCAAAATGCAATTGTCTACAAAACGTTCAGAAAGACGCATATGGTTTCCTCGTAACTCAATCTTGATATTTAGAAAAATATTGGAATCGTATCAATTTCCGGCTAAAAAAGTGGCAATTTCAAACCGAGAATTGAATTCAGGCAGTTTTTCCAGGGCACGGGCCATAGTGGGAACCTCGATAAGTCCAGGAGCAGCGATACGCCCCATAGACCCGTAGGTCAGGTTCGCCCCCTCTTTCAGGGACCAAACCCGGCTCACCCGACCAAGGTCTCCCATGCCAAAGGCGGCAAACAGCTCAAAATCCTCGCCGAACTTGCGGCAAAAGTCGTACAAGCGTTCGCAGTCCTCTTCTAAATTGCACATGGCGGCAATTTTTAGGCCCTTGGCACCCACACGGGCTACGTCCCTGGCAAAATCCCGCAGTTCCTGAGCCGTGGGTACCCGCGAAAAATTGTGCTGTGACACAAGAATCCCAGTGCCGCGGGTTTCTGCTACTTTGTTCAAAATCTCGTAATCGTAAAGGCAATCCTGTTCCAAATCCAGCCAGTCCGGCACCTGTTCGGCTTCCAACAGGCTTCTCCACAAAGGCATCCGCTCCACCGCACGGCCATCTTGAAAAACGCCCCCGTCACGCTTGAGCCTGATGGTCCCTATTTGCATGGCATGGGGAGCAACCTTCCTGACGCGGCCCGAAAGCCCGGGCCAGAGGGAAACGTCAAAAAAATCGTAGCGGATTTCCAGAGCAGAACAGGCCTGCAAATCCAGGAACACCGGGTGCATGGAATCCGCCTCGACAGCGGAAAGCACCTGCGGATCCACCAAGCCAGCCAAATATTTCTGTTTCTTGCCGAACATGAAGTCAAAGATAATAAATTGACATGTTCTTTTTTCTAAATTATCCTCGTAAATACAAAGGATACCATATGGCAGACTGCAAAGAAAATAAAGAACAGGCCACTCCGGATTTTTTGAAAAAGGCAGAAGAATACCTGACCTCCAAGCGCAGGATTTTCCTGTGGGGTGCGGTAGATGATGAAAGTGCCGAACGCATTGTAAAAGAACTCCTGTACCTGGATTCCCTGAACCACGAAGACATCGTGTTCTTTATCAACAGCCCCGGCGGAGTAATTTCCAGCGGCCTTGCCATCTATGACGCCATGAACGCCATTAAAAGCGACGTGGTTACCGTATGCTGCGGTCAGGCGGCTTCCATGGGTGCGGTCCTGCTCACTTCTGGAGCCAAGGGCAAACGCTGTGCCTGGCCCAACGCCCGCATCATGATCCATCAGCCCCTGATTCACGGCGAAATCGTGGCACCTGCCAGCGACATACAAATCCAAGCGGAAGAAATGCTGCGCATCCGCAACATCACTGGCAAGATTCTTGCCGAAACCACGGGCCACACCCAAGAAGAAATCGACAAGGACACGGAACGCGACAACTTTATGAGTGCCGCAGAGGCCCAAAAGTACGGCCTTATCGACAAGGTCGAAAGCCTCATTTAAAGGAAAGCAATGGGACTTTTTTCTGCCATCAAGAGCGGACTTGCCAAAACCCGCGACGCCCTGGTAGGCGAGTTGAAAGGCATTGTCGGTGCCGGAAAAATCACCGACGAGACCCTGGAGGAACTGGAAGAACACCTGATCAAGGCCGACGTAGGCGTAGAAGCCGCGTTCCTCTTGACTGATGCCCTTAGGGAAAACGCCCTGGGCAAATCCCTTACCACAGAACAGGTGCTGGACATCATGAGGAGCGAAGCGGAACGCCTGCTCAAGGACCCGCCGCCTTTTGAACTGAAAGGCAAGCCCCACGTCATCCTAGTCATCGGGGTGAACGGTGCCGGAAAAACCACCACTATCGGAAAGCTTGCTGCTCGCCTCAAGAACGAAGGCAAAAAAGTGATGATTGCGGCCTGCGACACCTTCCGTGCGGCAGCAATTGAACAGCTAGAAACCTGGGCCCAGCGCAGCGGAGCCGAATTCGTGAAACACCAGGAGGGTTCCGACCCGGCGGCGGTGGCCTTTGACGCCTGCAATGCGGCCATGGCCCGTGACTGCGACGTGGTGCTGGTAGATACCGCAGGCAGGCTTCACAACAAAGACTACCTGATGGAAGAACTGCGGAAGATTGTGCGGGTCATCAAAAAGGTGAATCCCGACTTTCCGCAAGACATGTGGCTGGTCATCGACGGCAACACCGGGCAGAACACCATCAACCAGACCAAGATTTTCAACCAGAGTTTCCCCCTTACGGGGCTGGTGGTCACCAAGCTGGACGGCACCGCCCGCGGTGGTGCCGTGCTTTCCATCGCTAGCTCCCTGCAGATTCCCATCCGCTGGGTGGGCATGGGGGAGCAAATCGACCAGCTGGTCCCCTTCAGCAAGGCGGAATACGTAGAAGGGCTTTTCGAGAACGCCTTGGATAGCGATTCCTAAAAGAACATGGAAAACGAGCGGCACAATATGGAGCAGGACAGCAAAAACCATGTGCAGGTCGTATGGCGAGCTTTGAGCCTTCTCGTGCTGGCCACTATCCTGTTCCTTGCCGCCGGCTGCGAAAAGAAGGAACCTTCCGTCAATCAGAAATTCGTGAACACCTACGTAGAATTGCTGGTCGCAGAAAGCATGTATGGGCAAAACAACCCCACCTCTATGGTCAAGCGCCAAACAATCCTGAAAGATTCCGGATACACTCGAAGCTCCTTTCTCAAGGAGGCAAATGCCATCTTGGATGACAGGGACATGTGGGTTCCCTTTGAAAAAGCGGTCATCGCCCGATTGGACTCCCTGGCAGAAGAGGTCGAGCGAAGCAGAGAAAAAGCGAAGAGCCGCAAGCAGAGGGAGGAATAGAGATGCTCCGTCCCGTCACATTTGGGAAAGTCCTTGCATTGTTGCTCCTGGGAATGGGCGTCACCTTTTCCCAGGCGGCAAGCGAACAGAAGCCTTCCCTGGTCCAATGGGTTTCTTATGACGAAGCCTTGAAAAAAGCGCAAAACGAACCAAAGTTGATTTTTGTGGATATGTACGCCGACTGGTGTGTGCCGTGCCATGTCATGGACAAGAACGTGTACATGAACCCCACTGTGGCAAACACCCTGAACAAAAAATTCTACCCCGTAAAGCTGGATGTGGATTCCCAGGACACCATCACCTGCGATGGAACGCGGACTACCATAAAAAAATGCTTCAGCGAAGTATGGGAACTCTATGCCCTGCCCGCCTTTGTGCTGGTGGCCCCTAAAGGTCTTTCTATATTGACAGTGACGGACTCCATGTCCCCCCAAGAAATGATGTCCCTTCTGGACAAATTCCTTGACAAGGAAAAAGAGTGGATTGAACGATGAGCGAACAGGCCTTATTTTATTTACAGATTGCCTTTTGGATTCTGCTGGTGCTGCTCGTCCACTGCTACCTTTTGTTCCCTATAACACTGCCCTTTATCAGCGAGATTTTTAAAAGACGGCACTATACCGATAAGAATGTTTCCAGCGACTTGCCGAAGGTATCCATCCTCATATCTGCCTACAACGAAGAATCCGTCATAGAACGTAAAATCAAGAACATCCTGGAACTGGACTACCCCAAAGAAAAATTAGAAGTGCTCATTGGAGACGACGGGTCTACCGACAGAACCGCTGAAATCGTGGAACGCTACAAGGACAAAGGCATCACCTTGGTCAAGGCCCCGCAAAATGCGGGTAAGGCCGCCATGCTGAACCGCCTGCACAAATTGGCCACCGGCGAGATCTTGCTCTTTTGCGACGCCAACACCATGTTGTTCCCAAACGTAATCCGCAAGCTCACGGACCCATTCAAGGACAAAAAGATTGGCTGCGCCTGCGGACACTTGATCCTTTCGGACAAGAGCGGCACAGACCTGGGGCAAGGCGAAAGCTCTTACTGGGACCTGGAATCCGAAATCAAAAAATTTGAAGGCATGATGGACCTGCTCATAGGCGGCAACGGAGCCCTATATGCCATACGCAAAGACCTGTATACCGACCTCCCTGTCAAGAAAAGCGTCATGGACGATTTTTTCATTACCACCAAGATTTTGCAGAAAGGCTACTACAGCACATTCATTTCAAGCGCTATCGGCACAGAACAAACCTCGAAAGAATCCTCTGGCGAATACCGGCGCAAGGTCCGCATTGGCCGTGCAAACTTCAACTACCTCTTATCTTACCTTCCCCTGCTAAACCCCTTTAGGCCTTTGCTTGCCTACCTGTTTTTCTCCCACAAGATTCTCCGCTGGTTTGCCCCCCATATAGCGATACTGCTCCTGATCTTGAATATTCCCTTGACCCTCCAACACCCGGTCTACATAGTCACCCTGTCGTTTGCTGCGGCTGCATTTTTATTGTGCGCCACCAGGCTCATTCCCGAAGCCTACTATTTCCTGTCCATGAACTTGGCGATACTCAAGGGATTCTTCCTCTCGTTCCGCAGGGAAAAATCCGGCGGCTGGACCCGCGAGGCCCGCAGCGACGAGTGACAATAGAGTTATATTTATTCGCAGGTATATGAAACGCTTCTTATTCGCCATCCTGTTCACGCTTGCATTTGCCTCCCAGGCAAACGCCTTTACCATGGACGTGCAGGGCGGCATTGTCAACCACGCCAGCGAACTGACCAAGTTCAACTTGAACATTTACGGCCACTGGTGGTACCCCATTGACCAAATGCTCTTTGTGGGCGTGGGCAGCGGCTACCAGGAAATCGACAACGTGAGCTTAGTTCCCCTAAGCGCGTCTCTTTGGATCAGGCTACCTATCGGCAGCCAGATTCTGCCCGTGGCTACCGGGGATTTAGGCTACCTGTTCGGCAGCGACCATCAAATGTTCTGGAGAACGGGTGGCGGTGTCGACATCAAGAATGGCGACAACTCCTCCATCCTGCTTATGAGCGGCTACCAGTTCCTGGAGCATGCAGGCAAAGGCTATGTCTACCTGCAGGCAGGAATCTTGATAGAACTTTAACTGCGGTTAGCCGCGGGCAAGCATTTCCATCAATTCAGAATCCAGGCGTTCTGGATTATTGTACTGCGCCAAGTTGTTGTGCAGCGATTCGCCCTTGGATACAAGGCCAAAGTCCAGGTTCTTGTAGTTCCAATAGCTGAAACCTACGTCTGCTTCGCGCAAGATATCTAGGAAGTCCCGCATCCAAGCCAGTTGGTACTGGCGGGGTACCTGCACATACACGCCAAACTCGTTGCATGCCACCGGCAGGTCGTACTTGGCCCTGAAATCCAGGGCGTTCTGGATGCTTGCCTGCAGGCGTGCCTTGTCCCACAAACCGTATTCCACGTTCAGGCGAGTTGCCGCATCTCCTGTGGGTGCGGCGTAATCGCCGGGCCACGGACGTTCAATGTGGAAGAAGGGGTCCTGAATCCAGGCGGCCTTCTGGTGGGTGAACGTCACCGGGGTGTAAGTGTGGAAACTGTAGATGGCGTTATCGTCGTCCATGGGAGTCAGGAACTGAAATTCACTGGCGCTGTTCCACTTGTTGCTACCCACCACAATGGTGTTCTTGGGAGCGTGCTTACGGATGGCCCAGAACAATTCGTCTTTCACCTTGTCCCAGACCTTGGAATCGCTGCCAGCAGGCTCGTTCAAAAGTTCCATCATCACGCGGCTCTCGCCGCTGTAGCGTTCGGCCATGTAGGCCCACACCTTGCAGGCGTCCCTGCGGGCGGCTGGATCCGTGAAGAAAGCCTGCTCTTGGTACGATCCCAGGTGAAAGTCGTGACCCGGGCATTTGTGCAAGTCCAGAATCACATCCAAGTCCGCAGCCTGAATATCGGCCAATGCCTTGTCCAAGAGTCCAAAGACCTCATTGTCGGGGGTCAGTGCATCGCCCTTGAACAGGTTGAAATAGTCCACCGGCAGGCGCACATGGTTGAACCCCGCCTCGCGGATGCGTCTAAAATCTTCCTTGCCAAGAAAGCTCTTGATGTGGGGAACCAGCCCCGGAAAACCTACGGGATCCTTTTCTTCGATACAGTCGACTTGACTGAACCAGCCACCCAAATTCACTCCCCGTAGCCTTTCTTTTATCATCTTTTTCTCTGTGGTTAAGCTGCCAGAATTAGCAGCCGTAAAATCATTCATTCACGACATTAAGGTCTTCATCGGCGATGTTCAAGCCAAGAACAACTTCCATGTCGTCGGGCAGGTTGTAAAAATCCACCACCAAGCCCACCTTCTTGTCTTCGTCCTTCTGCTTCTCGAAATGGACCACGTCGTAAACCTTCATCTTGACCACGGACTCGCCCGTTACGGGAATCTCAATGGTCATGCCCTTGCTGATAGGACCTTCGATAATCTTACCTTTGAACACAAGACTTGTCTGGTCTTCGCCCAGAGAAGTCTTTTTCACATGAAATACAGCCATTATACCTT
The DNA here is from genome assembly GCA_902767785.1 of Fibrobacter succinogenes. Taxonomy (GTDB): domain Bacteria; phylum Fibrobacterota; class Fibrobacteria; order Fibrobacterales; family Fibrobacteraceae; genus Fibrobacter; species Fibrobacter succinogenes_D. The sequence goes on along the minus strand of CACXIR010000039.1, from coordinate 5,515 downwards.
AGCCATTGTGTTTTATTTTCGTTTTATTGTCCCGTGGCACACAAAGTGCCACCGCTAAAAGTTAACTTTTTTTCATGACTCTAAACGTCGGTCGAATTCCTTTTTTGGTCTGTGCCCCATTCTTTCACGAATTTTTGGGCCGTGAGGAACAATACCCCGATATCCGGTTTTTCGATGGTCCCCCCAGTACCCATAGCAAAGGCCTAATGGATGGTTCCATCCACCTATCCCCAGCCTCCTCCATCACATTTGCACAAAAACCAGGGGAATTCGTACTTTCCCCCAACCTCTGCACATCTTGCTCCTTCGAGGTCCGCTCCGTAAAACTGTTTTCCCGGTTTCCCATCGAAGACCTTTCGGGGAAAAAAGTCCGGCTTACCTCCCAAAGCAAGACCTCTATCGCCTTGTTGAAAATCCTGCTCCAAGAACGCTTCCGAGTAAAGCCGGAATACGCCCACGGGCTTGCCGCCGAGGAGGCAGACGACGCATGCCTCTTAATCGGCGACCTGGCCCTGGAAGAAAGCGCCCGGAATCGCTACCCCAACAGCTACGACCTGGGAACGCTCTGGCAAGACTGGCAGGGCCTGCCATTCGTATTCGGGGCCTGGATCATCCACAAGTCGGCACTTGTCCCCGAAATCCGGCCCACATTGGAAAAATATCTGGAGGCCACGGAAATGTGCATCGAGAGTTTCCGGAAGTCCCCCGCAACAGCCTTGGATCGCTGGTTGGAGCGTTATCCCGTAAAATTAGACCGGAACACAATCCTTGACTATTATAAAATTATAGATTATCATTTTACAGACGAAAGGAAAATTTCCCTAGGTGTGTTTTTTGAGTATGCCGAAAAATTAGGCATGATTCCCAAAGCACCAACCTTGGAATTTTTATAAGGGGAGCTATGATTAAAGAAAAAATTCTTGTCGTTGACGACAGTGCAGAAGCCCTGGAAAAAAACAAGGAACTTTTGAGCCAGGTGGGCTACGACGTGGTGGTGGCCTATTCCGGCGAGCAAGCGCTAGAACTCTTGGAAAACGAGGAATTCGACCTGGTACTTCTGGACATCAACATGCCCAGCATAAATGGATACGAGGTTTGCCTGCGCATCCGGCAGACCCACGCCCTGGACGACCTCCCCATCATTTTCTTTACCACCAGGGGCGACAGCGACAGCATTACCAAGGGGTTCCACTCCGGAGCTTCCGACTTCATAAGCAAGGACGCCCCTGCAGAAATTTTGCTGGCCCGGGTCAACGTGCACATTCGGCTTTCCAGGACCCTCAAGTACTTAAGGGACATTTCCCTCACCGACGACCTGACCCAGAGCTACAACCGCAGGCACGCCATCTATACCCTGAGGGAATGGTTCTCCCGCAGCAAACGCTACGGCACCCCCTTCTCCTTGATTTACTTTGACCTGAATGGACTCAAGGCCATCAACGACAAGTTTGGCCACCAGGCAGGCGACCTGCTATTGCGTTCTGTGGTAAAAGTCAGCAAGGACCTTTTGCGCGAATCCGACATGCTATTCCGCATGGGCGGCGACGAATTCATGGTGCTGTGTCCCGATACCGACAAGAAGGGCGCTTTCATCTGCGCGGAACGCATGCAAAAGGCGGTGGGAGGAATCACCATCGTGGACCAGAAGGTCACCTTCGCTTACGGCATTGCCCACTCTGCAGAAGACTACAAGGACATGGACGAAATGCTCCACAGCGCAGACGCATCCATGTACGAATGCAAAAAGCAGATGCACGCCGGGAGATAACCGAAGTTCATCCTGAGGCCATTCACCGTCGTCATCCTGAGCCCTGTAAAGGGCGAAGGATCCAGGCCCGAGTCTTGTTATAGCGAAAGCATCATGCGGCACAGAACCTGTGTCCTGGATGCTTCACCCCCAAAGGGGGGTCAGCATGACGTACAAGCAGCAAGCAGTTCCTTGAGCCGCCGCCCTATTTCATCCCAATTGCCCGCGGCCATCAACTGCGGGTTGAATATGCTACCGCCAAAAGACAGCAAGTTCGCACCCGCCTTGAGGTAGGCGGCGGCGTTCTGCGGGTTTACGCCGCCACACGCCATTAGCGGGATATCGCGGAAAGGCCCCCGCAGCGCCTTGATGTACTCGGGTCCGCCCACGCAGTTCACCGGGAACACCTTCACAGCGGCGGCACCCAAGTCAAATGCTTTTTGCACTTCCGTAGGAGTAAGCGCACCCGGAACAATCGGGATTCCCGCCGTATTGGAGGTACGGATAATCTCTTTGCGGGTATTGGGAGTCACTATGAATTCCGCCCCTGCCGCAATGGCCTTGTCCAAGTCGCTGCTGTGCCGCACCGTACCGGCGCCCACTACCATGCCAAAGGGCGCAGCGGCCTCCTTGAGGGCAGCAATGATTTCGGTGGCGCCCTCGGTATTCATGGTAACCTCGATTGCCTTGAGACCGCAGTTGGCAGCGGTCTTTACACACTGTTCTTCGGTTCCACGCGGAATGTCCCGAAGGATTCCTATTACAGGGACCGGTTTCAGAAATTCAAGCAGGTTCATAAAGCCCTCCAATAACACACCCTCTAGAATGTCAAGAGCATGTCTTTACAAAAAAAATATAAAAAGTCAAAATTTGCGGCTACAAAAATAGAGCTGCAACATTATTCGTAACGCAAAGCCTCTATGGGGTCAAGCCGACTAGCCTTGCGAGCTGGGTACCAGCCAAAGAATACGCCAGTGGCAAAGCACACCCCAAAGCTCACGATAACGCTTGTCACCGAAACGCTCATGGGCCAGTTCATGGCAAACTTCACTGTTTCAGAAGCGGCAATGCCAAGGGCTATACCGATGGCGCCACCCAGCAAGCTGATAATGACCGATTCAAAAAGGAACTGCAGCAAAATGTCGCGGCCCCGTGCCCCGATGGCCATGCGAAGCCCTATTTCCTTGGTGCGTTCGGTAACGGACACGTACATGATGTTCATGATGCCTATGCCGCCCACAAACAGGCTTATGCCCGCAATGGCGGTAAGCACCAGCGAAAGCAGGTCCGAGGTGCTGGTCACCATCTGGATCATTTCCTCTTGCGTGAACACCCGGAAGGGGTCCGTAGGCTTGGTCCAGCTGCGGCGTTCCTTTAGGATTCCCATGATTTCTTCGGTGGCTTTTTGGGCGTAGCCCTCGCCAATGGAGTTGGCGTAAATCTGCCGGATGTTGGTGGTGGCGTTGAACCGCTTCATTACCGTCTGGTAGGGCGTAAAGATCACGTCGTCCTGGTCTTGCCCAAAGTCGCCGGAACCCTTGGCCTTCAAAGTGCCAATAACCTTTAGCGGGATGCTCTTGTAGCGGATGGTCTTGCCAATGGGTTCTGCGTCAGGGAACAGGTTCTTTACCACGGTCTGCCCGATGACGCAGACCTTCGCCATGCGGTCGGTAACGTCGTCGAACATCACGCCGTCCGCAATTTCGTAATTGCGGATCTTGAGGTAGTCGGCAGAAACCCCGGAAAGGGACGTAGGCGAGTTGTTGTTGCCCACGATGGCCTGCCCGCCCACGGTAACCATGGGCGACACCCCATCGATGTAAGTGGCGTTTTCGCGGATGGCAATCAGGTCAGCTTCTTCTAGCATTTCGCTAGATTCCATCTGCACGCCGCCGCGCCTGCTTTGGTTGGGCATGATAATGATGGCGTTGGTGCCCATGGCCGTCATCTGTTCCTTGATGGACTTCTTGGAACCCTCGCCCATGGCTACCATGGTAATGACCGCAGCAACGCCAATGACGATGCCCAGCACCGAAAGGAAGGTGCGCATGCGGTTCCGCAGCAGCGCGCGGATTGCGATTTTTGCCAGTGTAAGCGGGTTCATAAGTTCTCCGGCGGGGGCAGTGCTTCGAAAGCCGCCCGGGCATCCTGCATTTCTATCTGTTCGTCCTTTTTCACAAGCCCATCCCTCAAGGTGATGGTACGTTCGCTGAAGGTGGCGATGTCGGGCTCGTGGGTAACGAAAGCAATGGTTTTTCCCTGCCGATGGAGTTCCTGGAAAATCATCATGATTTCGTAGCTGGTGCGGGTATCCAGGTTTCCGGTGGCCTCGTCCGCCAAGATAATCACGGGATCGTTCACCAGGGCCCGGGCGATAGCCACCCGCTGCTGCTGTCCGCCCGAAAGCTGGCTGGGCAAGTGGTCTTTGCGTTCAGTAAGCCCAACCATATCAAGAGCTTCTAAAGCGCGGCGGCGCCGTTCGCTGGAAGAAATCCCCGAATTATAGAGCAAGGGCAGCTCCACGTTCTCTATGGCGGTGGTGCGGGAGAGCAAGTTGTAGCTCTGGAACACGAACCCTATTTTGCGGCCACGAATGCGGGCAAGGGCATCCCGGGAAAGTTTTTCCGTATGCTCCCCATCCAAAACGTAATGGCCAGAGGTGGGCTTGTCCATGCAACCCAAAATGTTCAGCATGGTGGACTTTCCCGACCCGCTAGTACCCATAATGGTTACGAATTCCCCCTGGTGTACATCGAAAGACACCCCCCGCAGGGCATGAACCACCTGGTCCCCCATCTTGAAATCCCTGCACAGGTTTTGTATCGAAAGTATGGTTGAATCGCCCATAATCACCTAATTAGATGTCCCGCAAGGACTTTTAGTTGCCTTTTTTGACTACCGGTGTGGAAATTTACTAATTTTCGCCTGTATATATTTCAAGGGGAAAACTTATGAAAAAAATAATAAGTCTGTCGCTCCTCGCCTGTGGCCTTGCCTTTGCACAGGCGGGCATCCAAGGCGGCACCGACGGTATCCACCAGTACAATACGAAGACCAATGGCCAGCTTGGTTTTTCTATCGGTACGGGCGGAAACATCTCCATTGACGCCTGGTCCTTGAGCCGAGGCGGCAACTACACCTCCAACGGCAAAACCTACGGGTTCAACGACTGGGATCCCTCCCTTTCCGGCAACATAAACGCATCCGTTGGCCTTTACGACTTTGTGGACTTGGGCATGAACCTGCCCCTTTACTACGAGCATGCCGAATCTGACGGCCCCTCTGGCTCCAACAACATGTGGACCACCAGCCGCGGCGACTTGAACGTATGGTTTAAAGTCCGCATACCCTTTGACCAAGAACAACGGCTATTCTCCGCCGCCGTCCAGGTGGACGCCTATGTTCCTTCTGGCGAAGAGGCTGCCGGTGTGCGTCCCCGTCACGCCTGGTACCTGAACAGCAAGGGCGAAACCCACCCCTTTACCAGCAATGCCTTTGGCATCGGTGGAAACCTGATCCTTTCTTTGGACATGACCACCATGGGCGTCCCGGTCCGTTGGAACGGAAATGGCGGAATCGTCTATACGGTTGACCACGACCTGCCGGTGACCTTTGTTTACGCCACAGGCCTCAACGTAATGCCCTTTGACTTTATGGATGCCTTTGTGGAATTTTCTGGGGAATTCCGTGTAGAAGAAACCGGCTACCCCCGCAGCCCCCTGGTCGACCCCATGCTGTTGACTCCCGGTCTGCGTTTCCACCTGCCCT
>CACXIR010000038.1 GCA_902767785.1 Fibrobacter succinogenes | reverse complement strand
TCCAGCTTTTCCCGGAGCACCACGGGGGCGATGAGGATCACGATGACGGGGGCCATGTAGTTGCACAGACTGGCGATGGCTACGGTGGTCTGCATATAGGCGGCGAACAGGAAAATCCAGTTCAGCCCCAGGCAGACGCCGGATAAAAAGAGCCACGGCAGATTCTGCCGGATGGCCTTTTTATCCAGACGGCTTTTTTTGATTTTGAGATATATATTTGGTTATGGAATTGAGGTGTTCAATGATTCGTTTTTTGGGGCGGCTTCCCGCCATTTTGTCTGTTTCGTTGGGTTTGTCTGTCAGTTTAGCCTTTGCTGCCCCTGTAATCAAGGATGATCGGGATGGACAGTCTTACAAAACCATGCCTTCGGGAAAGTTGAATTGGTTTACGGGGAATGTTTCCTTGAAGGGCAAGGCTGATTATAAGGACAAGGCCAAAACTCCTTTTTATAAAAAAGAATCCTGGTCGGGCTTGTGCCCTGCCGGAACCCACTTGCCCACTATTGGGGAGTGGAACGACCTAGGCGAAGACAAGTTCATGGGTTCCCGCAAAAAGCAGAATGCCAAGACTTTTGCAGGCAAAACTCGTGGCTACTACGATCTTTCCCAAAAGAATCCGAAAATTCAGGGCAAAGATGCCGCTTATTTTGCCATTTCCGGTAAAGACGGTACCCAGGCCATGATGCTTGATTTGAAACGAGGCTCCTTCCAGATGGTCCGCTTGCCCAAGACCGCCGTGCTTGCGGTTCGGTGCGTGAGCGAACGGGACCTGCTGGCTGAAAAGAATATTTCCAAGGGCGATATGCTCATGACTGACGAGCGGGACGAACGGCAGTACAAGGTTGAGGTCCGTGATGATAAAATTTGGATGGCGCAGAACCTGCGCTATGGTCTTACGGATGCAAAAAAACAGTGCCTGTTGGAAGACATGGAACTTTGCAAAAAGTATGGCCGTTTCTACACCCATGATGAAGCCAAGAAGGCTTGCCCCAAGGGTTGGCACCTGCCCGACGATGGAGAGTGGAGGGATTTCCAGAAGGACCGTTCCCGCCTAGACTGGGATAAGATGGGCCGTGGAGGCTGCAAGGATTGGGAAGGCTACTGCGATGGTTCGGTCACGGGACACTACTGGTCTTCTACTTCCATTAAGCGTAATACGGGACGTGCCTGGGAATTCCGTCGCGAAGCCCGCAGCATCAACCGCACCGATGAAAGCACCCTGAAGGGATTGTACGTGCGTTGCGTAACTGACTTGAAGTAAATTTGAACGGTCACCTGTGAGCAACAAAGAGCGCGAGCGGTCACCTATATTGTGCCGACCAGCGGCGTTTGAACCGCGGTTCGTCTAAAACTTTCGCCCAGATAAAGCCTCTGCGTACATCGGCGATGCTTTTTGCCGATACGGCGGGCTTGCGGCGTATAGTGGGCTTTGTTCCGTCGGGCACTTCTGCATCTGCAAGGTTTTCGACGGCTGCGGCAGATTCCCGGGCGGCCTTGGCCCGTTCCTCCAGCTCGTTGAGTTCTCGCTGACGTTCGACAACCCGCTGCTGTTCTTGGCGGCGGGCTTTTTCTTGTTCCGCCTCGATTTCTTTCTTTTGGGATTCCTCTGCTTCCTGTGCCGCCCGCCTTTCACGGCTAAGCAGGTTGTCCAGTTCGTCCAGGTCGTGAACCAGAACGTCGCAGGTGCCTTCGCCCATGTCATGCCCCACGATGCGGTGGACTTGCAATGCCATCAACATTTCGGCAGCCGTATTTTCATCCACCTCGAATTCTTCCATAAGGAAGTCCAAGTCAATGAAATCCACCCCGATGCAAAGGAATCCATTAAAAATTCCAGGTTGACAAAATCAACATCGATGACCACCTCTGCGATGTCACGGAGCGTCAGTTGTTCTGCATGCTTGCGTTGCACTGGAGGAGTGGGCGGCTCGATATTGCCTTGAGTCGCCTGCCTCTGGGCGTCTTCGAACTGCCGGATCAAATCCTGCAGGGAACGCGGGGGGCGCTGCTCCTGCGTTTCGTCTTGGGATTCGTATCCGTCGCTTGACTCTTCGTTGTCCGGCTGGTACAGCGGAGGCTGCTGTTGCTGCTTTTTCCGGTTTGCGGCAACCTTCTTGATGACGACATCCAGAACCCAGATGCCTATGAGGATGAGTAGGCCTTCCATGTTTTACTTGGCTTCGGGGGCGGATCCGATTTCCTTCCTCATCTGGGTGTCTGCTTCGATGTTCTTGAGGTTGTAGTAGTCCATTACGCCCAGCTTGCCGTCGCGGAGTGCGGTTGCCATGGCCATGGGAATCTGGGCTTCGGCTTCCACCAGCTTTGCCTTCATTTCCATGACTTTTGCCTTCATTTCCTGTTCGGCGGCAAAAGCCATGGCACGGCGCTCTTCGGCCTTGGCCTGCGCAATCTTCTTGTCGGCTTCGGCACGGTCGGTTTCCAGGATGGCGCCGATGTTCTGACCCACGTCTACGTCGGCAATGTCGATGGAGAGGATTTCGAAGGCGGTTCCGGCGTCGAGGCCAGAGGCCAGCACCTTCTTGGAAATCATGTTCGGGTTCTCCAGCACTTCCTTGTGGCTTACGGCAGAACCGATGGAAGAAACAATGCCTTCGCCAACGCGGGCGATAACCGTCTCTTCGCCGGCACCACCGACCAGCTTCTGGATGCTGGCACGCACGGTAATACGGGTAATGGCGTGCAGCTGGATACCATCAAGGGCCACTGCAGAAACTTTCGGGGTGGTGATGACTTTGGGGTTTACGGACATCTGCACGGCTTCCAGCACGTTACGGCCGGCCAGGTCAATGGCGGCTGCTTCCTTGAAGTCCAACTTGATGTTTGCCTTGTTGGCGGCGATAAGTGCTTGGATCACGCGGAGTACGTTACCGCGGCTAAGGTAATGGGCTTCCAGCAAGTTTGTGTCAACAGGGAGGCCAGCCTTGCAGCTAAGAATGCGGGCTTCCACGATGACCTGCGGCGGCACCTTACGGAGGCGCATACCGATGAGCTGGAAAATGCTCACGTTTGCCCTGGAGAACAAAGCCTGGAGCCAGAGGCTGAAGAACTTGCCGATAAAGGCAAGCAGGACGATGACGGCAATGGCCGCAATGATAATTCCGATAATTAAGAGGGTATCCATTGTTTTTCTCCAAGATTGTTTTTTCTTTAATATACTTTATTTTAAGGATAAATGGGTTTGGATTTTGGGACGAAAGCCAGGGATGCCCCAACGAGAATCAAGGGAACTACCGGCAGGGCGTAGCGGCTTACGCCAAGGGGACCGCTTGCCAAGGCGATATAGGCGATTCCGCAGGATAGGAGGATTTTGAGGGCCTTGCTTTCTTTGCCCTTTATAAGGAACTTTGCAAAGAATACGATTTTGATAATATTGAACACCAAAACGATGATTAGGGCTACCCAAAGCCAGAGGGGCATGGAACTTAGGATTTTTTTGATGACTCCCGAGTCCTGTGCGGCAAAGGCGTTCATAAACCCTTGCTTGTTTTCAATTCCGGCATAGGTGATAAAGTCAAACCTGCCCGGGTCTACAAAGAATAGAAGAACTCCTTTTGCAAATTGGTACATTGCAATATGGGGGTATTCAAAAAAGATTTTACGGCTTTGTTGGGAGCGGAACTGCTGCCTTGCTCCGTAGTCCATGATTTTTTCGGCTTCCGTTTCTAGAGAATCGATAATTTGGTCGCCTCGCTCCTCGCCTTGGGCCTGGTACAGGACCAGCTTCATGTTGACATCAAATAGGTTTGTAGTTTGGATGCTTGAAACTTCAAAAGCTTGGGTCCGGGCGTAATTCCAGCTTGCCATGGCGAGAACGCAGGCTGCGGGAATCAAAATAGTTGGGACAATCCTAAGGTTCTTTTTCCAGAATGCGTAGGTCAGGCCCGCTACAGAAAAAAGTATGGCCGCAGGGTATAGGACAGGCTTTATGGCAAAACCAATGCTTATGGCCAAGGCCGAAATAAAAATCCACTTGATGGAAAGGTCTTGAAAAAAGAAGATGGCCGTTACGATTCCCAGGGTCAAAAAAAACTGGAAGGGAATTTCGCTCATGATTGAGGTTGCGTAAATCACTTGGGATGGGGTGAATATGAACCCCGCCAATAAAAAGTTGATGGGCGTCCAAGCCCTGCTAAAACGCCTTAGGGCGAAGATGCAAAGCCCTATGGTGCCAAGGGAAAGGATAACCTGGAGCCCCATGGTGGCAATTTTTGATTGCCCCATGGCTAGGATGATTGCCGGGTAACCGGGCGGGCGCCTGGATATGGCCTCTTCGCTAAAGGCTTCACCCTCCTTATAGGGTTGAAACCCTAAACCGTTTGCTGCACTTTGGGCACATTGAAGGTATTCCGCAGAGTCTACGGTTTCATTTGCTCCTACAAGAGTCCTGTACGAAAAAGCTCCTAAATGCAAAGCAACGAGAATGCATGCCAAAATTAGGGTTAATCGGCTGTTTTCAAGAAAACAAGGAAATTTCATCAAGCTTTCCCGACCCAAATGTGTCCTTCTTGCACGGCAGTGACCTGTATGGGGGTTCCGGCCTCGATGATTTCGCCGTGGGTTTGTACGTCAAAGAGCCGGGTGCTGCCGTCGGGCATGGTAAAGCTTGCTTGACCCACCGGCCGCAGGAATGTTTTGGCTTCGCCAATGGTGCCTACAGAAACTTCCTGAACCGATTCCGTGGGGGAGGCTGCTGTTTCTAGGTCCGTCTTGAGCATGGGAGTCCAGCCTTCGGGCAGTAACGGAATCAGGTATTTGCTTGCCGCAATGGGGAACACAAGCGCTATGGCCGCGCAGGCAAGCATATAGAACAGCCCTAATAGCCATGGCGTGGCATCGAATGTGGTCTCCACGGTCTCGGGGACAAATTCAGGGATTTCTTCCGGGGAGAATGACAGCGCTAGGGCGAGAATCATGCAGATGATACCGCCGACGCCAAACAGGAATGTTCCAGGCATCACGAAGATTTCCACCAGGAACAGTACTACGCCGGCCACCAGCAAGATGGCGGGAATGTAGCCATCCAATTGCGGGGCAAACTGCCCGAGGAACACGATGCCGATGAGGATAAGGCCGATGATTCCGAACAATCCGAATCCGGGAGTCTTGAATTCGATGTAGAGGGCGCCGAAACCAAGGATTAGCAAAATGCCTGAAATGGCGGCGATGGCGGAGGCGATGTCTTCGCCCAGGGTGGTTTCCACTTCGCTACGGCTTTCGATGGCAAGGGCGGTCTCGAACTCGCCGCGGTCCTTGAAGGTGCCTTTGGAGAATCCCAGTTCTAGGGCCTCCTTGTCGGTCATGGTCAAAAGTTCGCCTTCTTTCACCAGGATTTTGGGCGCTCCCCAGAAGGCCTTGCTTGCACTATCCAGTACGGCGTACTTTTCACCTTCTATGATAAGCGTAGTGTCCCTTTCCGTTTTTTTGCCCTTGTCCAGCTTGGCGGTGAGTTCGAGAACTTCCAATTCCGGCGTTACGAACGAGGAACTGAGAAGCTCAGGGTAGCCGTTACGTTGGGCCAGGTTCCTGAATTTGGCACGAAGGGGGGACTGGATTTTTTCGCCCACGATTTGCGGGGTGCCATCGCCGCCTTGCACAATGGGGGCGCAGTCGCCAATGGTGGTGGCTTCTAGCATGTAGAGTTTTTTGCAGGCCAAGGCGATAAGGGACCCTGCGCTAATGGCCTTCTTTTTTACTAGGGCAATGGTTTCGGGCCCCTTGACTGCCATAATGGTGTCCACCAGGTCAAAGGCTGCGTCCAGGCGGCCCCCGAAGGTGTTGATTTCAAAGACGATATAGTCGGGCTTTTCCTTGAGGGCGTCGTCGATGGCCCTGGCGCAGAAGTCGAACATGGAAGGTTCCACGTCCCCTTCCAGCTTAATCCATACGGCGTGTTTCTTTTTCAGTTCTTGGACAGACGGAGTTTCGCTAGCTGTGGCAGCGGCGGAGTCCAGGGCTTGCACAGAGTCCGTGCTGGGGGCGGTTTGTGAAACATCGGTGGAATCGGCCATAGCGGGTATTACGGCCATGGCAAAAACAAAAGCGATTTTAACAAGGAGATTCATAATGCTTATGCCTCTGGCAAAACTTCGCCTGTAATATGGTCAAAATATAATTGCTGGGACTTGGGATCGTACATGACAACGTCGTAAAGTTCCCCCTGCTTGCCAGTGCGGGATTCCACCATGAGTCCGGCCATGGAGCCTTTTTCTGTGGGCAGGTAGGCGGGTTTGCCGTCGGGGGATGTCTTTAATTCCAGGTAGCCCTCGGAAACATACCAGTCGCGAATGACCTTGTAGTATATTTTTTCCATGTTGGGGGCAATCAAGGCGTTTAGCCGCCGGGCTATTTCGCTTACGGGAATGGGAGTCTCGTCGGCAGGCAGGTTACGGAGGTCTTCGCGGGTCACTTTGAATTTCTTTCGCTCTTCTCGAGCGGGCTTTGCAAAACCGTCGCCATCGCCTTGTGCGTCATTAGCCTTGTTGCGGCTTGCAAATCGCTCGTTGGCGATGGCGACGCACTTTTGGATGTTGTCTAGAATGTACTGCTGAGCATTTTGACCGCATTGGGTGTAAATGTTATGGTGCCCCCGCAAGTCCGATTCGCCCTTTTCAAAACCATGGGATTGGCCTAGCGCTGTTGGCAGGTTCGCGTCCTTGCCGTCTTCTGTGGCCTGTCTGCAAAGGATTCCCTCTTGCACCAAAAAATTGGCTACGTCGGCGTAAAGCAGGTGGTTCATTGCGCCTTTTTTGGGGAGCAGCTCGTTGATGTTCCGCACTACCCGTGAAATAGAAACGGGATAATCGAAAAAGCGGTAACGGGTCAATGTGTCGGCATCAATGGAAAGCTCTTGCATGGGAGCTTTTTCCTTTTTGTTTGCGGGCTTGGTCGTTTGGGTGGCCTGCACTGCTGTATTTGTCAAGGGTGCAATCTGGTCATGGTTCATTTGCTGTTGCAAAAGCGAGGCCACAAAGGCAAGGCATTTGCTGATACGCTCTTGTCTACAAGAATCCCCTTCCGGTAAAATTTCGTCGGTAATGGGATTTACTCCGCAAGAAAGCTTACGGATGTACATTTCGGCACGTTCAATGATTGCATTTTTAGAGGGCATGTGCTTTTCCATGAATTGATGTTATTGGCAGATTTTCAAAGAGGCTTGGCATTGGTCCAGTTCCATTTTCTTGATGGCGTTGGCTATGGCCTCTTCTCGTGTTCTTCCGGTACCCGTTTTTTCACGCTGACACTGCAGGCCTCCCTTTGATAGGGAAAGACTTATGCTGTAGCTGGTCAGCTGATTCAATGTCCGCGTGGGTTTTGCCTGTATTAGGACTGTTGTGGGTGCGACTTCGGAAGATTCTATCACGTTTCCGAAGGACTTTGAAATATTGTCCATTATGGCCACACAAATATTTTTTTCTTCGCTACAGCTCAACTTTAAGTAACACGCCGGTTTCTCGATTTGCAGGCTGTATTTCAGGGAACCTATGGCTGCTGATTTCCTTATGTTCAAAGGGATTCTTGGGGTGATGGTTACTTCGTAGGGCGGGGTAGTGATTTTGCTTGCCGCTATTTGTACGGATGCCTTGCCGCTGGAATTGGTTGTTGCCTCTGCCAGGGTTTTTCCATTGTGTTCCACAAGGAACGTGAATCCGGCTAATGCACTGCTTTTGTGGGATGCAATTAATTCAATATTCAATTTTTCGTCATTCTTTAATTTTATGACGCTGGCGGGGGCGGGTTCTACGCTTATGGAGACGCTTCGCATGTCGTTTACCAAGGCGTCCTGGATTTGGGCGGCTCTTGTCTTTAGCCCCATGGACGCGTCCACCGGAGTGTAGAGCGACATTTCTTCTATAATGGATGCATAAGGTTGAGACGTGCTCGAAATTTCGTTTAATAGCTTGGCGGATTCTTCAAATTGTTTATTTAAAAGGTTTTTTTCTGCCCTGACTTCCAATTCAGAAACCTTTTTTTGGATTTCTGCCAGCTTGAATCGGTAGAGGGACGTTAGCTCGTCGGTGTCTAGAGAAGCGGATGAACCGAAGTTTTTCCCCTCTTTGGGGAGTTTCTTTACCTTGAGGCCTTTTAGGAACACTTCGGACCGGATGGAATTATGTGTCTGGATGGTTTTCCGATTTTCGGCGCTGCTGCCGTAATCTGTTTCGCTATGGTAAACAGTGGTAGATGCACCGACCTGTGCGGAGATTTGCCTTGCAACGCCCGCAATGGCGGCTTCGTCAGCGGCGGCTTGGGATTCTTCCGAATAGGCTGTCCACGAAATGACCCTAGCGGAGGCCATGGTTGCAAAAAAAAGCAGTGTGCAGAAAACCCTCAACAACATACTGGGATTCTAATTCAGCTCTAGAATGACGAGCTTGTTGGTGATGTTGTTCTTTTTTGCCTGTGCAAAACTGGACAGATTATCCCGTATGGCGGAATAGACGGAGTAGGCGTCCGGAAATTCTGTGGGGTTTGCATAAACAATCAGGTCAATAGTTTTTTCCGTCATGGAATTTACTTTCACTGACTTGAATGCTTTTCTGAGGGATGATACGCTTTGGTCTTGCAAGTCTTCGAGAGAAGAACCCGAGAATTGGCTGCCGATGCGCATGACCACCTTGTATTGTGTCCCCTTCTTTAAATCTTCGTTCCAGTAAGATTGGATGGTCTTTTCCAGAGCGGGCAGGGCTTTTTTTGCAGCGGAATGTACCAGATACCTTTGGTTGTCAGAACTGGATCCATGATCTTGGACGGTACCAGTCTTGGATCCGAGAAGCCTGGCGGTGGATGTCTCGTAAGCGGACAGTTCCACCGTGACCATGTGGTTTCTGATGGATCCCGAGAACTTGATGTAGACATCTGCCCCCAATGCAAGACCTGCAACATAGGACATGTCGTCCCCGTTGTCAGAGATGTCCCCCTGCATTTGAATCAGGTTCGACAAATCCTCGCTGCCATCTAGGGACCGGACCTCGTAACCCCGTTCCGTCAGGTATTCGTTGATGCCTTCCATGGCGGCCCTAGCGAAGGGGTTGCTTGCCACCACGCTGGCGGGGGACGAGCCCTTGCTTGAATTTGCTGGCAGGGCCATTAAAATGGGCCGTGATGCCTCTGTGTAGGAACTAACCCTCGCCGTACCTTGGAAGTAGCCTGAAGAGTATGTTGAAGAATTCCCTGCAGACGGCGTGGTGCCAGTCTCTGCGTCCAGGTCGGCATAGGCTGCCCGCGCCCTAGAACGCTCCGCGTCATGAGACGGGGGCGTAGAAGCACAAGCCGAAAGACCAAGAAGAATTCCGGCTAGACCGAGTCGCAGAGTGGGAGCCATTTACCGCACCTGGGAGGCTTTGTAGGCTTCAAGAGCGGCTGTTGCCTTTTCAAGCTCTTGATAGCCTGCCATGGCGCGGGCACGTTCTATGTTGGCCTGCCGGGCGCTAAGCTCAGCCTCAAAAGCATTTTTGATTATTTGGGGGTCCATGACGGCGATGGCATAAACTTCGTACTTTCCGTTTTCGGCCACTTCCACGTCCATTTTGCTTCGTCATAAGCCAGCTGCTTGTTCTTGGAGGTTCCGATGCCAAGGCCAGCTACAACGCCTTTGTTGACGAGTGCAGTTTTGTCATCCTGCATGTCTTTCATCTTGTCGGCGGCCTTTTCTTGGGGGGTGCCTGCACATCCCATAATGAACAGGCAAGCGGCAATTGCGGTGATGAGTTTTCTCATATTTTTCTCCAGGTTGATGTTTTTGATAAACATATCTTTTTTTTGCCCGGTTGGAGCGGGTTTGCCTTAAAAAAGGCAAAAAACGCTAGCAAAAATTAAGGATTTGACTGCAGCTCTATGCCAGTATCCCTCTCAATGACGTTTTCGCAGGCCATTTTGAAGGTATCGGGCGTGGCGATAATGGTGAGGCTTTGCTTTTTTGTGCGGGTTACGCCGGTATAAAGGATTTGCCGGTTCAGTAGAGGGTGCCCCTTGCGCGTGGGCAGGAACATCATGATGTTGGGGTAGCCAGAACCTTGTGACTTATGGATGGTAATAGCGTATGAAGGTTCAAGACAATCTTCCGAGAAATAAGAGAGCGGGTAGAAGATAAATTTGGACTGCTTTTTGAGCATCAGGAAAAATTGGTTGCTTTGCTTGGACAATACTACGATCCCCGTGTCTCCGTTGTACAGCTTGAATTCATTTTGATTGCGGTTGAATATTAGGATTTGTCCAATAAAAGGTGATGTGGAATCCTGTGACAGTGTTTCGGAGACAATCTTGTTCAGGGTTTCAACACCGCGGTTGCCCCTGCGTTCTGCTGAAAGAATTCGGGCCTGGTTTGCAGCATCCCAAAGCTTTTCGCAAATTGCCAATTGGTCGGTTGTTGGGCCTTCTGTGGACGTGTCAGGGTTGATGGACTCTGCAAGACTAGCGAGGGGCGTATAAAATTTTTTTGTCCACTTGCACACTAGGCTTTTAATAGCATGGAGTTCATCCTTTCGGGATAGGGCTTCGCCGCCATCCAGGTCCAGAAAGTGAACGCTATCAGGCTCCTCCCAGTATCTGGCTTGGACATCGAAGGGCGTTCCGTTGAACGGGATGCTTTCGCCTCGCTGGATTTTTCCTGCAAGCATGCCGATTTTAGATTCGTCGTTGAACCGGTTGGAACGAACGAGCTTGACTACGAAATTGCGGTCAAATTCCAGGATGTTCCCGAGTACGGCACCTGCGTCCACCGAGGGCAACTGATTCGGGTCGCCCAGTATGAACAGCTTGAAGTTCCCGCTGGGCGGGAGGGCCTGCAAAAAAGCCGCAAATAGCGAAATGTCAATCATGCTCGCTTCGTCAATGATGTAGATAGCCTTTTCGGGGAGCGGATTGTCTGAATTAAAGGTAAACCCGCCTTCTGCGGTGCTGTATTTTAGGAGCCTGTGCAAAGTGTAGCTTGAAGCGGCTGCCAATTTTTTCACAAATTGTGTTTTTTTGTTGCACACGGATTCCGAAATTTCGTGTAGGGTGTCTTCCATGCTTTCGGCAAGGCGGTCGGCGGCTTTTCCGCTGGGAGCGGCCATGTACAGGTCCCAGTTTAGGTAATCGGCATTGGTTTCCAAAAGTCTCCAAAGCAAAAAACCGATGACAGTTGTCTTTCCTGTTCCGGGTCCGCCAGTGATAATCAGGTTCTGCGATACCCCGCGGGCTATGACTTCGGCCTGGCGGTTGTCGAAGCGGATAGGAGATCCTTCTCGCAGCAAGCTATGCACAAAATCCATAGACTGCTGTATGTCTGCGTTGCCAATCTGCATTTCTTTGAAGATTCCTGACCTGAATATATTTTCAATGTGGCTTTTGTCTTGGAGGTGCTTGTCAGAAATTAGGTAAATGCATTCTGGCGTCTGCTGCAAATGCAGGGGGGTGGCTTCGTCTCCAATAATTTGCGTGTACCTTCCAGAAACGATATCTTGCAGGCCGTTACGGATGATCGGCAAAAAAGCCTCTGCAACTGCATAGGACTCCAAGGAGTTGTTGTCCCCCTGAGTGTTGCTGCTTTCGGCCTGCACGACTAGGCCTTTCCATTTTTGAGACCACTTGGAAGAGAGCTTTTCGGCGTCTAGCGGGATACGAGTGTTTCCGTCTTCTAGCAATGAAAAAAAAATGTATAGAACTTTCTGAGCGTCGGTGGACAAAAGGGGATCGTGTTGCAGGGTGCATAGTAAATTATGCATCTTTTCGGCGATGGGGGTAATTGCACGTAGATTGCGGAGTAGAGAATAAAATTCGCTAACTGTGCCGTCAACTTTTGCTTTTTCATCAAGGGTCATGCCGACTCCTTAGCGCTACGCTTCATGAGAGCGGCGACTTTGTTATAGCTTTTTTCAAGGTCCGCAAAACTTTTCCAGGTCTGGCAATAGATTCCGTTGCAGGTATGGGCTTTTGTCCCGCGTGCAAGGGCATAATAGATGCCTCCGAAGTGCTTTTCAAAAATTTGCTGCTCGTTTAGGCCTTTGACAAGTCCCGTTTCGGATTCGCGGTCACCATAGAATGTCTTGAGCCACTTGATGAGCAAGTAGCTGTAAAGTACGCGTTGTATCGAATAATCCTCTTCAATTTTTTTTGAGAGGGCTTCTTTGTCGCTGTAGTCGGCATCGTCCATTACGTCGGATTTCCAGTCCAGAATGGAGTAGTATTCTCCATCGTCGCCCTCGCGGACAAACATCAGATCTATAAAACCCTTGCAGATGCTGTTTACCCAATGGCTATCCTTTCCATTATGGCTATCTAAATGAAATCCCATTTCGGCACGGCGTGCCTTTGCGGGTAGATCCTTGAGGCAGAATGTTTTGCCGGTGGCAGTGCTTCCGTGAATTTCAGGGAGTTCCGCATTCATCGTGTTCCAAATGAAACTTGCCGTAAGGCCGTTCCATTCGGGATGTTCCTGAACGGGAATGGAATTTCCCTGGTAGGTTTCTGCAATCAAGTTGCTGAGTTCAGCGTCGTTGCATGCTTCATTTTCATTGGACAGACGTCCTATAGCTTCAAAATCCAAATTTTCGAAGACCTTGTGCAGTGCGTCTCCCAAGTTCGCGCCGCGCGGGTAATTCGCGACATTTGCAATAGGGGCGTTCTTGTCGTAGTTTGTGCAGGGCTGCACCAAGGCTGCAGCATCGTCTATCAGGATGCTGCTGGCTTCATTCCGGCCTTCACTAAGATCTTCGCGGTTGGCACGGTTTCCGTCAATGGAAATTTCGCCATTGTCATAGATGTCATCGAGATTCTCAAGGGTGCGTTTTTTGGAGGCTAAACTGGAATAAGAGTGCTGGTAAATGCAGGCGTTGTTTACCTTGTGCTGTAGGGAATCAAAATCGGGAAGGCTGCTGTTGTCGGTTTCTTCTTTTTTCGCATTGTGCAAAATTTGTGCCACGGTTTCTTTGAATATTGGTAAGTTCAAAGATGGATTCTCGCTTTCTTGTGCCCGTGCAAAAGCTGTATTGGACAGGCGTTCAATTGCTCTTGCGAGAAAGGCGAATGGGGAATTGTCTTTAATGCTTTTGCCGTCATCATTATACCAAATTTTATATTGCGGAACAATCATCAAAGATTCTGCACGGGTGTACGCCACATACATAAGCCTACGCCATTCCGCATGTGATTCTTGGCGACTTGTTTGTTTTGAAATTTCTGAATCAAAACCGATGTTTTTTTCGTTTGCAAGGCTAAATGCGTATGGTTCGCGGTCATGACGATTGTTATCGCCGCGAAGGCCACCTGTGATAATGGTTATCGGAAAAGCCAAGCCCTTGGACGAGTGGATGGTTATGAGCCTCACTGCGTCAAAATCGCTTCCTTTTGCCACCAGATTGCCGTCATCATCGTCCACGTTTTCGGAGTTGCTTGCCAAACCCTGCAGGTGCTTGATGACTTCTTCAAGCGAGACACGGTTGTTGTACAGGTAGTCGAAAATGTATGTCCCGATTTGCTTGATTTTCGCCAGCTGTTGCAAGGTGGCCGGTGTACTCAAGAATTTGTCTATTTCCGTTTCTTGGTATATGCTTTCTTGGAGTTCTGCCCAGCGTTTCTTTGCAATGAGCTGCCGCCAGCCAATGAATAATTTTATGATGTGGCTGGTTGGGTGGATAAACGATGCGTCTTTTACGCGTTCAAGGGGTACTCTGAAAAAATCCGTAATTAAGGCTTCGTTCAAGAACTTGCGATTCCAGCTAGAGAAATCAGGCACGTTAAGCGCTTTCAAAAGCGAAATCCAGTGAGTGCATTCTTTTCCGCAAAACAGATTCGTATCTTTATAGCGGGTGTACGGTATTCCTACTTGTGCCATCGCATTTTCCAAAGCGACCATTTCTGGCCGAATTCGAGACAGGATTGCAAAATCTGAGAAACGGACATTGCGCATTGTTTTTTTGTCTTTGTCAAAAATTTGCAGTGCTGTCTTTTTTTCGTCTTCAGTGCTTGGAGCACAACATTCTATAATTTTCCGTACCGCAAAATTGGCAAATTCAAACTCGTTAGAAAGGCTTGAAATCCACAAAGGTTTCGTGGGTTCATTATTTAAGGTCGGCATTTTTTTCTTGAGATTCTCGCTCGGTACGTCGGATTCGGAGAATTTATCGCCTACGAGGAAGCCATCCTTGAAAAGTTCATTGCAGGCGTTGATGATGTCGTCGCTGGAACGATAGTTCGTTGAAAGCCGACGGCCATTTTCTTTTTTAATCTCGTCAATGGCCTTGCGGTAAACGCCGACATCTGCTCCTTGGAACGAGAAAATTGACTGCTTGGGGTCGCCTACAACTACGATGTTGTTTTCGTTGCCATTGAAGAATATTGTCTTAAAAATGTCCCACTGCAATTGGTTTGTGTCTTGAAATTCGTCAATGATGGCGTAGCGATAAGTTTGACGCAGTTTTTCAACCAATTGGCCGTTGCCGTTTACAATGGAATCGTGGACGTCGCTAATCATGTCATTGAAGGACTGCGTCTTGTTCTGGTGTTTTTCTTTTTGCCAGAGTTCTACAAGTTCGTCTACGTGCCTGAAAATGAACTTTTGCCACCTATTTATGGTAACTTTTTCCAGATGCCTGTCCTTGACGTAAATCATCGTGTCAATTGCTGCGTTCAATTTGTCAGAGTCCCAAATGTTTTGCCAGCTCTTGTTGAAAGGATTCCCAGGAAATAGGGGTTTTGTGCCGTCGTATGCCTGTATGGCGTCAATAAGTGCCGAAATGCACTTGGGCTTTGTCGTTTTCTTTTCTTGGTAAACCTTATCTTTGTTCTTGAGCAGAATCTCCCATGCAATACGTGCCTCCGGGCAGAAATTAAAAATGGACTCTAGCGTGGTAAAGGATGGGATGAAACATTCCGTTTTACGGTCCAGCAACTTGTATTTAGCCGTATTTACGAAGCCCTTGACAAACAAATCCATATCGAATCTTAATGAATTCACTATGTCCATGAATTCAGGCTCAAAAGACCACTTGTCGCGAATCAGCCGCTGGATTAACGCTTCAATACTGTCGTCCGAAACAACCTCTAAATTAAAGGATGCTCCTGCTTCGTACGCAAAGTCGTGCAGCACCTTCTGGCAAAAGGAATGGATGGTGAAAATGGATGCCGTATGGATGTTTTGCAGTGCTTCGCGGTAACATTCCAGGTTTTCTTCTGCAAGGCATTCTTCCATCTTTTGACGGATGCGGTCACGAAGTTCACCAGTGGCTTTGTCGGTATAGGTCACAATCAAGATTTTAGACAGTGGAATGCCGGCATGCCCTTCTTCACCCCGCACAAGCTTGGCCACCAATTGCTGAATGGTGTGTGTTTTACCCGTGCCAGCCGAGGCGTCGACAAACAGATTATTCCCAAGATGGAATTCGTTAATGTCAAAGTCATTGAGCATTGGTATCCTCCATCACGTTATTTTCGGGGTTCCACAAATCGGGAGACAGATCCTTAATGGCGTCTTCTTCTTCTGGCCAAAGGGTGCTGAAATTATCTTCGGTAAAGCCGCAAACCTTCTCAATGTCAAACATTTTGTGGCCCGCGAAGTATGCCCAAGGAGAAGAGTTTTTGTTTGCAATAGCACTGATATAATCATCGTAAGAATAAATATTTTCGTTGGAGATGAAATCAATGGGGACGACTTTGCTATAGTGTTCGCTATTTTCGCCAGTTTGCACCGCAAACATTTTCTGATAGAGGTTTTCCAGTAGTTCTGCGGCATGTTCGGGTGTTTGCGGAATGCGTTTCGCTTGCCATGTTCCTGTAGAAAAACATTCTATGGTGATGTCGGGAACAGGCACGTTCTTTTGTCCGCATTCGCAAATGAGTGCAAGTGCCTGAATATAGGGTGAAACAAAATGACGCTGACTGATAGATGAAACCATGACAATTAGGTGGATGGTGTCGGTGTCTTGAACAAGCAAGGGGATTTGACCTAAAAGGGTCCAGCCGTTCATTTTGAGTTCTATGGCTCGTTTCCCATATTGAAATTTTTCCTTGCTGTAACGTTTTTCAATGGAGTGGGCGATGAGTTCGGCAGAATCGCGTACGCCTTCCCAAATGCTTGTGCTGAAGGTACCCTTGGGTAATAATCCCTTAGAGAGTGCGTAAGAGAAAATGTCTTCTTCTGTTGTCAGGCAATTGTTTTCAAAAACGCCAAGCTTTTGTACCACAAGCATACGCTGCAATAGGAATTGCTGCAATTTGTTAATAGAAAGTGGTTCAAATTCTGTTTTTTCGGGATCTTCTTTTTTGTCCTCGATATACATTATTTCATCAACGCGGAATTCAAATGGGTCGCAAAGGAATTTATTGAATTGATAAATGTTCACTTGCTCGGGTAGTCGTTGAGGTTCACTGCCGTCTGTGTTGGGAGTGAAGTTGACTATGGTGCGGTCTGTTCCGAATTTCAGGTGTGCGTTCTTGTTGCGGATTTCGCGGCGGGTAAATAGCATTTCCCATGGGCGGGTTTCATCTAGCGGAATGTCTTCATTGGGCCACATTTTCTTAAGGATTTCGGCATCCCTTACGCCGCTGGCCTTGGCCGCATTTCTCAAAAATCCGCGAATATCGTTTACAATGGACGAAGGGTAAAAATCTTCGTCTTTTTGCAAGTCCTTGTTCACATAGCTAATAAAGAAACCTTCTGAAGTACTCATGAGTTCGCAAAGGAATGCGTATCGGTTCCTGCTGACGATGGAATCGTCGCCGGGCCAGGGGCGGCACGACTTGCGTAGGTCAAGGGTGTTCGTGTTCCGTACCCCCGGGAAATTTGCGGCGTCGGCTCCAATAAAGAACAGGTACTTGGCCGGAACAATGCGGTTTGGTGCAAACTTCATGAAGGTAAGCCCGTTAATGAACAGGTTGCCGCAGCTGTATTCTGAGCCACGGGCGGCGTGCAACAATGTCTGCGAAATGCATTTGAACGAGATGGATTCACTGCCGGCAAAGTATTGGTAGTTTAGGTTTTCTCGTACAGAGGAGACGGAATGGTAGATGATGCTTTCTCCCGTAAGATCTTTAGACGGATCGCCCATGCAGAGCCAAGAATCCAAGAACTGATAAATGGCGGAAAGGTCGTTTTCTGTAACGCCCTCGGTACCAAGAGCCATCCAGTCTTCAAGCGAATCGATGGCGTCAACAAACCGGTAAAGGGAATGGTCGTTTGTGCTGCTAATGTCGCTATAGGGGCTAATCTCACCTACATTGGTGTGGATGTTACCATAGCTGAAGCGAGAAAGCAGAAGGCGTCGTGTCGCTGTGGTCCATGATTCCTCGCGGCGGGTTTCGCCATGGTCTTCGACGATGCGGTCGCGGTAGATGTTCATGTTGGAAGTCCAGGACTCCCAATCAGAGATTTCATTGGCGTCAATATTGCGGACGTTCTGCACCACAGGATTACGGACGAGGGCGAAGAAGTCGGGCCTTGAGAGAGTCCCTTTTTCGCGGATGGAGAAAAGGATTTTTAGTGCATTTGCTGTGAGTGAGTCATGGGCGGCAGAGTCTACGATTTTGAAGGGAATGTGGAACCCTTCCCTTGTCTGGTCAAAAACCTGGAAAATGGCTGTACGGTAATCGTCTATGTTTGGGGATACGACAAGGATGTCGGCGATGGTTGCTTTGGGGTTCCCCTGCGGGTCTTTTTCGGAAAGCAGCTTGCAAATGCGGGAATGTAGTGCCTCCACTTCGCGGATTTTTGAAGGTGCCGTTGTCACGCTGAGGGAGCAATCTTTTTCAAAAGGAATCTTGTTGGGAATGTCTGAGCCTTCGCAGAACACATTCTTGCGGTTCGCTATCATCCACTGCACCTGATGCAGCAATGTATCGCAGGGAATGTCCATTTTTCTGTCGGCAATGGATTCTTCGTCAAACGTAAAGTTGTAATCTGTGGCGATGCTCCAGAGTTTGATGTTGTCGCGACCCGCTTTGCCCCAATAGCGCAGCAGCTCGTTTTCGTTTTCATCTATCAGTTCACTTTCATCATTGGGGTCTGTAGCGAGCCTTGGAAGAGCGAGATGCATGCTTTCGGTTGGCTTGCGTACACCGCTGCAATCTTCCCAGAATGCCATACAGGGGTTTTGAATGAAAGCATAGACTTCATGTTGGGCTGCGAACTCTTGCAATATGACGCGGTAAAAATGTCCCATGCCCGATAGCCCAAAGATAAATACGGGTAAATCGCTATTGTAATGGAATGAGGCCTTGCCATTTGCATCTTTGCAGGCTTCGTAAAGGTAGGGGAGCGTAAGGTAAGTGATTTCTGGACTTTTCTTTTCGGCGGATTTTTTAAAAGCCTGTGTCAAAAGAGATTTGTGGTTTGCTCTTTCATGGAATAATGCCGAATAAAGTTTACGTTGCCACGCTTCGTTGACTGCTGCTGTCCCATTTTGGGTGATAAAGAAGTCTTTTTCTTCATCCTGTTTCCAGCAGTCGAGAATTCCTTCGGCTCTTTTACCTGTTTCCGAATCAGAAATGAACCCGCTGGGACGACTGGTTTCGTATTCAAGGAAAAGTCCTGCCATGACATTTGCAAAGTCAAATAGCCTGTTCTCGTCTAGGGTGCCGTTGGTTTCCAAGTAAGCCTTGACACCTTCCCCTAGAAGTTCGTAATTGAATTGCCCGTTGGTCTTTTGCTGCAAGTATGAGATGATGACATTCGCAAGCATGTCGGAATTCAATTTTTTTCGTGTTTTGTCTTCGCCGACTAAGATGTTGAAAAGAAATTGGTCAATGGAGTTCTTGTTCAGGTTTGCAAGCACTCCTTTTTTTTGCACCCAGCGCAGGCGGAACCACTGTTCCAGTTTTGAATCGGGAAAAATGACAATTGGAGCGTTGAACGGGTCGGTCCAATGTTTGGAAATTTCCTTAATCATCTCGTCGGCGAGATGTTCCAGGTTCAGTGCGAATTTTAACTGTAGCATATCATTAATATATACAAAAAAAATGTTTTTGGGACGATTATTTTGTTATTAAGGCTAAGCCCTCCCTTGCGGGAGGGCCAACGAGGATTTAAAGTTTTAGGCGTGTTACGATGGAGTTCTCGAAGTGTTCGGGATTTGCTCCCAGCCTCCAAAGTTCGGAGCCATAGCTGAACAGGTTCGGGCGGGCTTTGCGGAGGATTGCCGCTGCCGTTGCCCGCAGGTAGCCGGCCTTGCTCCTGCTGGAGACCCCCTTGAGTATTGCATCCAGGTCATCGATGCTCACGCATATGGCGTTGTGGTCGTGGGGGTTGTAGGGTTCGGCCTGCACCATCGTTTTTAGCGATGCAAACAGTTCCCGTTGTTTCTTGCCTGCGGCATAGGGGTCGTCGCCGAAATGGAAGCTGATGGCGGAATCGGAGATGACTCCGAATTTTTCAACACTATTGATCCAGGGGTGGCTCGATGCTCCCACGATTCCGATGGTAAAGTCGGCATTGCCGCATTCCCTGAAATATCGGATAAACATTTCTTCTGGAGATTCCTTTTCGGGTTCGGGCTTTAGGGTGTCGCGGGCGGCTGCGAACAAGATGGCGGAAACGTCGGTTTCGCCAGTGGCGATGGCAGCGTTTGCCTGGTAAACCTGCTTGAAATTGCCTTCACCGGTGAACCCTCCATAGATTCTTGCAAAGAGGGCCTCTGCAGCGATTGGCTTCACGATGTGTAGCACTAGGGGAGTGAAGTTTGCGAATACCATGGAACGGCGGTGCAGGAGTTCTGCGGCCAAAAGGCCATCTCGCGCCTGGACGGCTAGCATCAGGGCTCCTACATGCAGCAGGAAGGAGTATTGTCCCGCGTCCATGTTTTCGATATTTGCGGGAATGTAGACGAGGATTTCTGCTTGCAACTCTTCGGGCAGGTAGGTGTACCAGGAGGGCGTGAAGTAGCGGCTCCCCTCGACGCACTGCATCTGGGAAAGTTCGCTGGCGGAAGGTGCCGACGTTCCATTGAAGTCTAGGATGCCGGTTTCGCTGCGGGAGAAGGCGTAAATGTTGGTTGCCTTTGTTGTTTTGACCTTGACGTAGAAGATTACGTTTGCCATGGTTGGCCTCCTTGATGAAGGGTGTAATCCAAATATACTTTCGAAGTTGTGACATAAAATGACAATAAACAAGAAAAAATGGAAGGGACGTCTGCTAGTTCTATGCGAAATGGTTGTCTAAATGGTCCTGCTTCCAAGATTTTGGTACTCATTTTACTATCTTTCCCGCTATGAATATTGAAGACTGGCGAACCCGCATAGACGAACTGAATGTGGAACTGGTTTCCCTCTTGAACAAGAGGGCGTCTTTCGCCCATGAAATCGGGAAACTCAAGAAGCAGGCGGGGTTGCCGGTTTTGGACCAAGGCAGGGAAGGCCGGGTCCTGGATTCCGTGGAGGAAATCGCCAAGAATCAGGAAGGTCCTTTGGACCCCCAGTCCGTAAAACGCATTTTTCAGGTCATCATGGAAGAGACCCGCAAGGTGGAGGACCTGTAATGCGCATTACCCTGGTTGGATTTGGGCTTTTGGCCAGTTCCATTGCGGCTGCAGTCCGGCAGGCCAAGTTTCCCGCTGTTATCCGTGCGGTAAGTTCTGCGGCCACCCTCAAACGTGCCAAGGAACTGGATTTGGCCAACGAGTTTTTTGAATACGACTCCGTGGAGGAATGGTCCAAGGACAGCGATCTGATTTTGTTGTGCGGCCCCATCCTTCACATTCTAAAGACTATGGAAGCCCTGAAGGGGGTGTCCTGGGCTAAGGAATTTGCTGCGGAAACGGCACGCGGCGGCTCAACCCGGCAGGTGCTGGTGTCCGACATTGGCAGCACCAAGGTGGAAATTTGCAAGGCGGGTTCAAAACTACCTCCGCCCTTCCGCTTTGTGGGGAGCCACCCCATGGCGGGTTCCGAAAAACGGACCTGTGAGCACAACGATCCGGCCATTTTCGAGAACGCCTACTGGTTCGTGTGTCCTCCCGAGGGTACGGAAGAATCGGTTTACGAACCCCTGCTTACCCTGGTGAAGTTTTTGGGCGCAAACCCAGTGGTGTTCCCGCCGGAGCATCACGACGCTACTATGGCCTGGGTTTCCCACATGCCCCAAATGCTCAGTTCCACGCTGGCGGGGAACCTGCCGGAGCGCCTGCTCTCGCACAACTACCAGCATTATGCGGGCCGCGCCTTCCGGGACATGACCCGTATTGCAGCCTCCGGTTGGGGAATGTGGCACGACATTGCGGTCACCAACCGCAAGGAGACGGTTCGGGCACTGGAAGAGGTCCGTGCGGGGCTTGACCGCACCATCGAGGCCATGAACGCCCTGAAGGTGGTGGACGGTGCGGCTCCCATAAGCGAGGCGTCGCAGTCCGCCGACAATTCCGCCGCGCTGGAAAAGATTTTCAAGTCCGGTAACGACGGCCGGGCAAGCCTGTTCGCGCCGGGCCGTAACGCTGCGTCGGCATTTTTCGAGATTACGGTTCAGCTGAAGGATAAACCCGGCGCTCTTCTCAGCGTGCTGGAACCTTTGGCCCAGGAAGGCCTGAACGTCCGCGACGTGGAACTCATGAAGGTCCGCGAGAACGTGGCCGGAACCCTGCTCCTTGCGTTCAAGACCGAGGAAGAGGCGGCCCGTGCCTTGAAGTTGCTGAAGTACCTGGATTACGAGGTGAAGGAAAGGTAATGGAATTCTACCTGAATTCAGATAGGGAACGAACAAACCTGGCTCTTGTCATGGGACTCCTGGTAAACGGACGCACCATGCTGCAGGACTTTTCCTGGTCTGCGGGCGGCAGGGATTTTGCAAAGGCCCTGGAAGAATTTGGACTTTCTACGAACCTTCAGGGGCACGAGATGGTGCTTACGGGCAAGGGATTCCAGTATCCCATCCCGTCGTTGCTTCCCATTACCTTCGGGGAGCGGGACAGTGTGCTTTTGTGGACCCTAGCCAGCCGCGATACAGAGCAGGTCTTTACCTTCGCCACCGAAGAGGGCGAGGAGGGGGAGCGAGCCATAAGTTCTGCCCGCGAACAGCTCCAACAACATTTCAAGATTGTGGTGGAGGGGGAGGAACCCTGCAAGTTCCAGTTCCGCTTTGCACCAGAAAACTTGCCCACTAAGAAGGATTCCTTGGGAAGCGTCCCCTATGTGGGGCGTATTCGCCTAATGCTGCGGGCCTTGATTCGCGGCGAGTTTTTGAGCTTTGAGGAAAAGACCGTGGTTCGGGACCAGTGGACCCGCATGCTCCAGTACTTTGGAGTCCCCCTTCGTTACGAGGGCCGTGGCGTGGAACAGCTGAGCGAGTTTGAACGCCGCTTGCTTATGGCCCAGGGCAAGAAGGTGGAGCGGACGCAGTTTACCGAGATGTCCGAGACCAAGGTCATTACAGGCCGTGACTATTACGTGGCCGGCGACTTTACCGAAGCCTGCGCCCTGATATTGCTTTCTACTGTGGGCGCCGTTCCCAAGGGGAATCGCATCCTCATCAAGAACGTGGAGCTGAACGCCAGCCGCACGGGAGCCATTACTTGCCTCAAGCGCATGGGGGCTAACATCGAGGTGGTGACCCGCCGCGAAAAGTACGGCGACGTTTTTGGCGATATAGAAGTTTTCCCCGTAGATGCGGGCAAGCGCCTGCAGGGTCGCCGCTTTGGCGAAGACCTGATTGCTTCCAGTTTTGAGGAATACCCGCTTTTGGCGGTAGCGGCCTGCTTTGCCGAGGGCGAAACCATTTTGCGGCTGCCCAAGGAATTCCGTAAGTCTCAAAGGCCCGTCAATGAATTCCTGGCGTCGGAACTGCGCAAGACCGGCGTAGAGGTGGGCGTCTATGAAGATGGCCTGGTGGTTCGCGGCCTTGAAAACATTGTATTCGATGGTTCTTTTGATGGTGGAACCTGCCCCCAGGTGGGCCTCGCACTGAACGTGCTTTCCCTGGCTCTGGACTTGCAGGAACCGGTGGGCCACCTGGAAGTGGTGGAGGAACATTTCCCGGGAATCCTCAAGAAACTAGCCGATGCTACGGCAGACGAGAATGTGATGGAAGACACGGGGGTGAGTCCGTGAAAAAGTCTTTCGAGAAAATCGGCATTGTAGGTTTCAAGGACAAGAGCGCGGACTTGGCCCTTGCTTTGGAACAGATTTCCGCCTGGGCCAAGGCTCACTCCCAAGTGCAATTTTTCGCTCTGGAATCTCTAAAGGGCCTTGTGCAAAAGCCTATCCGCGTGGTGAAAGAATCTGGCCTCAATAACATGGACTTGCTGCTCGCCATTGGCGGTGACGGCACCGTGCTTTCGGCGGCCCATATCGCCCTCGGGCACGGCATTCCCATTTTGGGAGTGAACGCGGGTCGTGTGGGATTCCTGGCGGAGTCCCGTGTAGAGGGTCTCTCCAAGACTCTCGACGATTTGCTTGCGGGGGAGTTCTCCACCCGCGAACGCATGATGATCGATGCCGCCGTCTACCGTGGCAAGAAATGCCTGTTCAAGCAGACGGTGCTGAATGAAGTCCACATCCGTGCCCACGCTCCCGACCGCATGGTGAACGTGAACGTTGTCTATAACGGCACGAACCTGACGGAATACTGGGCGGACTCCCTTTTGATTTCGACCCCTACGGGTTCTACGGCTTACAATCTGGCGGCGGGCGGACCCATCATCCACCCGGCGACCCCTGCGGTGGTACTTACCCCGGTGGCACCCAGCAGCCTTTCTGTGCGGCCTCTGGTGTTGTCCCTGACCCCAAAGAAGCTACAGATTGCATCGGCGGTGGAGCGACCCCTGGACCTGGTGTTCGATGGGCGTGTAACCTACCAGATGAACCCTGGCGACGAGGTGACCTTGACAGAAAGCAAAGCGGTGACTACCTTTATACGTATGCGCCATACTGGCTTCGTGGGAGCCCTCCGCGAAAAGCTGGGCTGGACCGGCAAACCTCGTCTTTCTTAGTTCTGAGAGGAAACCTATGAAAAAAATATGGATGGGATTCTGTTTTTTTGTGTGGGCGACCCTTAGCGGTTGCAATGGAGCTAACGCAGGTGCCGGTGTTTCGGCAGTGCCCACTTATGCAGATCTGGGCGTGTGCACCTCTTTGCTGGAAGGTCAGGTGCGTACTGTTGCCGAAAATCATACGGCATACCGTTGCCAATCTGGTAGTTGGGTGTCAACTGGCTCTTCACAAGGCTCTTCACAAGGCTCTTCGGGAAATGGATCTGGTTCCGACTATTTGCTTGGGGGTACCGTGGTTTCTTGTAGGGTGATGTCGGATAATCCCTTGGTAATCAAGATATCCAAGTCGGGGGAAACCATCACTTCTACTTCTAGAATCTCTGATGGATATTTGATCCAGGAAGTGGAGTTCAATAAGAATGTTGCTCGTGAGGTGTGTTCCAACAATATTCAACGCTTGAGAAGTTTTTTTGATGTGAGCTGTAGTGGAAATACCATACAGGCCGTCAGT
Source organism: Fibrobacter succinogenes (assembly GCA_902767785.1). Lineage (GTDB taxonomy): Bacteria > Fibrobacterota > Fibrobacteria > Fibrobacterales > Fibrobacteraceae > Fibrobacter > Fibrobacter succinogenes_D. Next base: position 1,333 of record CACXIR010000038.1, on the reverse strand, counting down.
AAAGGCTACTACGGAACGTCGGTATACAAAGCCATCTTTGAACTTTTGATCCAGGATTGTGAAAATGTAGATGGAGTGTCTTATGAATCCGGAGATGCGGTAGACTTTTTGGAAGGCCTACTTTGGTGCAGTAGAGAAGGAAAGACAAGAACCGAAGTGGTCAACGGGATGGAGATTACCGCTATCTGTAAAAACGGAGGGTGGGAAATTCGCAAAGTGACAAGGTGATTCCCACTATATTTCCCTTTGTAGCAAGGAGTTTTTTATGGCTGAAATCGGTACACCTCTTAGTTCTAGCGCCACCAAGGTCCTTTTTTGCGGTGCGGGCGAGCTGGGCAAGGAAGTCATCATCGAGATGATGCGTCTCGGCGTCGAAGTGGTCGCCGTGGACCGTTATGCTAACGCCCCCGGCATGCAGGTGGCTCACCGTTCCTACGTCATCAACATGCTGGACGGTGCCGAACTGCGTCGCGTGATCGAGCAGGAAAAGCCCGACTTTATCGTGCCCGAGGTGGAGGCCATTGCTACCGATACGCTGGTGGAACTGGAGAAGGAAGGTTTCCACGTGATTCCCACGGCCAAGGCCACCAAGCTGACCATGAACCGCGAGGGAATTCGGCGCCTGGCCGCCGAGGAACTGGGCCTCGCCACCAGCCCCTACCGTTTTGCCGACAGTTACGAGGATTTCAAGAAGGCCGTCGCCGAGATCGGTATCCCTTGCGTGGTGAAGCCGGTGATGAGTTCTTCGGGCCACGGCCAGAGCACGGTGAAGACCGAGGCCGACGTGGACAAGGCCTGGGAGATTTCCCAGACGGGTGGCCGCACGGGTGCGGCGAGCCGCGTGATTGTGGAAGGCTTTGTGCCTTTCGACTACGAGATTACCCTTTTGACGGTGCGCCACGTGGGCGGAACCAGTTTCTTGCTGCCGGTGGGGCACCATCAGGTGGGCGGCGACTACCAGGAATCTTGGCAGCCCCAGCCCATGAAGCCCGAACTTCTGGAGCAGGCGAAGGACATCGCGAAGAAGGTCACTGACGCCCTGGGCGGCCGCGGCATCTTCGGCGTGGAACTGTTCGTGTGCAAGGACAAGGTGCTGTTCAGCGAAGTGTCCCCGCGCCCTCATGACACGGGCATGGTCACCATGATTTCCCAAGACCTTTCGGAGTTTGCCCTGCATGCCCGCGCCATTCTGGGCCTGCCGATCCCCAACATCGCCTTCCACGGCCCCAGTGCTTCCAAGGCTATCGTGGTGGAGGGCGAGTCCGACCACGTGAAGTTCAGCGGCCTGGAAGATGTGCTTGCCGAACCCGACACGGCGCTTCGTTTGTTCGGA
>CACXIR010000037.1 GCA_902767785.1 Fibrobacter succinogenes | reverse complement strand
CCATCTTTACATAAATTTACACTCGTCCCCGGTGCCATCGGGGCTTTTTTTGTATATCTTTATACCCAGGGATTGGCTCTGTAAAGGAGTGCAATTATGAATATACTTTCGAAGTCTGCCAAGGTTTTGACGGTCTTGTCCCTTGGTTTCCTTTCCACCCATTCATTCGCCGTTGATGCTTGTAATGATCAGATGCCTACAGCCCGTGGCAATGCTCATACTGTAAGCGGTTCTACCACTGGTCGCGTTAACGGAACCGATTGGGGTTTTGAACAGTGGTATCAGGGTGGAAACAACAGCATGAAGTATTATGACAATGGCACATTTGAGGCCAGTTGGAGTGGTACAGATGATTACTTGGCCCGTGTGGGATATAGCTATGGAAACTGGAGCCAAATTACGGGTATCGACCATAAGACCAAGCATTTTGCAGTAGACTATAAATATACCAAGCAGGGAAACGCCACGTACGGCTACATTGGTGTTTATGGCTGGACAAAGAGTCCGGAAGTAGAATACTACATTGTGGATGACTGGTTCAGCCGGCCGAGTGAGGCCTACATTGGTGAAAAGTTTGGCGAAATAACGGTAGATGGCGCCAAATACACCATTCATGCTTTTTTGCGTAAATGTAAACCGGCTAAATCAAACGGAAGCTGCGCCACATTTGTACAGTTCTTCAGTGTTCGCGAAACGCCTCGTAGTTGTGGACATATAGACATTTCCGCCCACTTCAACAAATGGGAACAATTGTTCAATGGAAAGACCGCTCGTATCTTGACATCAGACGGAAACGGGGCAAAAGACGAAGTCACGATGCAATTCGGCAAAATTACCGAGGTGATGCTTATGGCTGAGGCTGGTGGAGGTGCTACGGGAAACATTAACTACACCTACTTCAACATGGTGGACAACGCCGAGGGTTCCACTGTCACTTCCAGTGCATCTACCAACTCCTCTAGCAGCACGGCTCAGAGCCAGACTGCCGTAGGTTCCTTGCCGGGAACGATCGAAATAGAAGACTATCAGAATTCCGATGGGGACTTCAAGAACAATGGAACCACCTTGGGTTCTATCAATCCTGATTCTTGGGTAGAATATACGGTGAACGTTACCTATGACGGAACCTATGACTTCAGCGTCCTTGCCGCCCGCGAAGATGAAGATGGCGCCGAAAGTAATTTGAGCATCTCCATTGACGGCACTCCGGTTGGAACAATCGATGGAATTTTGACCACGAGCTGGACTGATTTCCAGGAATTCAGCGGAACCACCGCAAAGCTCACCAAGGGGCAGCATACCCTCCGTGTTACCTTTGACTATGGCTGGATCGATATTGACAAGATCTCCTTTACCGAGAAGCAGGTGGACAAGACCACTCCCTATGTGCCGCCTTCCAGCCCCTCTCAGGGAAATGTGAACTCTTCAGGTTCCTCTAAGGCTCCTGCCGCTATCGCTTCTAATGTCCGCCTGTTCCACGCCGGCAAGGATGTGCAGGTGTTCGACATGCAGGGCAAGTTCTTGGGCAGCGTGTCCATTGCCAATGGCGGCAATGTGGCCCAGGCTGTCAAGGCCCGCGTCCAGAAGGCTGGAGTCTACCTGGTCAAGCAAGGCAGCTCCGTGCAGCGCATAGCTGTCAAGTAAGATTGTACAATCATTAGATTGCACTCCTGGTCCCCGGCTTGTCCGGGGGCTTTTTGTTTATGCATAAAAAAGGACGGCTGACGCCGTCCTAGATTTTCCCAATGTGCGGTTGTAATTATTTCTTGTTTTTCTTAGCGGTCTTTTTTCCACTTTTCGGGGGATGAGCCGCAATTTTCACAGTCTTCTTGGCTTTTGCAGCGGCCGCTTCTTCGGCCTCGAAAATAGCCTGGGCCTGCATCAAAGCGTCGTTGGGGTCCACCTCGATAGCTTCGGAGGCTTCGTCCACCAGCTCTGCGAATTCGTCGTACCAGTCGGCAAACAGTTCCACTTCCAGGTGGTCCACGCCGGGCACTGTCAGGCGCACGCCGCAGGCTTCCCCAATGCGGTCCAGGTACTTGGCCATCTGGGGCTTGAGCAGCGTAAGGTCCAGACCGTCCAGGTCTTCGGGCTCGAACCACACGCCGTCCACGTCGGAATCGTCGTCCTTGGCCTTTTTGCCCTTCTTGTCCTTGCACTTGCCACAGGTGCACTGCCCGTCGCAGCAGTCGTCGTTGCCGTACAGGGCCATGTATTCTTCGTCGTCCATGCCGCTATCGTAGAAGAATTCGTCTTCTTCCAAGTAGAGTGTTTCCACAAACACGCCCTTGGCGCCCAGGGTCTTTGCTGCGGTGATGAATTCCTTGAGGTCGCCGCCAAAGTAGCGGGTGGCCTCCACTTCTTCGTTCAGGGTCTGAACGGGGATGGGGGAGAGCTTCTGCTTCTTGAGGTAGTCGCAGACAATGTCGGTAATGGATTTTGTAGCCTTTGCCATGAGATTCTCCTTGAAAAATTAAACGTGGTACTTCTTCAGGCTTGCGGCCTTTTCGTTGATAAGCTTCATGATGCGTGCCACGGCCTCGTCGCCGCGGGCGGTGTCCTTGACGCTGGTCATGGGCTGGAACAGCGGGCTGTTGAACATGGTTCCCAGAGGGATCGGGTTCTTGCGGCAGAAGGTCGCTTCCACGTAGTCGCGGGCGGCATCCTGCAGGTCGTCGCATTCCTGGAACTTTCCGGCCTGGAAGGCCTTGTACAGGTCCACAAAAATCTTGGCGGCTTCGGGGATGTTGGCCGTTGCGCTCACCAGGCCCGTACCGCCCATCTCCAGCATGTCGATGAAGAATCCGTCTTCACCGCTCAGCACGGCAAAGTCGTTGTTCTTGGTTTCGTTGATGACGCGCTTGGTGTCTTCATGGAACTTTTCGCCAATGCGGAAATCGACTGCTTGCTTGAGTCCGATGATGTTCTTGTCTTCGGAAAGGGCGATGAGGGTGTCGGGGTGCACGTAGCTTGCGGTGCGGCCCGGCACGTTGTAAATGATAATCTTGGCTCCGGTTTCGGAGCTCAAGGTCTTGAAGTGCTTTTCGATGCCTTCTTGCGAGGGATTGTTGTAGTAGCCCGTAACGCAGAGGACGGGGACTTCGGCAATCTTCAGGACTTCTTCGATCATTTCCACTGATTCACGGGTGCAGTTGGAGCCTGCGCCGGCAATAACCGGCACGCGGCCGTCTACGTAGTCCAGCGTGAACTTGATGATGTCCAGGTGCTGCCTGTGGGTGACCGTTGCGCTCTGGCCCGTGGTGCCCACGGGGAGGATGCCGGAAACGCCGGAGGCGATAAGGTCGTCAATCATCTTTTCCATCTTCTTGTAGTCGATGGAATTGCGGAGGTTCTTGGGATCGTCGTTCATCAGCGGGGTGAACAGCGCGGGGAAAACACCAGTAAGTTGAGAAGCTTTTGTAATCTGCATAGTGCTGTAAATATAGCATTAGAAAACGCCCTTTTTGGCCTGAAATCGGATATTCCTGGTCAATTGTCGCACCCTTTTTTACTAAATTGGTTCTGTTAAAACATAATTATAGGACCCTTTATGGAAAATATTACGCAGATTTGGAAAAAGATCCAGTCCCCGGAATTCAACCCCGCAACGGACATGGGTTTGGTTGAACAGGTCAAACAGGTCGCCCTGACCTCCCAGGAAAGCGCCAAGGTTAGCTTTGGTACTTCCGGCTGGCGTGGCGAAATCGGTTCCGAGTTCACTCTTCGCAATCTGCAGGTGGTGGGCGCCGCCATTGTCCGCCTCTACAAGGAAGCCACTCCTGAACTTTTTGAAGCCCTCGGCGTCAAGAATTTTGCCGAACTCCAGAAGCGTGGCGTGGTGGTGGGTCACGACAACCGCCTTTTGGGCCATGAATTCTGCGAAGCCGTGGCCGACCAGTTTGCCAAGGCCGGCGTGAAGGTCTACTACGGTGGAGAAATGCCTACGCCGGAATTTAGCGCCTGTATCGAGATGCTGGGTGCCGCCTGCTCCATCAACATGACCCCCAGCCACAACCCCAGCCACTACAACGGCATCAAGTTCAACCCCGCCGACGGCGGTCCGGCCGGTCCGGAAATCACCAACGTCATCACCAAGCTCAGCAACGAAATGATGGCCTCTTGGAAGTTTGAACCGGTGGGCAAGGTTGACTGGGAAATTATCGACTCCCTCAAGATTTACAAGGAATTCCTGGTAAAGCAGGGAACCATCAAGTTCGACCGCATCAAGGAATTCATCAAGCAGGGCCGCCTGACCCTGGTGTGCGACCACGTGCATGGCTCTACCCGCCGCCGCCCTGCTGCCTTGCTGGACAATCCGGAATGCCTGATTACGCTGCGCAACGAGGACGACTCCCTGTTTGGCGGCATCGCCCCGGAACCCTCTAGCAAGAACCTGGAAAAGGTCCGCAAGGTTCTGGACGAAAGCAAGTCCTGGTTCCGCCTGGGTGCAATTTTTGACCCGGATGGCGACCGTATCCGCTTCTACGATGGTACCCGCGAAATCGACATGAACCAGTTCGGCGCCATCGCCTTCCACTACATGGCTACCTGGCGCAAGGAACAGGGCTGTGTGGCCAAGTCCGTGGCTACTTCCAATTTTGTGAACATCATTGCCGAAAAGCTGGGCGTTCCCGTGATGGAAACTCCGGTGGGCTTCAAGAACTTCCGCCCCTGGCTCTCTCGCAATGCCAAGCAGAAGGCCCTGGTGGCCTTCGAAGAATCCGACGGCATTTCCGGCCTCAACAACACCCTGGAAAAGGATGCCCAGTTCGGCCTTTTGATTGCCCTTGAAATCATGGCCACTACGGGCAAGAACCTGGGCGAGTACCTGGATGCCCTGTACGAGGAATATGGCCGCTTCTACCCGACCCGTTCTGGCTTCGAAGTGGACAAGTCCCTGGTGGGCGAGCCCTTGAAGGCCAAGGTGAACGCCATTGCCGACATCGCCAGGCCCGGTGCCAAGGTTGTGGTGGGCAAGAACGAAAAGACCGTGAAGCAGCTTTTGACGCTGGACGGCGTGAAGGTTATCTTTGACGACGACTCCTGGATGCTGGTTCGCCCGTCCGGTACCGAACCCAAGGTGCGTATTTACACCGAGTGCCGCGAACCGGACGAAAAGGACCCCATGTTCGAGGCCGCCAAGGCTCTGTTCTTTAAGAATTAATTCTATTTGGGTTTATAAAAAAGGATGAGATGATGAAAAAACTACTATGCATACTTCTAATGGCCTTAGCTGCAATGAGTTTTGCACAGGAAGGCGCAAAGCCGGAGTTTCAGGCCTTTGCCAGTTCCCTTTTGAAGCTTAAGCCTGCCGAGGGCGGCTGGCAGAAGTTCTCCCTGAAGGTGGAAGTGGCTCCTTGGGCATTCCAGGCCATTGGTGACGTCCATATCGTTGCCGGTGATGCGGAATTGTTGAACGGTGCCCTGTACGACGGCACCCTTTACGCCGTTGTGGCCTACATCCCCTCTACGGCTGCCGGTTCCGACGGAAAAGAATATCAGGTGGGCGTGTTCGACCTGATGCTGTTCCTGGAAGACGAGGCCACCCAGGTCCGCAACGTGAAGTTCCGTCTATTGCCCCCGGCCAACGACGAATGGGCTACGGGCATATTCAAGGATGCCATTGCTACGGGAACCGCTTTGGGTTCTGTGTGGGGCGGTGCCTATGATGACGAAATCGTGAAGGCTTCCGCAGTTCCGCTGGACAAAAAGCAGCTTCAGGCCAACCTGAAGGCCAAGTCTCGTCCGGCACCTGCTGCAGAACCTGAACCTGCTCCGGTCGTGAAGAAGTCCAGGGTCGCCGATGACGACGAGCCTGTTGTCAAGAAAAAGAAGAAACGCTCCTACAACGAGGACGAAGAGGACGAAGATGGTTCCAACCTGACGGTCAAGGAAAAGCGCCGCCGTGCCATGATGAGCAAGAAGCGTGCTGCTGAAGAGGATGAAGAAGAACCTGTGGTGAAGAAGAAAAAGAAGAAACGTTCTTATGACGACGAGGACGAAGAAGAACCTGTGGTGAAGAAGAAAAAGAAGAAGCGTTCTTATGACGACGAGGACGAAGAAGAACCTGTGGTGAAGAAGAAAAAGAAGAAAAAGTCCTATGACGATGACGAAGAAGAACCCGTCGTAAAGAAGAAAAAGAAGAAGAAAAAGAAAAAAGTCGTCTATGAAGATGACGAAGACGAAGAGTAAGTTTAACAATCACAACTGAAACCTTATAGAGGTAATTTATGTCTGGTCACTCCAAATGGGCCACCACCAAACGCAAGAAAGCTAAAACCGACGTTGCTCGTGCCAAGGCTTGGAATAAGCTGATTAAGGAAATTTCTATTGCTGCCAAGTTGGGCGGAGGAAACCCCGACGCAAACCCCCGTTTGCGTGCGGCTATCCTTAAGTCCAAGAGCCAGAGCTTGCCCACCAAGAATATCGAAAGCGCTATCGCCAAGGGTACGGGTGCCAACTCCGGTACCGAAATGACGGAACCGCTGTACGAGGGACGCGGTCCGGCCGGTGTCGCCATCATGGTGCAGTGCCTTACCGACAACAAGGTCCGTACCGTGGCCGAAGTCCGCAACATCTTCAACAAGAACGGCGGATCTATGGGCGAATCTGGTTCCGTTTCTTGGGCGTTCACCTACAAGGGCGTGATTATCGTCGATGCTGAAAAGTACCCCGAAGAAAAGGTGATGGACTTGGTGCTGGAAGCCGGTGCCGAAGACATGTCTACCGAAGACGGCGTGCATGAAATTTCCACCAGCCCCGAAGCTTTTGACGCCGTGTCCAAGGCCTTGGAAGCTGCCGGTATCGAAATGATGAGCGCTGAACTGAGCTACGTTCCTAACGACCCCGTTAAACTGGGTCACGACGACGCCCAGAAGCTGTTGAAGCTTATCGACAAGTTCGAAGACCACGACGACGTGCAGGACGTGTACCACAACGCCGAAATCGACGAAGCGGACATGGACGCTGCTGAGTAGTTCGTAAGGCGAGAGTCATTAAAAAACCGGGTGCCAGGTGCATCCGGTTTTTTGTTATACCTTTGCGGTGATTTTCGAAAAAGCTACCGGCCTAAAGTTTCGCGGTAGCTGTGTACGGCGGCTTTGTAGGTGCTGACGGCCTTTGATATCCGCTTGGCGATATCCTTCTGGCCTGCGTCAGTCATCATGTAAGCCTCGTCTTCGGGGTTGCTGATAAACCCGATTTCAAAAAGCACTGCGGGCATTAGCGCACCCACCAGGACCATGAAGCCCGCGCCCCCGACTCCGCCCGCCTGGCGTCGGATTTTTCCGCCGTCGAAGGCCTTGAGCATTTCTTCGGTGAACATGTAGCTGTTCTGCTTGTATTTTTCTAGCCGGGCTTCTAGCTTGAACCATTCGATGGGGGAGAGTTCTTCTTTGGCGTTCTTTTCGCCGTAGAGGGTGGCCACCTTGTTTTCACGGCGGGCGATTGCCTTGTCTTCTTCGCTTTCGGGGGCGCGGAGTACGTAAACGTGGTAGCCCTTGATTTGCTTTTTGCGTTCGGGAGTAGCGTCGATGGCATTGCAGTGCAGGCTGATGAACAGGTCCCCGTCCCATTGGTTTGCCAGGTTGGCACGCTGTCCCAGTTCAATGAACTCGTCCTTGTCTCGGGTCATCTTTACGTTGAAGCCCTCTTTTTCCAGTTCTTTTTTCAGGAGCTTGCCGATAGCGAGTACAATGTCTTTTTCGTTGGACTTTTTGCCCTGGGCGCCGGTGTCCTTGCCTCCGTGCCCTGGGTCGATGACAATGGTCTTTACTTCGCGGGTGCCTGCGGTTTCGTTCTTGGGTGCTGCGGGGACTGTGGCTGCGGGGACTGTGGCGGCAGCTGCGGCAGGCTCTGCAGGTGCTGTTGCGGGAACCGCTGCCGCTGCGCTTGATTCGGCGGCAGGTTGAGTGGAGCTGGAGGATTGTGCGGCAGAGCTAGACTGCGCGACGGGTTCAGCCACCTTGAAAAGTTTAACGGCGTCTGCGCTATCTAGCCACAGGTGTCCGTTTTCCAAAGCGGGAGGGGAGGCCAGCTCCACGGTGTTGCTGTTCACCGCAGCGTAGGGGTTGCCTATGGCGAACTTGACGGTGTCGCCAGGCGAAACCAAAATGAAGGTCTTTTGTATGGGGAACCAGTGGAAGGAGTGCTTCGATTCCTTGGAAAGCAGCTCTGCGTCCACCTTGCCTGCGGCAAAGGCGGTAGCGGCAAGCGCTACAAGCGTCAGGCAGAACAGCATTTTTCGCACAAGACAGTTCATTAGCGGTGGGCCTTTGCGGCACGGGCCATTTCCAGCTTTGCGTCGCGGTTGATGATGTCTTGCCTTTTGTCCCGCTGGTCCTTGCCCCTGCAGATTCCCATCTCCAGCTTGGCCCGGCGGTTCTTGAAATAGATTTTTAGGGGGACCAGGGTGTAGCCCTTCAGCTCCTTCGCCTTGCGCATCTTGGCGATTTCGTGGATATGGGCCAGCAGCTTGCGGCGCCTTGCGGGGAAGTGGTTGAACCGGTTGGCAAAAAGGTATTCGTCTATATGTGCCCCCACCAGCCATAGTTCGTTCTTTTTGTCGTCGATATCTACCCACGCCTCGTTCAGGGAACACTTGCCGTCCCGGATGGACTTGACCTCGGAGCCGATAAGCATGATGCCTACTTCAAAGGTTTCTTCCACGAAATAGAGGTGGTGTGCCTTGCGGTTTTGGATGACGGGGGTGTTTTCTTCTTTTTTAGCCATCGTTTTCGACAGGAACCGTCTCGGCTGTTGCCGGAACTTCGATTACGGTATTGACGGACTTCAACAAATCCTTGCTGGCTTCAAAAACGGGCTTGGTACCGGCCTTGACAATCACTTCTTCGCCGGTCCTGGGGTTGCGGGCGGTCCTGACATTGCGTTTCTTCAGCTTGAAGCGCCCAAAACCGCGAATCTCGATGTTGTTCCCTTCGATGAGCCTGGAAATCAGGCTGTCCAAAAAACTCTCGACGGCAACCTTGGTGGCCGCCTGGGTAAGACCCGTGCGGGCAGAAATCTCTTCCACCAGGTCTTTCTTGGTGATGTTCGCTTTGTCTGCCACGGTAGCTCCTGAAAGTTGCAACTTTAAAGTATTCAACGACTTACAGCGTATAAAATACAAAAAATTGTCACTTGGCGGGCTTTTTGGACTCCCAACCGACCTTTTTTTTCTGCACATGGGGCACTGCGTCGTCCAAAGCCTGCTGCAAATCCTTGCATCCGTCGCCCGTAATGGCCGAAGTCACTATGACTTTCTCCTTGTGGGCCTTGAACTGCTTTATGGCCTCGTCGATCCCCAGGTCGCACTTGTTCAGGGCTATGACGTATGGCTTTTTGGCCAATTTGGGGTGGAACGCCTTGAGTTCTTCCTTGAGCACGGTGAACTGCTCGTAGGCGTTTTCGGCAAAGCCGTCTATGACGAACAGCAGGGTGTGGGTGCGTTCGATGTGTTTGAGGAACTGGTGACCAAGACCCTTGCCCTCGCTGGCTCCTTCCAGCAGGCCGGGTATGTCGGCCACTACGAAGCTGTGGCCGTTCATCTGCACAATGCCAAGCACCGGTTCCAGGGTGGTAAAGGGGTAGTCGCCCACCTTGGGTCGACCGCTAGAAATCTTGTTTACCAGGCTGGACTTGCCTGCGTTGGGGAAGCCTACCAGGCCTACGTCGGCCATGAGCTTCAGCTCCAGGAAGAGTTCCCGCTTTTCGCCCTTTTCGCCGGGAGTGCACTTGCGGGGCGCCTGGATCTTGGGGGTGGCAAAATGCTGGTTGCCCATGCCGCCTTTTCCGCCGCGGGCGGCAATCCACTTCTGGCCCGCTTCGGTCAGGTCTGCAAGGATTCGACCTTCGGCATCCTTTACGATGGTTCCGCGGGGCACGTCTACCACCAGGTCTTCTGCCGATGCCCCTGTGCAGCGCTTCGCGCCGCCGGGCTGGCCGTTCTTCGCCTTGTAGAGCCTGGCGTTGCCCATGTCCAGCAGGGTGGAATACTGCTCGTTAACCCGGAGTATTACGTGGCCGCCCCGCCCGCCGTCCCCGCCGTCGGGTCCGCCCAGGGGCACGAACTTTTCACGGTGGAAACTGACTATGCCGTCTCCGCCTTTGCCCGAGCGTACTTCGATGGATTTTTCGTCTAGGAACATCTTATACCAAACTGATGCTTTCGTCCAAGCCGAGGGCTATGTTCATGTTCTGGATGGCGGCGCCGCTGGCGCCCTTGCCCAGGTTGTCGATAATGGTGGTCACCTGCATCACGTTCTCGTTGCCAAAAACCTGGATGCGGGCTTCGTTGGTGTCATTGCAAACAGTGGGGTCCAACCTGCCGTTGAACAGTGTGGGGGCGGCTTCGTAGGGCATCACCTTCACAAAGCGGCAGCCCTCGTAGTGCTTGGAGAGAATGTCGGTGAGGCATTCCGGGTTCAGCTTCTTGGTGAGAACGCTGGGGAAAATGGAAACCGTCACTGCCATGCCCTTGTAGAAGGGGCCAAGTACCGGGTTGAAGAAGGGCGTGTTTTCAAGCTCGCAGTACTTCTTCATTTCGGGCAAGTGCTTGTGGCTAAGTGCCAGCGCGTAGGGGGCAGGAGCCATGATGGCCTTGGACTCGCCGGCCTTGTGTTCCATGGCTGCCGCTTCTTCGTATTCGGCAATGAGCTTTTTGCCACCGCCGGAATAGCCGGTAATGCTGTAGGCAGAGACATTGGCGTTCTTGGGGAGTACGCCTGCCGCAATCAGCGGGTACACGCCCAAAATAAATCCAGAGGCATGGCAGCCGGGGTTGGCGATCCGCTTGCTTTTGGCAATGGCAGACCGCTGCGCCGCCGATAGCTCGGGCATGCCGTAGGTCCAGTCGGGGTTCACCCGGTGGGCCGTAGAGGCGTCGATAATGCAGGTGTTCGGGTTCTCGCAGAGGGCAGCGCTTTCCACAGCGGCGGCGTCGGGCAGGCACAGGAACGTAATGTCGGACTCGTTGATGAGCCGCTTGCGTTCATTGACATCCTTGCGGAGTTCGGGGGCTATGTGCAGCACTTCGATATCGGTGCGCTTTGCGAGCCTCTCGTAAATCTGCAGGCCGGTGGTTCCTGCTTCGCCGTCTACGAAAACTTTGAACATTGCAAACCCTTAAATTACTTGTTCGCGCCGCAGCACTTCTTGTACTTCTTGCCAGAACCGCAGGGGCAGGGGTCGTTGCGGCCCACGTCCGGTCCTTCTTTGTGGACGGTCTCTTGCTTTACGGCACGTCCGTCATAGAAGAACCATGCACCGCCCACCTTGTGGAACTCGCCCAGCTCGTGGTGGTTGCGGGTGATGTTTCCCTGCTTGAAGCGGGCATTGAATTCCACCCAGCCGATGTTCTTTTCTTCTTCGGTCTTGGTCTGCTTGATCTCGATGCCAAGCCATTCGGAGTCCTTGCTCCAGGCGCTAACGCTGGCTTCGTCAAAGTCGTCGCGCTGGGTGGCTTCCAGGGAGTCCCTGAGCCAGGCGATTTCGTGCTTCACGTAGGCGGTGTAACGGGAACGCATCAGGGCTTCAGGGGAGGGTGCGAGGGTCGTTCCCTTGATAATGGGTTCGCAGCATTCGCCGTATGCTTTGCCAGAACCGCAGGGGCATAAATCTTCAGCCATAGTTCAATCCTTGTGTTTAAAATTTTTGGAAAAATTAACAAATTACAGGCATTTCTTCATCAGCCAGAATTCTTCCTTGCCTTCGCGGCCAGGGAGGCTGTTCACGGCGGGGATGCGGTCCACGATGTCGAACACGCCGTCCAGGCGGGCCATCAGCTCTCCTTCGCTGGTGCAGTGGGGAGGCCCCTGCAAAGTCTTTCCGTTCATTAGCGGGTACATGAGGCAAACAAATAGGCCTTCGTCCTTGAGCATGCGGTAGCAGACTTCAAAGAACTCGTCACGACGTCCGGGGTGAATAGCAGAGAAGGTGCCGTAGTCGTAGACGATGTCGAACTGCTGGCCGCCCCGCTTGGAATCCTTGGGGGAAAGCGTGAACAGGTCCAGGTCCAGGGAACGCAGGTTCTTGTGCTTGCGGCTCAAGTGGTCCAGTTCGTCCACGGCCGTGGGGGCAAAGTCTACCGCCAGCACGTCGTGGCCCTTGGCGGCCCACGCCTCGGCATCGTAACCGAAGCCCGCTCCGGGAATCAATACGGAACCAGTTGCAGGGCAGGCGGGGTTCTTGAAGAACTCCAAAAGAGCGGGGGTCGCCTTCTTGAAGTTCCAGTAGTCCTTGCCATCCATGTAGAGGTTGTCCCAGAATTCCGGGAGGTTCTGCGTTAACATGTTGTACCATCCTTTTTGTACGCTAGTTGCCCGCAGGCGGCAAGGATGTCCCTGCCTCGCGGGTTGCGGATCGTTATTTGAATTTCTGCGGCACGCACGGCGGCGAGGAAGTCTTCCACTTCTTCGGTGCTGGGTGCGTGGAGTGTAGGGTCATCGCCGTCGTTAAGCACGATGGCGTTCACCTTCACCCGTCGGGGTGCGCAAATGCGGATAAGCTCTTTGGCGGCCTTGGGAGTGCAGGTGATGTCCTTGATAAGGACGAACTCGAAAGTCACGTAGTTGTCAGTGCGGCGGATGTATTCGTCAACCGCTTCCAAAAGTTTTTCGATGGGCCAGGTCTTATTTACCGGCATCACAGAGGAGCGGTATTCGTTATTGGTGCTGTTCAGGCTTACCGCCAGGCAGCAGGGGGTGTTCCGGTCCACCAGTTCCTTAATCTTGGGGACCACGCCGCTGGTGCTTACAGTCATGCGCTTGGAACCCATGTTGAACAGGCTCTGGTTGTGGAGCGTGCAGCAGACCCTGTGGACGTTTTCCAGGTTGTTGAGGGGTTCCCCCATGCCCATGAAGATAATGTTGGTGACCTGGGCGGTTTTGCCCTCTTCGTTCAGGAGTCCCGCATCCTTCAGGTACCAGTTCACGTTGATGATTTCTTCCAAGATTTCGCCCGCTTCCAGGTTCCGGGTGAACCCCATCTTGGCGGTGCGGCAAAAGGCGCAGTTCATGGCGCAGCCCACCTGGGTAGAGACGCACACGGAATAGCGCCCGTTGGCGGGAATCATCACCGTTTCGATATGGTGGTTGTCGTGGGTCTTGAAAAGCCATTTCACGGTTCCGTCCACCGACTCCAGGCGCTGTTCTTCGGTAAGGGCGCGCAGGCTGAATTTTTCCGCCAGCTTTTCCCGGAGGGAAGGAGGCACGTTCAGCATTTCGTCATAGGTCTTGACCTGCTGGCAGAACAGCCACTTTTGAATCTGGTCGGCACGGAACGGCTTCTCGTCAACATCGCGGAGCCAAGCTTTCAGCTCGTCGTTGGTAAGCGATTTTATGTTGTGCGGAAGCTCCATAGCACCGCAAAGATAGAAAAAATATAAGATTTTGTTAAGGGCTTTGAAACCTTTAATTACGGGGTTTCTAGCGGTTTTTTAGAACATTTTACGGGTCTTTTTAGGCCCTGTGGTAGATTCCGCTGAACCCTTGTTGCTGAACAACGTTGCGTCGTCGGCAGACTTGGTCTTTACTTCGAAATGGTTGCCGTCGCACACTTCGGTGGGGGCGTAGCCTGCGGTGTAAAGGCAGTAAGTTTTTTCGGAGCAGAATTCGCCTGCCACCTTGCCTGTGTGGTTGCAAATGCCGCGGCTGGAAACGCCTCCCGGAACGGGGAAGGGGAGCCTCGGCAGATCCTTGTGGAGTTCTGTCATCACGGCAAGCCAAATGGGCAGTGCGTCTTCTGTGCCGGTGTGGCCTGCACCCATGGTTCCCGGGCTGTCCGAACCAATCCAGACGCCCATGGTGTACTGCTTAGTGAACCCGATGTACCATGCGTCGGTGTAATCGTTAGTAGTTCCCGTCTTTCCGCCGCTGGGGTGGGTAAACCCGCTGGCCCAGACTCTTGCAGCAGTGCCGCGTACGTTCACATCCTTCAGCATGTCCACCATCAGGTAGGCACTGGGGGCGCGCAGCACTTCGTGTTCCACCTTCATGTTCTTCTCGATGGTCTCGCCGTTTTTGTCTACGATGGACTCGATCATGTAGGGTTCGATTCTGTTGCCGCCGTTGGGGAACACGGTATAGGCCGAGGTCATTTCCATGAGGGTCGCGCCCACGGAACCTAGGGCAAGGCTAGGAACTGCCAGCAGCGGGGCCTTGATAATGCCGAACTTGCGGGCGTAATTCACCACGTTGTTCAGGCCGTACTTCATGCCGGTAAGAATAGCGGGCAGGTTCTTGGACTTGTAAAGGGCCTTGCGCAGCGTCATCATGCCTTCAAAGTCGTGGCCAAAGTTGGCCGGGCGCCATACCTTGTTCTTGTCCTTGTCGTCGGGGTCGGGAATGGTCACGGGCTGGTCGTTCACCGAGTCGCAGGGGCTGGCTCCGTTGTCCATGGCAGTAGCATAGACAATGGGCTTAAAGCTAGAGCCTGGCTGCCTCAGGGATTGCACCGCCCTGTTCCAGCGGGAGGTGTTCCAGTCGCTTCCGCCTACCATGGCACGTATGGCTCCGGTCTCGTTTTCAATCAAGATGGCGGCCACTTCGGCGTGGTGGTAAAGGATACTGTCAGGGAAACGCCTTTTCTTGGGATCCGGGTTGGTGTCGTTTGCCAGGTAGTCCTTCTTGAACAAGGCGTAAACGCTGTCGAAGTGGGCTACGACGCTGTCTTCGGGCATGTCGTACTTGTTGGGGAGGAACAGGCGGCGGGTGGCGCGGTACTTGATGCGCTTGCGGACGCGTTCCACCTGGACCCTTGCTACGCTGTCTGCATAGGCTTGGATGGCGGGGTCGATGGTGCTGAATATGGAAACACCGTCGGCATACAGGGAATTTTCGCCGTACTTCTTTTCCATGTACTTGCGGATTTCTTCGTAGAAGTAAAGTCCTGCATCCTTCTCTTCTTCTTTTTCGGCAAGGACAATGGGCGTGTCTACGTACTTGCGGTAGTCTTCCTTGCTGATGTAGCCGGCATCCATCATGGCGAACAGCACGGTGTTGCGGCGTTCAAGAGAAGCCTTGGGGTGCCTGTCGGGGCGGTATGCCTCGGGGCGCTGCAGCATGCCCGCCAGCACGGCGTATTCCGGGATGGTGAGGCTGTCCAGGGGGCGGCCAAAGTAATACTTGCCCGCGGCCTGGAAACCGTAGTTTCCTGCAGACAGGTAGACTTCGTTCATGTAGAACTCAAGAATCTCTTGCTTGGTGTAGGTCTGCTCGATGCGGATAGCTGTCATGGCTTCCTTGATCTTGCGGGAAATGGAACGCTCCGGAGTAAGGAACAAAAGCTTGGTCAGCTGCTGGGTGAGGGTGGAGGCTCCGCGGAGTTTTTTGCCGCTAGAAACGCTTTCCATGATGGCAGAGGGAATGGCCCACACGTTCATTCCCCAGTGGTTGAAGAATTCGCGGTCTTCGGTGGCCATTACGGCATGGATGGCGTTTTCGGGAATGGAATCGAAACTGACCCATTCGCGGCGTTCCACAAAGTATTCGTGGGCGATTTCCCCGTTCATGTCGTAGATGTTGGTCACCAGCTTGGGGTTGATCTGTTCCAACTGGGAAAGAGAGGGCAGTTCGGGTTCGAAATGCTTGTAGGTAACCACCACCGCTACTGCAACAAGTACCACGGGAAGCAAAAACAGCAGGAGCCACAGGATGACTTTCTTGGTAAGGAACGCGGCCTTGAATTTGGCGAGGATTTTTAAAACAATGCTTTTGAACATTAGCGGTCTTTTGTGAGTGGCTAAAAATATGAAGCAAATTTAGTAAATCTACAAAGAATTTTAAAATAGTCCCTTGACATAGGGGCCGATAATGCTATATTTGGGGCACCAATGCGGATGTAGCCCAACTGGATAGAGCGTTTGGCTACGAACCAAAAGGCTCCAGGTTCGAGTCCTGGCACCCGCATAAAAAGGCCCCTCTCGATAAGAGAGGGGTCTTTTGTGTATATCCCGAATTTAGGGCGAAGAACCTGGGGCCTTGGTGAGCAACAAAGCCCCAGTTATTAAACTGGGGCGGTTGCGAGAGCACGTGCCAGCCCTGTACCTGTCGTGCTGATTCTAGCACGTGCGGTCATAAAACTGCTCCAGGTTCGAGTCCTGGCACCCGCATAAAAAGGCCCTTTCTTTGCGAAAGGTCCTTCTTTTTTTTGCACCGTTAGGTGCCCTTCCTTGTCGTCAAATTATCTCCCTTGCCGCCCACCTCTGTAAACATAATTTTAATATTTTTGTAAGAATTTTGCAAACAACTGGTTGCACGGTAAAATGGCGAAATTAGATAAAATTGGCGCCATGACCTACAACCACGATATTTTTTGCAAGGCCTTTCGCAAGTTGATTGTGCGTACAAGAAAGGAGTCCCTTATTACCCAAAAGCAGTTGTCCATGGAGTCGGGCCTCACCAGGCAGTTCATTTCCATGATGGAGGGTGGCAAGCGGATACCTTCTTATGAGAGCTTTTGCCTTTTGGCTAGGGGGCTGGGCCTGTCTGCTGCAGAAATGTCGGAAAGGTTCCTTTCCATATACGAGCGGGAGTACCGAAGCGTGGAGGAACACTTAAAGCGGTTGACGGGGAAGGGTGTGCTTGCGGTTGCTGAAAAGGGTTGCGGCAAGGAGTACGTGAACCGTCGGTGAAGTTCCGGCGACCAGGCCTTGCCGATTAATTTTGAAACAGCGACAAATAAAACGTTTCAAAACGAAACATTGTTCTTTTGGCATAGAATTTGCTAAAATTAGGGCGATTAACAAAAACTCAAAAAAGGAACAACAAAATGATTAAGCCTTTAGCAGATCGAATCGTCGTCAAGCCGGCCGAAGCCGAACAGAAGACCTCCTCGGGTCTCTTCATTCCGGACAACGCCAAGGAAAAGCCCATGCAGGGCAAGGTCGTGGCCGTGGGCCCGGGCCGCAAGAATGACAAGGGCGAAATCGTCCCCATGGAAGTCAAGGTGGGCGATGTGGTGCTCTACGGCAAGTACAGCGGCACCGAAGTCACCGTCGACGGCGAAAACTACCTCATCGTGAAGGAACCGGACGTCATCGCGACGCTCTAATCACAAAAAGTTTTAAATAAAAAAGGAATACAAAAATGGCAAAGCAACTCAAGTTTGATGTGGCGGCTCGCGAATCCCTCATGAAGGGCGTGGACAAGCTCGCCAATGCTGTCAAGGTAACTCTCGGCCCCAAGGGCCGTAACGTGATGATCGCCCGCTCCTTCGGTGCCCCGAACGTGACCAAGGACGGCGTGACTGTCGCTAAGGAAGTGGAACTCGAAGACGCCTACGAAAATCTCGGCGCCCAGATGGCCAAGGAAGTCGCCAACAAGACGAGCGACGCTGCCGGTGACGGTACTACGACTGCAACCGTTCTCGCTCAGGCTATCACTCGTGAAGGCTTGAAGAACGTCGCCGCCGGTGCAAACCCGATGGACATCAAGCGCGGCATGGACGCTGCGGTTGACGCCGTCATCAAGGAAATCGGCAAGATGGCCGTGAAGATCAACGGCAAGGAACACATTGCCCAGGTCGCTACCATCTCTGCGAATAACGATCCGGAAATCGGTGACCTCCTCGCCAACGCCATGGAAAAGGTCGGCAACGACGGCGTGATCACCATCGAAGAATCCAAGACTGCTGACACCATCCTCGACGTCGTCGAAGGTATGCAGTTCGACCGCGGCTACCTCTCTCCGTACTTTGTCACCAACACCGACAGCATGGAAGTCAGCCTCGAGAATCCGTACATCCTGTTGTACGACAAGAAGATTTCTACCATGAAGGATTTGCTCCCGATGCTCGAACACGTGGCAAAGCAGGGCAAGTCTCTCCTCATCATCGCCGAAGACGTCGATGGCGAAGCTCTCGCAACGCTGGTTGTGAACAAGATGCGTGGCACCCTGAAGGTCGCCGCCGTCAAGGCCCCGGGCTTCGGAGACCGTCGCAAGGCCATGCTCGAAGACATCGCTATCCTCACTGGCGGTATGCTGGTTTCCGAAGACACGGGCGCCAAGCTCGAAGATGCTCCGGTCACCGTCCTTGGCCAGGCCAAGTCCATCACCATCACCAAGGACAACACCACGATTGTGGAAGGTGCCGGTGATGCAGCCTCCATCAAGGGCCGTATCGGTCAGATCAAGAAGCAGATCGAAACCACCACGAGCGACTACGACCGCGAAAAGCTCCAGGAACGCCTGGCCAAGCTTGCCGGCGGCGTTGCCGTGATCAAGGTCGGTGCCGCTACCGAAGTCGAAATGAAGGAAAAGAAGGACCGCGTCGACGACGCCATGCACGCAACCCGCGCTGCCGTCGAAGAAGGTATCGTTCCGGGTGGTGGCGTTGCCCTCATCCGTGCCGAAAAGGCCATTGACGCCCTCAACTTTGACAACGCCGACCAGAAGACCGGTGCTGCCATCATCCGCCGCGCTATCG
>CACXIR010000036.1:17544-21317 GCA_902767785.1 Fibrobacter succinogenes | reverse complement strand
GCGGCGGTCAGAGTGGTCTTGCCGTGGTCAACGTGGCCGATGGTGCCGATGTTGCAGTGCGGCTTGCTTCTATCAAAATGTTCTTTTGCCATTTTATTCTATCTCCGTTTAGTGAGAGCCCAGATCGGGAGTCGGACCCGAGACCTCTTCCTTACCAAGGAAGTGCTCTACCACTGAGCTACCTGGGCTTGTAGCCCGCCAACGCGTCGCCGCACTAGCGGGCTTGTGGTCGTGCATCGTCGTGGTTTCGAACCACGGTAGGCGTGAGCCAACGGATTTACAGTCCGTCCCCTTTAACCACTCGGGCAACGATGCATTTTTTCGAGCCAAAGATAGGAATCGAACCTACGACCGGCTGATTACAAATCAGCTGCTCTACCAGCTGAGCTACTTTGGCAAGTGGACCAAATTTAGTAAGATTTGGCTCGTTTTGTCAATAAAAATCAAGCACTTAGCGATTTTTTTTTGATTTTTTGGCCGTTTGGGCAAGATTTCTGTCCACAAATGGGGTCAATTAGTGTTGATAGATTGTTGATAGATTTTTATATATATTTTGCCCATGGAATTTTGCACATTTAAACACACCGCCCGTATCGAGGTCCGCTATGCCGAAACCGACCAGATGGGCATAGTCCACCACTCCGTTTACGCCGTCTGGTTCGAGCAGGCTCGCACCGAATTTTTCCGGGAAGCGGGAGCAAGCTACGCCCAAATGGAGGCCGAAGGGTTTTCCAGCCCCGTCTTGGAACTGAATGTGCAGTACAAAAGCCCCACCCACTACGGCGATTTCGTAGATATAGAGACCACCATGGAAAAGGTGGACCGTTTGCGGGTCCGCTTCCACTACAAGGCGTTTGTAGACGGGAAGCTCTGCACCACGGGTACCACGCTCCACTGCATGCTGAAAAACGGCAGGCCCAGCAGGGACCTGCCCGAAAGCTTCAACAAGTTTGAATTTGTAAAAGAGTAGCCGACACCGTTGCTGATATGTTTTGGAAAGCGAGTTGCATACTTGTCCTTGTAGCCTTGCTGTCGCTTGTTGGCGGCTGCATGGAAAACCGCGTAAGTCGCGGGAACGACGCCCTGCGCATCGGGGACTATGCACGTGCCGTAAACAACTTCTCTGCAGTACTGGACGACAACCCGCTGGACCGGGACGCCCGCTACGGCCTGGCCCTTTCCTATTACGCCATTGCCGAAGAAAAAGAACGCATCAAAGCAGGAACCACTCCCCTTTGGGAACGGACCGTCCAGGAATTCCAGGTGCTATGGAACGTGGACAGTTCCTTCAAGATTCGCGAAGCCTATTCCAACAGCCTGTTCTATTTGGCAAAAGCTACCCTTAGTGAAAATTCCCATGCCAACGTTTTGCCGCTTTTGGAACGCTCCATTGCATTGGATTCCTTGAACTACTTCAGTTTCAACCTGAAGGCGCTCATCTACGAATCCCTGAACCGAAGCGAAGAAGCAAAAGACCTTTACGTGTACATCATTACCAAGGAACCCAGATTCCTTTCGGCCTATATTAACCTAGGCAACGTTTATTGGCACGAAGGCGATGTTTCCTCGGCATGGGACATTTGGTCCATGGGACTCAAGCAAGACGGACAAAACTCCACTTTGCTCCACTGGACCCGCGTCGCAGAAGATTCCTTGAAAGCCCTGATTGACGCTGGAAGGCTCTAGCCTATGAGCATTATCCGTTCCATACCCTCTGGAGAGTTGCTGCACCGGGGCGGAGAAGCCGCCCTGTACAAGGTGAAATGCGGCTCCAAGTTGTACACATTAAAACTGTATAACAGCGGCACCGCATACGACCAGAAGGCGGTGGAAGCGGTAGCAAAGGTTGCGGCGGGCAGCATCGCAGGCATAAAGAATACCACAGGCATTTACCGCATTGCGGAATACGGAACCATAGGCGAAAACGCCTACGTCCTTTACGACTATATAGATGGAGTGAGTTCCAAGGAACTCTCCCCTATGCCTCTGGAATTTGTGCTGCACTCGCTACGCCAAGCAGTGGCAGCCTTGATGGAATTGCAAAAAGCGGGAATCTCTCACGGGGATATTAGCCCCGACAATGTCTTCTTTGACCGTGATGGTTGTCCCGTGCTGATAGACTTTGGCATTCGTGGACCCGGAACGCTGAAGTTTTCTGCACCGGAACGCATTGACGGACAAGTCCCCTCCGAAAAGGCAGACCTGTTCAGTTTGGGCACGTTGTTCTTTTTTTGGATAACGGGCGACTCGCTTTTTGCAGGGTCGAACTTCGACGAAATCCGCGACGCGATAAAGCATGCAAACCAGCAGCGACCCGGCGAGATCCTGTTCGGGAAAATTTCTTCGGGGCTGAACATAAAGCCAGAAACCCTTTCGCTTTTAGAGCCAATTTGGAAGGGAACCATTGCCACAGAACCCGGCAGCCGTGCAGAAAGCCTGGAAGAGCTGGACGAACTGCTGGAAATTGCGCTAGATTCCCTTGGTGGGCAGGGCGTGCGGCTTTCTCGCTTGGCGGAAGGCGTTCGTGAAAAAATTTCCGGGATTTTGGAGAAAAACGGGACAAAAACTCTCGAAAAGGTAGATTTCCCATTTTTTGAAGAAAAAAAAGCAAAAAATCCTTCCTTGAAAAGGTGGATTTTGGCAACTGCCGTTTTTATTTTTCTTGTCATGGCGGCAGCCTGCGTGTTCCTTGCCAGCGGCAAATCCCCGTCGGTAGACGACACGGGAGAGGCACTTTTGCAAAAGTCCCGCAGTCACGAAATGGAATTGCAGGACTCCGTTAAAATGCCCAACCTGGAAGGCGTGCTAAAGAAGCTTGAACCCGAGGAGAGCGAATGATGAATTCAGAATCTCTTGCAGCCACGGAAAAGATGCTGGACGTGGTGAAGATACTCCTGGACGAACAGGAGCCGGGGACGCTTTTTCCAAAAATCCTGAACATCGCCAGGGAAGTGCTAAGCGCAGATGCCGCCGTGCTAGACATTGGCGGTGACGCCCCCTTGCATTTTTCCGACCCCGAAAAAGTGAGCATTTCTATTTCTGCGGTGAAGCACGCCAAGGCTGAAAACAAGGCCATCGTATGGAACCAACTGGAAGACGATTCCGCAGACCTTTCCAAATCCATTGTGCAGAACCAACTGACCAGCATCATGGTTTCGCCCTTCCGCACTCCCGATTCCGAATCGGGATACTTGTACCTGCAAAGGGCGGCAAGGGAAGAACCCTTCACCGAAACAGACAGCAAGCTTTTCGATTCCTTTGTGACGGTCTGCGAAAAAATCACCTTTGCCGCCTTTGACCGCCTGCGGGACAAGGAATCCCTAGATGTCTTGAAGAACGTAGTCCGCAAGGACGGCATCGTCTATTCTTCTAAAATAATGGAAGAACTGGTAGCATTGGCAGACCGTCTGGCTCCCCTCCCCCTGCCCGTGATTATCCGCGGCGAAACCGGCACCGGAAAAGAAGTTTTTGCCCGCTACCTGCACAACCACAGCCCCCGAAGCGACAAGCCCTTTATTGCCGTCAACTGCGGTGCCATACCCGAATACCTGATTGAATCCCTTTTGTTCGGACATGCCAAAGGTTCCTTCACCGGAGCCATAGACAACCGTAAAGGCTACTTTGAAGAAGCCGATGGCGGCACCATCTTTTTGGACGAAATCGGGGAACTGCCCTTGAACATGCAGGTAAAGCTCTTGCGGGTATTGCAAGAAAAGCACATTACCCGCGTGGGCGACAACCGGGAAATTCCCGTGAACGTAAGGATCGTTTCC
>CACXIR010000036.1:0-17518 GCA_902767785.1 Fibrobacter succinogenes | reverse complement strand
AGAAGCGGTGCGGGAAAAGAAATTCCGCGAAGACTTGTATTTTAGAATCCAGGTGATGCCCATGCAGGTGCCGCCCCTGCGGGAACGCGGCCAAGACGTACTCTTGCTGGCCGAAGAATTTTTGAAACGCTACAGCGCGGAGTACGGACGGGGAAAATTCAAGTTCAGCCGCAACGCCGAAAAGGCCATGCTCAGCTACCACTGGCCAGGCAACGTGCGGGAACTGGAAAACAAAATTCAAAAATCCCTAGTGCAGGCCGTTCATGGGGTAATCCAGCCAGGGGACCTTGGGTTGGAAAAAATCCAGAAAGAGTCCAAAGAATCCCCCAGGACCCTTAAGGAAGCCCGTGAAGCGGTAGAAAGGGAGGTCATTGGCAATGCCCTCAGGGATGCCGGGGCAAACCTGACCCTTGCCGCCACCATTCTTGGAATTGACCGCAAGGTACTCCGAGAAATCATGGAACGTTTGGGAATAAAGAAAGAGGATTTCAAGGGGTAGGGATTTTGCCCCGAAAAAAGATTATATTTAACCCGAGTCATTGAGTTTGGGACATTGGCACGGATTTTGCAAAAGAACGAGTATGAAAAACGCAAAATTTATACCTACCATTCTTTTCGCGGCGGCATTCTCCTTTGCCGCCGGTGAATCCACTGCACCTGCAGCCGATGTCCCCACCCCGGCAGAAAGGCAGGACATAACCAAAGAATCCCCGAATCTTGGGCAAAAAGAGCGGGAAGACTGGCTACGCATGCGCGAAGAGCGAAAGCAGGCTAGGGAAGAAATCCTTTCCAGGTTGCGGGAAACTCCGCCCGGCGAACGCCAGAACATCCGTCAAGACCTATCTAGAAATAGGGACGAAAGGCCCCGTTTCGAGGGAGATTTCCCAAAAAACGCACCCCGCGAACCAGAGCCGTACGGAAGACGGCCAGAATCCCGTGACAGGGATTTTAAGCAGGGTCCAAATGATCCCCCGCCAAAGAGGGATCCCATGAGACGGTAATGAGGACAGGGGCAATAGCGACTGCAATTCTATTGCTTTCTTCCTATTTGTTTGCAGAAAGCCAGGAGTCCGTTTATTACGAGGCTTTAAAAGCCGAGGAACAGGGCCAAGTTTCCAAATCCATAGACCTTTTTGAAAGGGCCGCCAGCATTGACGGTCCTTATACCGATGAAATCAAGGACATTCTAGAAGAATATTACCAGGCCCTTGGAATGGACGAATCTTCCCTTAGTTTTAGACTGCGGAGCGACCTGTCGGCCCATGGGATCCACTATGAAGAAACAGGCGGCTACGAGGACATCGATGATAATGGCGGCGAAACCTTTTTTGGGGTTTCCCTATTTGCAGACTATGCCGCAGGTTCCCTCATCCATTCCTTGGGCCTGAACTTTTCAGGAAACGCCTTTTTAGGCGACACCATTTCGCCCTTAGATTCCACCCAATGGACTTTGGCGCCAGGCATAGAGTATAGCCTTCTCGGGGAAAGTTTCCTTATCTGTGCAGGCGCAGATTTCAAATTCAACCAAGAGGAATGGCGCCCTCTTTTGTACGGATGGTTCGAGAAGACCTTTTCTCGCATAGACCGGAATAAATTCGGCACAGCGCTTTCCATTTCGGAAGAATGGGATTACCAGTTTATTGCCAGCCTGCTGGCTTCTTGGCGCAGGTTCAATACCCGCGGTTTCAATGCAACACTGCTGCTAGGCCCGCGGCTCACTATCGACGAATCCTATGATTACGACAATTGGCCGCAAACCTACCATGTCAAATGGATAGGCCCCTACATGAGGGGGAGATTCTCCTACAAGTTCCGGTATAACGTTACCGCGGAATTTGCCACGAACTTATTCTACGGATTTGTTCTGGACGGGCCTAACAGCGATTACGAAAAAATGAACAAGCTCACAGGCCTTTGGGGTCCCACCCTTTACTGGTCCCCCAACATCATGACCTTTTATATAGGGCTTGAGAACATGTTCCGGCATTACTTTGACATTCCAGAAACCTATCAAGGACTCCTGTCCGACTCCATGTCCCTTTGGGAATTGAAACTTGGGATGAAACTGGACTGGTAGCTTTTCGGAACCAATCGTCGCATTCGGGACAAAAAGTTCCGAATAAAAAAATCCGCCTCTTAAAAAAGAAAAAAAATTCCCCCGAAAGGG
Source organism: Fibrobacter succinogenes (assembly GCA_902767785.1). Classification (GTDB taxonomy): domain Bacteria; phylum Fibrobacterota; class Fibrobacteria; order Fibrobacterales; family Fibrobacteraceae; genus Fibrobacter; species Fibrobacter succinogenes_D. The sequence continues at coordinate 15,351 of CACXIR010000036.1, read as the reverse complement.
GATTTTTCATAGGTATTTTTTGAGGAAAGGAGTTCAACATGCGTATCAAAAAAACACTTTTCCCCCTGATTGCCGCCACATCGCTTTTTTATGCCTGCAGCGACAATTCCTCCCCAACCGCTATCAGCGACGGCATTGCGGAAACAACTTCTGTAACCACCTACACCTGCGCCGACGGCACTGAAACCGAAAACGCCAGCGATTGCAATGCCAGCGGCGGAGTGGTCGATTCCACCACCAAAACCATTTTTGTTTGCAGCAATGGAACCAAGACTTCCAATGCCGACGACTGCTCGACCACAGCAGCCGGCAACTCTGGAACAAGCGCCGTGCCGGCTTCTGGCCAGGAAGTCATTGAGCAAGTTGTCACAGAAGCCGTAGTTTACCAAGAAGCGGAAGGAGACCTGAAACTTGTATTTAGCGCAACAGGATTGTCTGTGGAAAACGACGACAACTCTTGCGTTACCGTAGACAACGAGAAAAAAATCGCAACCATCAAGTGCGCTGGCAACTACTACCTTTCTGGAAGCTCCAGCGATTTCCAGGTGGTAGTAGCCGCAAATATCGAGGCCAAGGTTTACCTGTACTTTAACGGATTGAATTTGACCAGCAAGTCCGAAGCACCCATCTATGTGCAAAGCGCAGAAAAAGTCTTCTTTATGCTGGTGGACGGAACAGATAACAAGCTGGCAGACGCCTCCACTCGTACCACCATTTGGAAATACACCAAAAATGCCGAATCCAAGGCAGATACCACAAATGCCACGTTGTACGCCAAAGACGACATCACCTTCAAGGGGAACGGCACCCTTACCATCACGGGCAACTACAACAACGGCATCCAATCTTCTAATGACGTAAGATTCAAGGACGTGCCGACCATCAAGGTAACCGCCAAGAACAACGCCATCAAGGGCAAAGGCTCCGTGAATATCGAAGGCGGCTATTACACGCTGACCGCAACAAGCGGAGACGGCATTAAGAGCGACGAAGGCGAAGATGAAGGCTCTATCGCCCAGGGGAAAGGCATAATCGTCATTACCGGCGGCGAATTCACCATCAATGCAGGCGATGACGGCATCCAATCTTACAACTACACCCTGTTTGCCGATTCCGTATCCACCCCGAAGGTTACCGTAAACAGCAAAGGAAAAGGAATTGTTTCGGACAACTACCTTTACGTGAACGCGGGCATTGTCAACGTGACCTCCACCGACGACGGCGTCCATTCCAACATGAACATCTACTTTAACGGCGGCGAAACCACCATTTCTTCGGGCGATGACGGTATTCATGCGGATTCCACCTTGCGTATCAAGGCGGGTTCCATAAAGATTACCAAGGCTAATGAAGGTATTGAGGCTTTCTACATTAGGGCCGAAGGCGGCTACACCTCTGTTGTGGCTAGCGACGACGCCTGGAATGCTGCCGGAGGCTCTGCCGACGGCTCCACCGCCAGCGGGAGCCAGTGGAATGGCGGCATGGGAATGGGCGGAATGCAAAGCAGCTCCAAGGGATACATCATTATCTCTGGCGGGTACCACTACTTGTATGCTGCTGGCAACGACATCGACGTACTGGATGCTAACGGAAGCATTACCCAGACAGGCGGCGTGGTCATTCTGGAAATGGGCAACGGCAACAGCCAGGGCGGAATGATGAAGGGGCCTGGTGGCCAAGGCGGTTCCGGCGGCTGCAGCGGCGGAACCGGCGGAATCATCGACACCGACGAGAGCTACACCTTTAGCGGCGGAATTTTGCTGGGATTTGGGACCATGAACGAGACGATTCCTACCGGCGGAAACTGCACCTCCATGAGCTTTAGCGCAGGCCAGACCATCGGAGCAAGCAATGCAGCTTTCACCACCTCTGTTTCGGGAAGCGTGGTGGTCTATGCAGGCGTGAACTCGGTTTCTACCGTGTCTTCTAGCGGAATGAGTTCCGTAACCCTGGCCAACGGCATGACCTACTACTACAAATAACAATAGTGACGCCCTAGAATTCACCCTATCCCAAACCTAGGCGTCACTAAACCCCGGAGGAAACACCTCCGGGGTTTTATATATTTACACCATGGACCAGCCCCTCGCCGAACGCCTACGCCCGCAAAACCTGGACGAATTTCTAGGCCAGAACAAGATTCTGGGCGAGCAAAGCCTTTTGCGCAAGAGCCTAGAGAACGACAACGTCCCCAGCATGATATTCTGGGGACCTCCGGGCTGCGGAAAAACCAGCCTTGCCCACGTAATCCGCCAACACACCAAGAAAGCCTTCGTGGCCCTTTCGGCAGTAGCAAGCGGCGTAAAAGAAGTGAAGGAAGTCCTGGCCGATGCCCGCAAGATGAAGGGCATGTTCAAGGATACCATCCTCTTTATCGACGAAATCCACCGCTTTAACAAAGGCCAGCAGGATGCGTTGCTAGGTGCCGTGGAAGACGGCACGGTGACGCTTATCGGTGCCACCACCGAAAATCCGGGTTTCGAGGTGAACAGCGCTTTGCTGAGCCGTTGCCAGCTGATTTTATTTGCTCCCCTCAGCAAGGACGATTTGCGGACTTTGATTTTCAGTGCCTTGCGGGATCATCCCCGTGGATTGCAACTCAAGGATGTCGAGGTAGAAGACGCCGTCGTAGAGAAACTGATTGCACAGTCTGACGGCGACGCCCGCTTTTTGCTGAACCAGATTGAATGGATTGGCAAGAACCTGGGGGACCGCAAGGTCATTGACGAGAAACTTCTGGAAGAATTCCAATACAAAAAGCCCCTGCGCTACGACAAGAGCGGCGAAGAGCATTACAACCTAATTTCAGCACTGCACAAGTCGGTACGCGGCAGCGACCCAGATGCAGCCCTCTACTGGATGCATCGCATGCTGCAGGGCGGCGAAGACCCGAGGTTCATTTTGCGCAGGCTGATGCGCATGAGCATGGAAGACATTGGACTTGCAGATCCCAATGCACTGCTACTTGCCACGGCCGCTCGCGAGGCCTACGACTTTATGGGCATACCCGAGGGGCTTATCGCCCTCGACGAACTAGCCGTGTACCTGTCGCTTGCCCCCAAGAGCAACAGCCTGGAACTGGCCGGAATGAAGGCGGACCAGATTGTAAAACAGACTGGGACACTGCCGGTTCCGCGGGCCTTCCGCAATTCCGTGACCAAGGTGGGCGAAAAGCTGGGCTATGGAACCGACTACCAGTACGACCACGACAGCCCCGGCGCTTACTCCGCGCAAGAACATTTGCCCAAGCAGCTGGAAGGCACCGAGATTTACCAGCCCAAGCCCTACGGCAAAGAAAAGGCTTTGGGAGAACGGTTAGCGCAACTGAAACAAATTAAGCGGGAAAAGAATTCCTAGAACTGCTCCAACAATTTGATTCGCTCAGGCGTGTCGGGATGGGTGCAGAACATGGTATTCGCCTTAGCCACCCAGCCTTTAAGCTTCATATCGTTGTCGAATTCCTCGTCAGGGTGTATTATGTAGAGCTGAGCCACATCGCTCCGACGAACATTGTCAAGGCCTGGATTGTCGGAAATCTTTTTCAAAGCAGAAGCTAAAGCAAGCGGATCGCCACAAAGTTCAGCACCACCTGCATCGGCCACGTACTCACGCTTGCGGGAGATTGCAAGGCGGGTCATAAAGCTGAAAAAATACCCGACAGAACTCCAGATAATCAAAGCTATCAGGAGTATCATTATTTCCAATACGATGGCTCCCCCGCCCTTGCCGTTTTTCCGTCTGGAAGAACGTCCTGACCCACGAATCAACGCCCCGAGCATCCTAAAAGACATGGACTGTATAGCCGCAAAGATTCCCACAAACACGATACACACCACCATAAGGCGGGTATCACGATTCTTGATGTGGGTCAGTTCATGCCCGATGACCGCCGCAAGTTCTGCATCGTTCAACTTGTCTATAAGGCCAGTGGTCAGCGTTATGGTAAAAGACGGGATGTCTATGCCACTGGCGAAGGCGTTCAACTGATTGTCTTCGACAATGTTGATTTGCGGCATTTCGATACCGCCTGCTATGCAGAGGTTCTCTACAATGTTATAGACACGCAAATTGTCCTTGCGTTCCACAGGCTTTGCATGAGTGATATGGCGAATAATAGAGGTATTCGTGCAGTAAGCGATAATAAACCAGAGGCCCGTCATGCTGAGCGTAAAGGGCATAGCGTCCTTGAAGTAATACCAGATGACATCCCAATGGAAGGTGGCCGCTTGCGGCCCAGGCGGACAAAGGCCATCCCAGCAGAACCACCCGATAAAATCCAGGGTCATGATAGCCAGAAGCACCATCCCAAGAAGAATCACGGGAAACATGCACAGCAGTATAACCGTATTGCGGTTATTCCGCCATATCTGGGTCTGGATGCCGACGTATTTCATAGAAATGTGTGATGTGAAGTGTGAGATGTGAAATTATTCATCTCACATTCCACACTCCACATTTTTTCATTGTTAGAAGCGTACCTCGGGGGCCTTGTTGAGGGTTTCGCGGTTTTCGGTAGCCTCATACATGGGGGCACGCTTGAAACCGAACATGCCGGCCACGATGTTGCTGGGGAACACTTCGCAAGCGTTGTTCAGCTCGCGGGTAGCGGAGTTGAAGAACCGGCGGGCGGCAGAAAGCTTGTTCTCGATGTCGGAAAGTTCCGTCTGCAACTGCAAGAAGTTCTGGTTGGCCTTCAGTTCGGGGTAAGCTTCCAGCGAGACGCGGAGTCCGGCCAGTGCACCAGAAAGGGCTTTATCGGCGGCCACCTTTTCATCTACCGTAGTGGCGTTCATGGCGGCGGCACGGGCAGCAGTCACCTTCTCCAGAGTTTCCTTTTCGTGAGTAGCGTAGCCCTTGATGGCATTCACCAATTGGGGGACCAGGTCAAAACGCTGCTTGAGCTGTACGTCGATATTTGCAAAAGCATTCTCGCGGTTGTTGCGAAGTTTTACCAGGCCATTGTACATGGAAATGAACCAGGCGACAAGAACAACCGCCACGATGGCAACAACAATTCCAATAGTCATAAGATCTCCTTTTTTGTTATTCAGAGGAAATGTATATAAAAAGAAGATGCCCGAACAAGTCGGGCATGACAAAACAAAGGCGTAAAAGCGGCAAAAAAGATTAGGCGGGATCGTTAACAGGCTTGCTGTAATCCCGTTCGCCAAAGAGGGCGGTACCCACCCGGATCATGGTGGAGCCTTCTTCGATGGCGACTTCCAAATCGCCGGTCATGCCCATGGAAAGCTGGTCAAAATTCGCAAACACGGCGCCTTTCGACAGGAATTTCTGCTGCAGATTCCGGAGAAAAGCAAAACACTCCCGGGAATCTTCAGCAACTCCAGTATTCTTGCCGATGGTCATGAGGCCGCGAAAACGGAGGTGAGGGAACGCGGACTGGCCACGTGCCGCCAGCGACTCCAAGAAAGCCTCCGCCTCGTGGACGTCCAGGCCGCTCTTGGTCTCTTCTTCGCCGGCGTTAATCTGGAAAAGGATGTCAAGTATCTTGCCCGCACCGTTTTCGCCGGGAAGGGCCGCACAAACCTTCTCCAGCTTTTCAACAGCCTCGATGCTTGCGATGGAATGGATGCAGTCGGCAACGATAGCCGCCTTCTTGAGCTTGTTACTTTGTACAGGGCCAATGACATGGCACCGGACTCGGCTTCCGTCAATAGCTTTGCGCGGGGTAGAGAACTTGAGTTCTGCCTCTTGGACACGGTTTTCGCCGAAGTCGGTGGCGCCTAGGGCAATGGCGTTTTCTACAGCCTCGGCGGGGTGGAACTTGCTCACCCAAACGAGCTTCACAGATTCTCGGCTACGGCCTGCGATTTTGCAGGCGTCTGAAATCCTGGCCTCCAGAGCGGCAAGGTGGGAACGCATTTCTTCGAGTGTAAATTCCATTTTTTACTTCTTTTTGCGATCTGCCTTTACATCTTGCAGGGCAGCCTTTAACGCATCCTTTTTGGCCTGTTCCTCTTCCGGAGTGGGCTTTGTATCTTCTAGCAGGCGGTCGGCCCATTCGTCCCAGAAACGGCAGCGTTCGCCTTCCAGCTTCATTTTGGCGAACTTCACCGGCTCGGTTTCTACGGCAAGGGTCACCACCGATTCCTTGTAGGCCTGCGGGAGGCCCGTCACGTGAGCCATACGCTGCTTGAGTTCAGCCACGGTGGCATCCAGAATGTCCACCTCGAAACGGCGTTCAATGTAACGGCGAGCAATAAACCCAAGTGCCATAAAGTAATCGCCCTGGTTGCCTTCGGCGAGGTAGTTCTTCTGGCGCAGTTCCTTGAGGGCAAGCACCGCTTCTTCGTAGGGCGGGAGCTGAGGTACAGCACCAGCCTTGGCAAATTTCTTGTGGAGGAACCAGCCAAGAAACACTAGCAGTGCAACGCCCACTATAATCAGCACAATGTATAGCCACTGCGGGAGACGCGGGTCGTCTAGCGGGTCGTCCACTTCCAAGATGTCGGTCTCTTCGCCGGTGGTGCGCATGGAAACCTTCACCGCCACAGGGTCGGTATTGGTCTTTACAGTATCGCTCCCCACCACGGCACTTACCTGCTGGGGAGCAATCAGAAAGTCCCCGCTCACGAAGGTATTGAGGGTGGCAAGCCACACGAACTTTGCGGAACCTTTAGGCATGCCTTCTGTCACCTTCTCGTTTTTCATCTCCTTGACCTCGAAACTGCCAAGGTTCCCTACAAAACTGGGCAGGTCCACAATGGCGTTTTCAGGAGCGGTCACCTGGATTTCGTAATTGAACATGTCGCCCACGAAAACCTGGGCATTGTCCACGTTGGCCTTGACGGTCACGTCAAAGGCAAGGGCGGGCACAGCACCCACAAAGGCAAATAACACGACAAAAAAGGTTGAAAAGCGAGACATACAAACCTCTACGCATAAGAATATACAAAATTCAGTGTGACGAAGAAAAATCAACAAAAACCGGCGGGTGGAATGTTCTGAATATCCAATAGTATTTTCTAGATTATGCGGCGAACTTTAACTTTAGCATTATAGGAGATGCCCGCCTTCGTGGGCATGACAACACGGTATGAATATCGCACTTGTTGTTTATCTTGTTGCTCTTATACTGATTGCCATCCGTAGCACACGCTGCGTGAAGGACATTCCCGATTTTTTCGTGGCCCGCAAGGGGGCCTCCACGAAAGCGGTGACAGGAAGCCTAGTAGCCACCATCCTCGGCGGATCGGCGGTGATTGGTGCGGTGGATTCCGGCATGCGGCTTGGCGGTGCGGCCAGCTGGTTTATGCTAACAGGTGCGTTGGGGCTTTTGGCGTTGATCCCCTTTGCGGGCCGCGCCTATAGTCACGGAAAATACGCCCTGCCCGACCTTGTGGAATCGCTGTACGGGAAAGGCCCTAGGTTCGTGGCGTCTATCGTGATTCCCGTGGCCTGGACCGGCATTGTGGCAGCACAGATTATCGCGGCGGCGAAGCTCTTAATGACATTCACCCCCATGGAGTACACCACTGCGGCAATTGTAGCGGCTGCGGTGTTTACGGGATACACGCTGGCAGGTGGGCAGTATTCCATTTTGCGGACAGACTTTTTCCAGGCGTGCCTGATTATCACGGGACTGTTGGTGCTTGCGGGTTTCGCATTTTTTGGCGAGGCGGCCAGCGGAGCCGCCGCGACGAATGCAACAAGTGCGGCAGTCGCACCCCCCTTCCCGTTCCATGGGAACTTTACGCCTTTTGACTTGTTCCTGCTGATTTTGACCTATGGCACTACCTACACGGCAGGGCCAGACATCTTTAGCCGCATGTTCTGCGCAAAGGACGTGCGGACTGCGAAAAAGGCAATAGCAGGAGCCGCCTGCATCCTTATCCCAGTAGCATTCGTCATCGGGTTCTTGGCCGTTTACGGCGTAAGCCTTGGCGAAGTGCAGGGAGCCCGCATCACGGCTATTGCGAATGCGGTTTTGCCGCCAGCGCTGATTCCGCTGTTTGCCCTCGCTCTATTGAGCGTGGTTCTCTCTAGCGCGGACACCACGCTTTTGAGCAGTTCGGTAATAATATGCGGGCTGTTTGGCGTAGGAGGTACATCAGCACGACACCCCTTGGCCAAGGCTCGCACCATCATCTTCTTGAACGGGATTGTAGCCCTGTTGCTGGCTCTGGTATTTACCGACATCATCGCCACGCTTTTGCTGGCCTTGGCCGTTTACGCAGGGGCCTTTACCGTTCCCATATTATGGGGTCTCTTGGGACTCAATGCAAAGCCGAAGTTCGTGGCCGCAGCCATCGTGGCAGGTGGAGTGCTCGCCTTAGCCGGGAAACTCTGCCCCGCGCTGCCGGGAACCTTGGGGGTGCATACCGGCGACATCCTGATGATTGCCGCCTTCGTGGTGAACGCAGCAATACTTGCAATTGGACGAGTCAAGGCTGACGCGGCCTAGCCTTTAATTTCCTTATTCAGCAGTCTTTGGCTGCGAAGCGTGACCGTAGGGTGTTCGCGGTAGGCCAAGGCAAATAGCGGCGTATAGGGAATTTCGCAAGCGGCAAGGCTCCGCATGGCATCGCGAGCGACCTTCTTGCCCACCTTGTCATAAGCGGTATGGTCCGCCTCGTATTCCTGATTCCAGCAGTACCAATGGAAAAAAAACCTTACGGGTACTGCCGCCAAATGGAGCCACGCCACTGCCTGCCACCAGAGCATTTGGCAGCGCACCAGCAAAAATAGCAACAACCCCACCGCAAGCGAAAGTAGAATCACCTTCAGCAGGTTACGCAAGATTCCGTGGTGCAAGGCCTTGTGGGCTTTTTCATGATCCTCTACGAATTCGGCACCCGGAGCCGCACTGCCCGTGCAATTTGAAGAACCCTCCGGCAGCGGCACAATGTCGTTAATCAAAGGAATCAGCCGCAGCACAGCAAAAAGGCCGCCCCGCAACTGGGTGGCACGCCTTTCGCGAACTTCCAGGCAAACCCGCGCCAAAATTTCTAACGCGAGCAATACCAGCAACAGCACGGAATAATCCATGGGGGCTATCCCAGAATCTTGAGGACTGCGCTCAACCGCTTTACGGATTCCTCGAAGCGGGACTTTTCCCACTCCGCAAAATTCTTGTCCACGGGGTGGGCGCTTTCGTAATCGTCAAAGATTTCCTTGCCGCGAGCAGTATCCTTGTCCAGGCCATGGGCCACGCCATCGTACCATTCCTTCTCTAGCACGCGGAACCGCTTTACCAGGTCCTCGAAGGAGGCAGGCATGGGTATCACACGGGCCACTTCTTTATTCAAGTCGCCCGAAAGCAGACGGCGGAGTTCCCGAGGGGACTGCACCGCCAAAGAGGAATCGTTCTCCACCAGGGCAATCATCTGGTCCAGCACATAGCGTTCCAGATATTCCCCATAGGTCTTCAGTGCCTTCTGGCGGACTCGTTCCCGCATAAAGTTTTGCCCAAGGCCGTCGATGTGTTCCTTGGTATAGATATCGCGGATTTCTTTCACCTGCAGACGATTGTAGGCGTCAAATACATAACGCACCGTTTCGGCATTGTACAAACTAAAGAAAGAACCAGACACCACGCCCTTTCCACGCTGGGCGTACTTAAACATGTTGCGGTCCAGCGCATAAGCGTTGCGTGCATAATTCCAGCCCGGCGCAATTTCATTCAACTTTGCGGGAACCCCCATCAACTGCGGGTCGCCAGGGCGAATCAAAGAGAAGGGGAATTTTACCCGCTGGGGAAGCGTAGTCACGCCGCTTGCAATCAAGGTAAAGGGCGATTCCCGGTAGTTGGCGGGGAACTTCACGTTCACCCCCAGGCCAAAGAACATCCCCTGCCCCGGCATAATCTCTTGGTCGGGCATGCGTCCGGTATGGTTACTCCCCACATTGGCACCGTAACCGATATTGCCACAGCCATCGGGCCACAGGGCCGCAATCAGCAGGGAATGGTGGTGCATCTGGGTCAGGGGGCCCATATAGGAGCTGTTCACCTCGCCCTCTTCCACATGGCAACATGGCGCAATGATAGAAGACTTCACAATGGCCTTGCAGCCCACCTTGCAACGGTTCATCAGCACGGAACGCTGAACCTCTGCACCGGTATGCACCGTCACGCCCATCTGCAAATCGGAATTCTCGATGATCACGGAATCGTAAACGTGAGTGGAATCCTCCAGGGAACTAAGGATAATGGTATTGCGGATTTTGGCGGCACCCTCTACGCGGGCGTGCGCCCCAATCCAGCTGTTGCGTACAATGTTGGTGTTGCTTACCACCGCGCCCTTGCCCACCACGCCAAAAGGCAGGGAAATCTCGTCGCGGAACGCCTTCAACTGCTCGTCAAAGGACTTCTGCACCTCGGCGTCAGCCTTGTTGAACAGCTGGGCGTCAATCAAGTCCGTAGTAATGTCCGGAAAAACCAATAGTTCGCGGCCGCCCATCTCGTTGCCCACTGACATGGGGGAGCCAATCATAAAGTTGATCTTGCCGCTGCTCACCAGGGTACCCACGTTGTGCACCACGGCGCTGCTACGCACCAGCACGTTGGAGAGCATGGCGACCTTGCAAACCAAGGCGTTTTCCACAATGCAGTTGTGGACCAGGCTGTCGTAAATTCCCGTGGGGAACGACACATCCCCCAGCAGAAGCAGCGTGCCATAAAAAGCGGGCAAGCGCACATCGCCCATGAACACGGAACGCTGCACGCGAGCGGGGTCAAAGTTGGGTTCCACCAGCACCCGGCTCCAGTCTTCGCAGCGGTTGCCGTTTTTCTCTAGCGTAGCCACCTCTTCGGCGGTCAGGTTGCGGAATTTCCCGCTCGCCGCCTTGATAGCCCTGAAATTTTCGGCCAGCGATGTCAAATCGCTCGCCTTCAGCACTTTTTTCAACTTCAACAATCTTTGCATACCCTAAAAATAGACTAAATTATGGGAAATGATGAAGGAACTGCTCTTCAATATTATTAGAAAATGCCATTTTAACATTTCCATCTACACGGCGGAAATCTTCGAGCGGCGTTGTCAAGAAGAAATCATCCGCAGCGATGAGGACAAGTCCTCCTTTGTCTACCTGGAATTTGACTTCAAGACCATACAGGACATGTTCAAGACCGAAGAACAGAACGAACTGTTCTGGGAAGTCTTTATGGAAGCCCTGTCCAAGAACCGCCGCGGAAGCGACATCATCGGGTTCCTGGAAAACAACACCGGGCTGGGAATGCTGCTGCTGGACTCCAAAATCGAGGGCTGGAACCGGGTCCGCGGGCGTATCGAGCAAATCGCCATGACCAAGGACTTTGGAGCCGCTTCCTTGATCCTTATCAACGCCGTACGCCCCATAGTCTACCCCGCTTGCATCCAGGAACCGGCCACTGCCGAAGCCGCCAGTGCAGCCATCTAAACCATGAAAGTCCTAGTCATCGGTTCCGTCTACCCGCGTTTTCCCGAAGACGCCGAAGTCCCATGGCTGCGTGCCTCTATTGCACACCTTAAGCAAGCAGGCGTTGACATCCAGGTCCTAGCTCCCGCCTACAAGGGCTTAAAGAGCCACGAAATCGACGGCACAAAAGTGAACCGCTTCCGCTACGCCCCCGCAAGTCTGGAATTCTTGACCCACGAAGAAGGGGCCCCAAGCAAGATGGCCAACAAGCCCTGGCTGCAACTGCTGGCCATACCCTACATCATTAGCGGGTTCTTCAAGTGCATTGGCATTTGCCGCAAGTGGCGCCCCGACGTTATCCACGCCCACTGGCCCTTCCCCCACGCTTACATCGCGCTTGGGGCAGCAAAACTCTTTGGAATCCCCCTGGCACTGAACTTCCATGGTGCAGAACTCCTGCTCATCCGCAAAAAGAAGTGGGTCCGCCCGCTGCTCAAGTTCTCCATCGGGCAGGCACAGGCGGTGTTCGCCAACTCCAGCTTTACCGCAGGCAGAATCAAGGCACTCCGCGACGTAGACGTAGAATGGAGCCCGTACGGAACGACTCTTGAAGGTAAGGCCGCGGGCCTCCCCCACAACGCCCCCGTGCCGCATGCCGTGAACGGCAAGTTCAAGATCCTATTCGTGGGCCGCCACATCGAGCGCAAGGGCATTTGCTACCTGATAGAAGCCGCCAAGTACCTTCCGCGGGAACAATTCGAGATCCGCATCGTAGGCGTAGGCGACCTGACAGAACAGCTGAAATCCCTCGCCCGGCAAACCGCTGCCAGCTCACCGAATGCCGCAGAAATAATCTTTACGGGCAAACTCACGCCCGAGGCCCTGGCATACGAATACAAGTCCGCCAACGTCTTTACGCTCCCCGCCATTGTAGACAGCAAGGGCGACACCGAGGGCCTGGGCGTGGTGCTTATAGAGGCCATGGAACTGGGACTGCCCGTGGTGGCAAGCAACGTTGGCGGGATTCCCGATGTGGTGGTGGACGGCCTTTCGGGAATACTCGTTCCCGAAAAAGACCCCAAGGCTTTGGCCGATGCCTTCAAGCGTCTGGCCGCCGACCCGGCACTAGTGCAGAAACTTCTGGAAGGCTCCCAAAAGCACATTACGGCATGCTTTACCTGGGACGGAATCATCCAGCGGCAAATCGAAGTCTATAAGAAGATTTCTAAACATTAAGGTTAAAAAAAATCCTGGTCAAAGACCAGGATTTTTTAAGCATTGCAAGTTAAGCTTGCGAGCCGTAGGCACGAGGCCAGAACGGTCGCTTACTTGGCGAAGCGCTCCAGCGTGCGAGCCAGACGGCGAGACTGCTTGACGAACTTTTCCTTGCTGATTTCTGTGGCAGCAGAAGCCTTCTTGTAGAAATAGTAGTCGTCATCAGAAGGTCCAGTCTCGTAGCCATAATCATAATCGTAGTCATAATCATAATCGTAATCATAGCCAGGGTTCGTATTAAGGCCCATGCAGCTGTAGTATTCCGACAAAAGTTCCGAGCAGCTTGTCGTGCCGGAGCAGTTGTAGTACTGTTCGGCGATGGCATCGCAATCATCGTCGTCGACAATGTCATCGAAGTCCTTGCCGGTGCCCAGCAGCTCGTTCATCATCTTGCCAAGGCAGTTCCTGAATTCCTTGGAATTGTCCTTGGAGTAGTAATCGGCGATAGTGAGGACATTGTCATCAATGTCAGTGACTTCATCCTTGCTGAAGAATTCGCCGTTCGCCTTGGTGCAGTTGCTCTTGGTCACGTCGCCCGTTTCCTTCAGGAGCGGGCATGTGGTTCCGGCTTGGGTCACTTCCATTTCCAGCTTGTTGATGCCGTCGTTGGAAGAAACGTTCTTGATGTTCACGGCAATCTTGGTATTCGGATCGTCCTTGATCTGGAAGGTGATGCTATTCTTGGACTGATCGGCAATGGCCAGCTTATACTTGTTGAACGTCCGGACAACCTTCTTCACGCCGATGGTGTCTTCGTCAAACAAGCCAGAGAAGCTGGGAGTGGTGGGGGACAGGGAGAACATGCTCTGGTAGAAGTTGGCCATGGTCTCGGAATTGGTGTAGTCGTCAAAGTCGCGTTCCTTGGTGTAGCTCGTGACCGTTTCGGAAATGGATTCACCAGAAATCGTCAAGGTCATATCATAGACCTGGTGCTTTTCAAGGCAGGTAGCCTTTTCACGAAGCTGCACGTATTCTTCCCAGTACTGGCTGCCCTTCTTGACGCCCTTGGCGGCGAGCTTGGTATACCTTTCTTCTTCGTCAAAGGTCAGCTTGCCCACTTCTTCGCAACGCTTGTAGCAGGTGCTTTCGAATGCGGCAGAGTCGTAGGCGCAAAGGGCATACTTCCAGGTGCCGTCCAGGTTCCCAGCGCTGCCGCCAGTAAACATTGCACCTACGTTGTCATACTTGACATTTCTGCCTTTGCCCTCACCCTCATAAAGGACAAGGGTGTCATCCACAAACTCGTACCTGAAGTAGGTGGTGTCCTCGCCAAAGTTCACCGTCCTCCAAGAATAGTCGAAGTTCTCGGAAACGCACAATTCCTCTTCGTCCATGGAGAGGACCTTGAGCCTTTGGTTGGTGGCATCCACGACCAGGGTTCCGGTTTCAGTTTCGGTTATGGCCTCGCCACCACCGAGGGCGTTGGATTTCGAAGAATCGCTTTCGCTATCGCTACAAGCGAAGAAAGTCGCAGTCGAAACCGCAAACAACAGGTATAGGGCTTTTTTCATATAAGTCTCCTTAAGTTTATTTAAGAGGAAAAATAGATTATTGAATCCTTTTTTGCAACTTTATTTAAACATTTTTCATACAAATTACCCCCAAAAAGCCTTTTTTTGCTTTTTTCGCCTAATTTCTCCATTTTGGCAATCAAAAAATATTGACTTTCGGTACCGCTGAATCTATTTTCAAGAGGAATCTTCCCGATAATCTTGGGAAAGGGGATCCTATGAAAATAGCTGAAAAAATGGGTAAACTCGCCATGGCGGTCATGGCAGGGCTAATTGTGGCTTGCTCTGGCGAAAATGGGGCGGACGGCCGCAACGCCGAAGAAGTGAACGTGGACTCCCTTGCCACCGCCATTAGGGCCGAAATCACGGGGACCCTCTGGGATAGCCTTTACGCCAAGCCCTACGTAGACACTGTCTCGCCTTTGGCACGGCTTGGATGGATTCCACAAGGGCGGCACTGGTGGACAGCCTAAAGCAAGCCGACTACGACTCGCTGTACAAAGTCCTTTATGACTCTGTGTATTATGACATTTATTCCCAATCGGTCATAGGGGACCTTGACGGATGGACATGGACAATAAAAAGCGATATAAACCTGGCCTTTGCAAACCAGTATCCGTTGTTGTACAAAGACTATGAATACGAGGGCGAACCTTCCCCCGTGCCTATTTCGGTAAAAGCCAGAAACGAATGCAGCACCGGCAGTTCGTTTTCAAACAGTACACCATGTTCCTACAAGAAGGTTCTCGTGAAAGCCTGGGTTCCCGAATGGAGCGACACCGGAAGCGTAACAAAAATTGTCAATCCCAACACCACCGAATTGTTCGCCCCGGTCCTGAGGTTTGACATGGAAAAGGCACAGAAAATAACCGCTCCGCAGCAAGTCAACATGCAGATCCGGGCTTACGCCCTAGAAAACGACCACGAAATTTTGTTCTATTCCGACTCCAAACCCGTCACGCTCTACCCGGTACAGGTGAATGGTTCGGAACGGCAGGGAGCGAAAAACAGGAACTGGTGGTATGGCGTTTGGGTCACCCCCGGCATGGATTCCCTCCAGAACATCTTGAACGACCTGAAAGAGAAACTGCCCGATGGCGAGGTGAAAGCTTACTATAAGTACAGCGACGACGCAACCATAGCGGAAAGCTCTTCCCGCGTGGTCAAGGCCGTATATGAGGTTTTGCAAGCCCGGCAAATCAAGTAC
>CACXIR010000035.1 GCA_902767785.1 Fibrobacter succinogenes | reverse complement strand
GGATGCGGATGGACTCAAACTGAATTTCTTCGATTCCATGATTATCACCATGGTTCCTGCAACCAATACACAAGGGTCGTCTAGTTCTAGCGGGTCCCAGGTTACCAATAGCTCTGCAGGGGGCCAATCGTCTACCTATGTGGTGCCGGAAGTGCCTGCCAACTGTTCAGGAAAAACATTCAACGGTAGCTCCATTACAGTTGACGGACGAAAGGTGAACATCAAATATCCCGATGGGTATCCCGGAAACAAGCCCGTGCCGATGCTGTTTAACTTCCACCCCATTGGAAGCAATGCCGATACTTGGGCACAACAATCACAAATTGCTCCCGTAGCCCTTGCAGATGGAGCCATAGCGGTTTTCCCTGATGGGACAATGCACCCCGGTATGTTTGGTTCGGGTCCCCAGCAGGGTTCAAATGCGTGGAATGTGGGGCCATGCTGCACTACGGCAGACGATGTTACTTTTATCCGCCATGTTGTAGACGAATTGATTGAGAAAACATGTGTTGATCCCACTCGAATCTATGCGTCAGGGTATTCCATGGGTAGTGGCTTCTCTAACTATGCTGGCTGTTTCCTTGCCGACAAGTTTGCGGCTGCGGCACCCTCGGCTATGGACCTGTCCCAAGAGGCCGTGGCTGCTGGCTGTAACCCAGTTCGTCCGTTCCCCATCCTCAATTTCCGTGGAACGGGGGATAATTTTGTAGACTACAGGGGTGCGAAATCTGAAGTTGTTACCGGAATGCCGATAACCTTCCTGGGTGCCGAAGCGAATTTCAACGAATGGGCTAAAATGGACAAATGTACAGGCAGTATCACGCAAAATAAGCCTCTGAATGGGTGCAAAATGTACGAGAATTGTGCCGGTGGCGCAAAAGTGGGATTATGCCTACTCAATGGCGGGCACGTGGAAATGGAACCCAATACCGCCTGGAACTTCTTAAAGCAATTTAAGCTTGAATAAAATTATGCAAGCTTGATGCTATTTCACTATAATCTGCCTTGTTTTTCCATGATGGGACCTTACCAAGTAGGTCCCATTATGTTTGACCACGAATCGTATTTTTTCTTGTAGTTCAGCAAGGGAAGAAGCGCTAACGCTTCCCATAAAGGATCCGTTCATGCAAAACACCTGGTAGGTTTGCAATTGAGAACTGCCAAGATTGAGATGTAGGGCGTGTTCCAACCCATTTTTGCTTGTGGTCTTGGTAGAATCTTTGACGGCATTGCTGGTGAATTCTAGCCAGTCTACATTTACGAAGTTGCCGTGGATTTCCATTTTGAGAACATGTTCGCCGGCAGAAATTTCGGATGTGGTAGCGGAAATCGCAGAATAGGTATCCCAGTCTTCGCCCTGAGTGGCAATAATACTGTCCGTAATCGCTTTGCCGTCGATATAGAACTTTACTCCAGCATTTTCTGATTTTGTTGCCATGCTCACTTGTACCTTGTAGGTGCCGGATTCTTTGACGTTGATGGAATAGGTGAGCCATTCGCCCTCTTCGGTATAGCCAACAGCCTTGCCAGTACCGCCCAGATAAATGTCCACTCCGGTATTTGTACGGAACTCTGCATCGCCTTTGTTTTCGCCGTCCTTGTCATAATAGGCCTTGTTGGGCTTGCCCTCGTCAAAGTTTTCTGCCTCTAGGCGTCCAGGAAGTTCCGTTCGCTTGCCGTTATACGGGGTAGGGGGGACAACTTTTTGCGTATTGTCCAGGTATATTTCGTCTTTGTAGTCTACGCCAATCTTGAACCAGTCAAAATCGGCGTAACCGCCCGCTGATTTGGTTGCGAAATTAAAGAGTCCTAAGCGATTGCCGGTAAATATGTCAAGGCTGAAATTGAGGTTGACGTCGTTGCCAATCTTTGCCCATGTATTCCCGTCGGTGCTGTAGTAAAAAGATGCAGTGCCACGGTCAAGGGGCAAATTGAAGTCTATGCGGAGGAATACCTTCGGGTTGCTTACCGGGACGCTTTCTTTTAGGGTCTCGCTGCTTTTGTCACCCTGGTACATTGCCACCCTATAGTTGATGCCATCCTTGACCAATGCCACAAAACCCTTATTCTCTTGAATGGTCGCTAGTCCTGCTATATCGCCATCTTTCATGCCTGTTCCATCTAAAGCTATGCGGCCAGAACACTTGGGCCCAAAAGTACGTTGCGTAAGGGTGTTCTTGGCGTTCAGAATGCGGGAGTCAATACGGCTTGTGGTAATGCGGAGTTTTCCCGGGTTTGTCGTTAAGCTCCAATTCTTATTGTCGGGATTGTGGTTCCATTGCCATTCCAAAGGAAGTTCCTCGGCGTCAAAGTCGTCGCTGGTCACCATGCCGTAACCAGGCAGTGCGTTTTCGGGAAGCACAAGCGTCTCGGGGGCCTTTCCGCCGTCGGCTACGGGCCAGCCATTTTGCCAGGAGGTGGGTACCAGGTATGGAATTCGTCCTACTGGGCCAGAATCACGGAATAAAAGTGCATACCACTTGCCTTCGGGAGTGTCAAAGATGCTGCCTTGGGCGACACCGTTGTCAGATAGGAATATTTTCCCCGTATAGCCCGAGAGCAAATTCTTTGAGCGGTAGACAATTGAACTGCGACCTTTGCTTGCAGGCCAGGATATGGTGAACAGGTAATACTCGCCGTTCACCTTTTCCATATGGGAGCCTTCTTGTTTTACGTAGTAGGTGCCGCCACCAGTCACTTGATCGATGTTTACTCCTCCAAGGTCGCCGCTACGGCCGTTCGGCTTTACTCCAGAGGCGTCTCCGTTGAGCTCCACATAGTTGATTTTGTCGCCGCTGCCGTAAAACACCCATGCAGTTCCGTCATCGTCGAAGAACAGGGAAGGGTCGTGGTAGAAGGGGAGTTGCACCTCAGACCAAATACCGCTTTTTACATCGGCCGTTTTGTACAAATGCGTCTTGTGGGTGGTATAAGATGGGGTGAGAATGTAGAAGTTACCCTTATGGTAACGGATGCTGGATGCCCATGAACCCTGGGCATAGGCACTTTTACCATTGTTCAAGTTTTGATCATCGTTGTCTACAAGAGTTTGATAGGCATAGCCCACGGTACGCCATTGCGCCAAGTCCTTAGAAGCCATGATTGGAACGCCTGGAGCGTAAAACATGGTGGTTGTTACCATATAGTAGGTGTCCTCTACTCGTACAATAGAGGGGTCTGGGTTGTCTACCCAAGTTATGGGGTTGTAAACGGTTGCTGCGTGCACAGCAATAGAACTAGCGAGGGCTATGCCCAAACCCTTAATCCATCCCATCTTTTTCTCCTATCATGGCAAATTGTTAAGCACCATGAATGGGTCCTGAACTATTTTTTTAAAATGATTTTTTTGTTGTTGCCGGCGGCATTTGTTGCCCGTATCAAATACACCCCTTGACGAAGCCCTTGGACTTCTTCTTGTACCATATGGATTGCGGCATCCATGTTTTGCGCGTTGAACTGAGTAACGAATTTGCCGTGCAAATCGTATAGGCGAAAACTATGTTCTTGTTTTGCCATCAGTTTTATTGCGGAAAGCGCTGCAGAAACTGACGAATTTTTATTTGCACCAGTACTATCGGAACCTGGCGTAGGTCCAGTTGCTTTGATCAATTCAAAGTTGAAGAAATCCACGTCGAACCATGGGCTGGATACCGTCATGCGGAGGATGTGCTCGCCTGCAGGCAGGGTGACGTTTGCCTCTACGGTGCTGTAAACATCAAAATCGGTTCCCGAAACAGCAATGTCATCTGTCAGGGGAGATTCATCCAAAGAGAGATTAAAGCTGGCAGTGGAATTGTCCGTGGCAACGGAGGCGGTCATCTTGTATTCACCGGCTTGTTTAACGTTTACCGTATATTCGAACCATTCGCCCTCTTGATTGTACCCCAAAATGGTGCCTGTTGCCTTGTCATAAAGGTCTGCAGCCGAAGCGTCTCCTGTGCGGTGCGAACTGGTTCCGTTGTTTTTGGAGTCCAGGTCGTTAAAGGTCTTGTTGTCTGAACCTGTTCCGGGAACATCGAAGTTTTCGGCCTCGATTTTACCGGGTATTTCTGCAGCTTTGCCGCCGAAGGGAGCTCGTGGAACAATTACTACGGGACCGCGGTCAATAAGCTTAAGCATCTCTTGTGCGTAGCGTTCGCCCATGCCTCGGTAGCCAAACACGGTGAAATGCAGGCCGTCACCCTTGCTTCCGTAACCATCGGACTTGGCCACTCCAAAATTTGCGATATAGTTTTTTAGGCCTCTTACGCGTTCCCGCATGCCCTGTTCGCATCCATATTCCTGTTTGTCTGCACATTTATCGATCATTTCACCGGCGACAAAGGGGGTTTCTTCTGCCTTTAAACCGAGCTGCGAGAGGATGTATTCGTATGACTTTGCGACAATCTGTTCCCAGTTGCTCATGCCAGGGTCGGTTTCGCCTTGGTGAAAAATGATTCCCTTGATGACGCCCACTTTTTGGGCTTTTTTTGCTACTTCGATGAGACGGCCAAGTGCGTTTCCATCGTAAGCGTAATTGACTCCATTTTTAAGCCAGTCGGCAGCACTGGCCAAATAGTTTTGGTAATCGTCAGGGTCGTACAGGCGGATGCTTGTACCGGCCTGGGCAACGGGGACAATTCCAATGGTCACATTGGGCATGGAGTCCGCCATGTCACGACCGAACCAGTCCGCCACGGAAAGGCCCTGGTCGCATTTGAACATCGGTGGAACAGCAGGATACATTTCGCTTACGGTTGGCCTGCCAAGGGACGGGCAAGATGTCGTCGCAAACATCTTTACGCGAGGGTGTTCTTTGCCATCGACCTCCCTGTCGAAGTTTGTGGCGTTGCCTTCCATGTTGCTTTGCCCGTATGCAAGGTAAATATGGAAGTTGGGGTCGGGATTTGCATGAAGTGTGGATGCCGCAAAGAACAACAGGGCTGCACACATCAGTGTAGGGAAGGAGATGAATTGCCTCTTCTCTGCTATAGAAATCATGTTGTGCCTACTTGATAATTCTAAGACGGAGTATTTTCCCAGATGAGGATTTTGCAAAAATAGTCCCATTTTGCTTGACGACTCTTGATGCGTTGGCTTGAAGTTCTGGCAGGTTTACAGCTTGTACCGTGCCAATCCAGTGTCCCTTTAGGTCGAAAAGCCGGTAATTTTCGGATTTGACGGCAATCTGGAAATGTGCGATTGCTTCAGTATCATCTGTTGCATCATCGCTTGTATCTTCGTCGTCATTGTCATTATTGCCTGTGTTCTTGTTGGCAGATTTTTTCTTCTTGCCGTATTGCTTGATTTCTTCTAGGGTTCCAAAGCGGAACCAGTCTATATTCACATAGCTTCCGGTAATGCTTAGGCGGATCGTATGGGAGCCTTCTGTTAGTGCTACCTTGCCGCCGTCTATTTCTTCGTAGACGCTCCAGTCTTCGCCGGTCTTGGGCATCTCAATGATATCTGTCGCTGCTTCGCCATCAATGAAGAACTGGAAACTGGATGTCTTGCTGCCAGAGGCTGCATATACGGTCAAGTCGTATTCTCCCGCCCTGGCCACGTCTACGGAATATTCCATCCATTCGCCGGTTTGCGTTAAACCAACGGCCTTTCCCGTGCCGCCCAGGTATATGTCTACACCGTTATCCATGCGGAAATCGGCATCGCCTTTGTTTTCTGAATCTTCGTCTTTATAGGTGTTGTTTCCCTTGCCTGTGCCAGGAATGTCAAAGTTTTCTGCTTCGATTATGCCAGGGAGTGTAATGGCACTTCCTTCGTAGGGCGTACGTGGGATCACAACTTGCTGACCCACACCCACCAATGTTACAATGCAATCCTTGTTGCCGGAGTTTCCTGCATCCATGGTGATGGTTGCACTGCCGTTTTCGACTTCGACTTCGCCTTCATATTGGGCATTTTTGGCTTCGCTGGTGGTGTACATGTGGAATACTTTGATGTCTGCACCAGAGACCTTTACGGTTACGGTCTTTTTCTTTGTATAGTCGCGATTCAGCAATACTACAATGACGCTATCCCCGCCAGCGCTTCTATAGGCAGATGCATAAACGTCTTTCTCGGGATTGATCGTTGCACCCACGCGAACGGCTCCAGGGCGGATAAAACGTGCAAATTGGGAAAGGACATAGCCACGCTTAGAGACTTTGCCGACTTCGTTTTGCGGAATCTGCAATTTACCGCTGGCATCCGTTTCCATTATCAGACCGTAGCAGCGACGGCTATACCACCAAGTGTACTGGCTAAAGTTG
This sequence comes from Fibrobacter succinogenes, assembly GCA_902767785.1. GTDB lineage: Bacteria > Fibrobacterota > Fibrobacteria > Fibrobacterales > Fibrobacteraceae > Fibrobacter > Fibrobacter succinogenes_D. The sequence goes on along the minus strand of CACXIR010000035.1, from coordinate 17,080 downwards.
CCTATGGCAAGTCCGCGATGGATTTCGTATGCCACATCCATGGCCCTTACGGTATCTGCTACGGTTGGGTTCGCCTGGTCGCCAGTCATCATGTATTTGCGCCAATAGTTTCCGCTGCCTTGGCTTTCGCTGTAGTGTTCTGTCATCCAGCGTTCTACGTTTTTCTGGTCAGCGAGAGAGTACTGGAAAAAATTGTCTCCATTTGCTGCGGTCATGCCATAAAAATGAGCACCGAGCATGTCGATGTTCTTCAGGGCGTCCGCATCGTTCAAAATTTTATTGTACAGGTTTTTATCGTAAGAGAATGATTCTGCAGAAATGACTTTGGTTCCATTTTTACGGAGTTGGCCTGCGTAATTTTTGGTGAATTTGTACAGATTGTCTGCAGACCAGCAGGTCCATGAATCGCACCAGTCCGGTTCATTCTGGATGCTTATGCCATACAGGGGAACGTTTTTGCCTTTCATGTATTCGGCAAAGCTATTTAGGTGGTTTACATAGGCTTGCCAGTTGCTTTCAATAATTTGGGTCGTGTTGTAGGTTTGTCCCCAACGGTTGAGCGTATAAGGCGTCTGAAGGGATGTTGGGGGTTTCCACGGGGTTGCATAAAGGATGAAGTCTTTGCCAGCGACCTCTTTTGCGTATTTTGCCGCTTGTACTTCTTTCCCAAAATCGTTGGAATTCTCATTCACAGGTATGCGAAGGGTATTCAGGCCAATTTGTCCGTCGCCGGTGCCAAAGGCTAGCTTTGCATCGGCTTCGCTAAGGCCTTTTCCGCCTTGCCACGTGTTATGAACCATTCCGCCAAACCCGCGGATAACCTGGTGTTCCTCGTCCAAGTCCACGTTCACCGTAGAGGCAAACGTGGTACCGGCCAGAAACAGAATAAATCCCATTTTCCCCATTGTTCCCGTCCCTTGCAGTATTCCTGGTGCTGTTATTTAGTTATGGCAATCTTTTTTACCATGCCGCCATGGGCGGGCTTTAGTAAGTAGAAGCCAGAACGCTTGACCAGGCTTGCGACAATGTCTTTTACGTCAGTTTTCTCGCCATAGCCAATTTTGAACTGTGCGACTTTATTGCCTCGGATGTCAAAAACATTGTAGACGTATCCAGGGTTGTTTGCCTTGTAATCTACGCTCCTTATGGGGGCGGGGGCATCGGATTTGCCAGGTTCGTCTTTTATTTCCACAACATTGCCATTTTCGTCGATGGCTTCGAACTTGAACCAGTCTACATTGACGTTGTCGCCCAGGATGAGTAAACGGATTTCATGGGTGCCCTTGGAAATCTTTACCTTTCCTCCGTCAAATTCCTTGTAGACACTCCAGATTCCATTTCCGTCAGCATCGGTACCCGTTTGTGGAACGACGATTGTGTCGCCTATAGGTGTTTTTTCATCGAGTAAGAAACAGAACTTGGCTGATTCCATTCCTGTAGAAGCGGATGCTGTGATTGCAAATTCTGCTTCTTCAGAAACATTTACTGTATACTCCAGCCATTCGTTGGTGGCTGTGTAACCGATGGCCATTCCCTTAGTCTTGTCTTTTTCATCGACCAGTACGATGTCAACGCCCTCGGATGTACGGAATTCGGCATCTCCCTTATGTTCAGTGTCGCTGTCGCTGTATGACTTGACGTTGTTCCCGCGTCCAGTACCAGGAATATCATAGTTTTCAGCTTGGATGATTCCAGGAAGTTCTATGGCCTTACCATTGTAAGGACTATGGGGAGTAGCGGGCGTTGAACCGCTGCCTTCAAAACCCCAGGCCTTGATAGCCATGGTGGAGTCTTGTTTGCCCTTGAATACCAAGAATACTTGCTCTACAATGCCTTTGAGGCCTTCGACCGTGCACTTGTTTTCGACAAAGGTATTCTTGTTTGCTGTTTTTGCGATGGTACATGTTCCGGCCAGAGTCCCTGTGGCGGACCCTGTACGGATTTCAATGGTGTTGTCGTTGGTTGTGCTTGCCGCTTCTACGGTAAAGCCTGTTGCAGCAGTGCCAAAGTCTACGCCTGACACACGAATCCAAGATTCTTTGCGAGAGGATAGCGGAAGCAAGACGTATTCCGTTTTTTGGCCCAAGACAAATTTGGAACGGCTACGGATCCCCTTTTGCATGGAACTGGTTAGGGCTGGGTACCAGTCGTAGGGGTCAAAGTTTTCAATCTGTTCCGGTCCACTTTTTGTGAAGGTAAGCGACTTCATGGTTCCATCGGAATTATAATAGAATTCATCTATGCTAACGCTACGGTGGAAAGCCGGTTTTGGATTCGACTTTCCATCATCTGCGGGGATTTTTTCCAGACCGTCGTAGCCATTTGCAATCCGACGGTCATGATAAGCGACATACCAATGCCCTTTAAACTCGGCAATGCCGTGATGGTTGTTGTTGTTTGAGTTGATATTTTGACCATTGATGCTTGGGTTCCCCATGAATATTCCCTTATAGGTATAGGGACCCATGGGATTGGTCGACATGCCGTAGGCAATACGCAAATCCTGTGTGCTGTAAGATAGATAATAGTTGCCCTTGTACTTATGGATATAGGATGCTTCCATTGTAGTGGGGCCGCCAATAGGCAGATGAGTCTTTGAACTTACGTCAAAACTGTTGATTGCTGAGTTGAATTTGTAAATATTGAAATTGTCGCTGTTGTTTTCTCTAGCTGCTCTTTGCGGATTGGGATTCCTATCACTGGGAATTCCTCCGCCTCCAAAAGTAAAGTACGCAGATCCGTCGTCGTCAATAAAAATAGCGGGGTCAAAGCACCATTCAATTCCGTCGCAATCAGCAATTCCTCCACCCCAGTTGTTGAGCAGTTTTTTTCCGCCCGCCACGGGGTTACTATAGGGTCCATCAATGCTGTTGGATTCAATCAGTCCGATTCCGCCACCACCGCCGTCGGGAAAGACAATGTGGAATTTACCATCTTTCACAGCTATTCCTGAGGCCCAAATTGCATCAATTCCTTTAACCTCTCTAGCATCGTAGATAATGCCAAAGTCGGTCCAGTTTTTCATGTCCTTGCTACGGAATGCGTAGAGTGCTTTAATGTTGTAATCGCCCGCATCGGCAGCCGCCGGATCATCGGAGTCGGTGATGATGTAGAAATAATCATCATCGGCTGCTGCAGCCGGGTCTGCCAGGTAGTGGTACGTTGAAATGGGGTTGTCTGCCAGCGAAGCTGTTGCAGAAACCAACACAAGTCCTGCCGCAGCAAGGATCTTTTTTTCAATTGATAGAGAATTGTATAAACCCATGTCTAATCCCTCTTATTGCCTAAAAAATAGCCTTATAGAGCTTTTTTTAGATAATAAAGGAATCCTTTATCATGGACAAATTGTCCATGACTGGATTCTTAAAAAACGTGTTTTTTTAGGGATTATTTTTTGTATGTAAACTCTTCGAAACCGAAGAATTCAATATCGTCAATCCAAAATTCGCCACCCTTGCCGCCAAAGATGGAAATATTGGTGACTTTTTCCTTGACCGCATCCCAACCGATGTTTCCACCGCTATCGTTTTCCTTGTCTTCCAGCTGGTCTGGCGTTACCGTGTAACGAGCCCACTCTTCGGTAAGGGGAATGTGCATCCAGGCCTTTCCGCTCTGGATATCGGCGGTGGTATCGGAATCGATGATGTCAAATGAGAAGGAAACGTAGTTTTTTATGGTGCCTTTGGCCCAGAACACGATGGAATCCAGACCACTCATATCGACTGTTCCCAGGTAACGGCCCATTAATGCCCAGTTGTATTCTTCCTCGTTTTCACAGGTAAAGTGGGCTACATAGCCTTTGCGGTCAGTCAAGGTATTGATGATTTCAATGCTGGCGGTCGCTTTTTCCGAGCTGGAGGCGTACCAGTTCTTGCTTTTTCCCTCGTCAAGGGCATCTTCTTCGAAGTCCTCGAACATGAAATGCTTTAGCGTGTCTTTAGAATGTTCTGCAGCGGTGTCTCTAGGCGGCGCGGTCTTGTCGACCAGCAACACGGATTCGGTGTTGTCTTCACATCCTACGCAAGTCTCTGATTGTGCCAAGATTTGAGAAACGGTGGAGCCTGCGGAGTTGGTCTGGGAATGCACCAGGACGAACTCGAAAACGCCTTCGGGCAAGGATGCAAAGGAGAAGTTGCCTTGGGAATCCACGGGAACCCTGTATTCCAGTCCGCGAATCATGACCCAGGCGGGATACTTGTCTGTATAGGCCTTGCCTTGGAAGGAGGCGGGAATGCCGGTCTGAACGGCAACTACCTTGCCAGAGTCGTTGTCCACTTGGGTTATTTCAAATGCGGTAGCACCCTTCTGTTCTTGATTTTCCTGGATCCCGCGGACTTCTACAATGTACTTGCCCCTGGGCAGGGAATCCAATTCCAGGATACCCTCTTCGTTGGTTTGCGGGTGGCGGCTGGAGTCGACAAGGTCTTGATTTTCTACGAAGAATTGGGAGTCGTGGATAATGACGTATGCTTTGGATGCGGCCTTCCCGTTGGCCAGTTTTACCTGGAAGGAGATAGAGTTCTCGGTTTCCAGAGAAGAACCGGCAACACCTTTTGAATCGCCTGAACAAGCGATCAAGGTTGCGCATGCTGCCGCTATCCCTGTAACCTTAAAAAAGTTCATCTATACACCTATAGCCCCAATATAACCAATTTTTCTCCGATAGAACCTATTTGCCCCTATTTTTTTGTGCGACAGGGTAAAATGCCATAGAAAGTTGCATTACGCGGTCCGGATTTTTGGCTCCGTCCACCCTTTTTTGAATAAGTCTGCGGAATTCCTTGAGCATGTCTCCCAAATCGTCAAAGCAGGCCTGGTCCACGGAAAGGGTGAGGGTAGAGACGTTTCGCTCCTCCACAGGGGTGTTTTCCAGGGATTCGGCAGCCAAGCGGAGGACTTCTTTCTGGAAATGGCGCACTGCCTTGGCTTTTTCAGGGCCGCCAACCGTCAGGTGGGCATCTGTCAGTGCCAGTTTGCCCGAGGCCATCTTTTTGATGAGTCCCACCTCTAGCAGGGTGTCGATGGCTTCCTTGGCCTGTTCCTCGGTAATGGGGGGGCAAATGTCCTTGGCAATCTGCTTCAGGTTCACCACTCCGCCGTTCAGTTCCAGGTAGGCGCGCACGGCAGGGATCCACCAGTTTTCCAGGAGCTTCAGCTCGGCCTGTTTCAGGTCGTGGAGGTGTACGTCGCGCAGCGAAAGGGCCTTGGCCATCAGCTCTTCGCGCTTGCCCTTGTCCTTGGTGACTGCGGCAGAATATAAAAGTTCAAAATACTCCGCCTGCCGGCCAGAAAGTGCCAAAATGTCTTTGGCGGCGGGGAGTGCATGGGCGGGGAGGTGCTGTTTTTTCTGGAGTACGCGGTAAAGGTAGCTAGAATCCAGTCCCAGCTTGTCGCCCATCATGCGGTAGCTATACAAAGGCATCTCCGCCTTCCTGCGGTCGTAATATTCTTTCAGGAAGTCGCGGTAGTCCTGTGTGTCAGAAAACTCAATCATTTGCTACAAAAATACCAATATAATGGCCCTTGTTTCGCCCAGTTTACATTGTTGCTATGGATAAATTGTCCATAGATTGTCCATGGGGGCGGCCAGGGGTGTGATGGCTGTCACGATTTGGAATTTTTATTTTCCCCCTTGACATACTTGGAGAATTTTCTATATATGAACATGTGTTCATATTTTGTTAAGCGAAATGAAGCGTCATCCTTAGAGGCTAGCAAAAGAACGAGAGGCTCAGGGTAGGGTGCTTTCAAAGGACGAAAATGAGTATCAGTGGCGAAAAACAGGAAAAAACGGGCTTGTCGCTGGACACCCTCTTTGAATTGTCGGAATTCTTCAAGTTTTTCGGGGATACCACCCGTATCCGCATTATCGAGATCCTCCTTTCGGGTGAGATCTCGGTGAACGAGATTGCAGAAAAACTGAACCTGGGGCAGTCGGCGGTAAGCCACCAATTGCGGATTTTGCGGACGGCGGGTCTGGTGAAACCTCGTAGGGTAGGGCGTACCGTCTTTTATGCCTTGGACGACGAACACATCGGCCTGATTTTCAATACGGGCCTGGCACACATCCTCCACAAGAAGGGCGAATAACATGCCTGCTTTAATCGATATTCTGGAAAAGTTTTTTTGGCAGTTTGTAACGCTGTTTTCCGAAATGGCACCGTTTCTTCTGCTTGGTTTTTTGCTGGCGGGAATCCTGCATGTGTGGGTGCCCAACCACCTGTATGTTCCGAAAATCGCAAAGCCCAACTTCAAGTCGGTGTTGTGGTCGGCCTTGTTCGGGGTCCCGCTGCCCATTTGCAGTTGCGGCGTAATACCCACTTCCATAGCGCTCAGACGTGAAGGTGCCAGCAAGGGGGCCAGCGTGAGCTTTTTAATCTCTACGCCCGCCACAGGTGTGGATTCTATTCTAGCTACTTATTCCCTTTTGGGCGGACCCTTTGCGGTGCTGCGTCCGGTGGCGGCTTTCGTGACGGCTATGCTTGGTGGTGTGTTTACCAACTTGCTGACCAAAGGCGAGAACGATACCGGCGTAAAAGTCATAGGAGAGGCACACCAACTTCACCACGAACACGAACATAGTCATGAGCATGACCGTCACGACGGCGACTGTGAATGCGGACATTGCGAATGCGAGCTTTCTGCAGATTCCGTGCCAGAGAAGAGGGGCTTTGTAGAGAAGCTGCGGGCCACTGCCGAATACGGCTTTGTGAACATGATCGGGGACGTGAGCAAGTGGCTGGTCATCGGCTTGTTGCTGGGAGCTCTGATTGCGGCCTTTGTGCCTGATGATTTCTTCTTGTTCCTGCATGAATACCCGTTACTTTGTATGGTGGTGGTGCTGGTACTTGCCATGCCCATGTACACCTGTGCTACAGGTTCCATTCCGCTGGCTTTGGCCCTAGTGGAGAAGGGCATTACGCCTGGGGCTGCCCTGGTGCTCTTGATGGCGGGGCCTGCCACGAGTATTGCGAGCATGCTGGTGGTAGGGAAGGCTTTTGGTAAGCGGACTCTTGTGGCTTACCTTGCGTCCATCGCCTTTGGGGCCATGTTCTTTGGCTTTATCGTGGATACATTCTTTATGGATAGTTTCCTTGCGTCTATGTTGCCTCACGCTTCTGCGGAGTGTCACGGGCACGGGGCGATAGGCGTGTTCGACTATGTGTGTGCGGCTGTGCTTGCGCTGCTCATGATCTATGCGAAGTTTGTCCATAAGGGTTGTGGCTGTCATGGCGGTTGCTGCGAGTGTGAGCATGAATGCGACTGCGAGCATGAACACTGCGATTGCGGCCATGATCATTGCGAGAGTGAGCACCAACCAGAGAAGCATCATACGATTTTAGTGCGAACGGTCTATAAAGTCGAGGGCATGACTTGCAGCCACTGCAAGGCCTGCGTGGAAAAGGCCGCAAGGATGCTGGACGGTGTATTGTCTGCCGAGGCCGATGTGGCAAGCAAGGAGCTTCGCGTAAAATGGCACGACGAGGATGATGTGGACGAATCGGCCCTGAAAAAGGCTATCGAGGACGCTGGTTTCGAATTTGCCGGACGGGTCTAACCACAATAAATTATATTGTGCACTGAGATGCACATCCGTTTTACCACAGAGACCAAGAACCGTCTGCTCCGTTTCTACAGGAACAAGCGGGCTTTTGTGTCGCTAGTGGTGCTGGTGGTGGCCTACCTGCTTTCGCTGACCAGCCCCTGGACGGTAAACGACGAGCCTCTTTGCCTGAAGTACAATGGCAAGAGCTATTTCCCCGCCTTTGTGCGTTATAGCGAGCAGGATTTTGGTGGAGATTACCAGACAGAAGCCGACTACGGCAAGCTTTTTGCCGATGTTCGGGAATGCGAAGAAGAGGCCGCAGAGGGCTACACCCGTGCGGGAGGTTGCCCTGAAATGTGGGCCTTGATGCCGCCTATCGCTCATGATCCGCTTAAGGCCGACCTAGAAGAAGAAGGGACGCCGCCTTTTGCCCCTAGTGCCCGCCATTGGCTTGGCACCGACAGCAACGGTCGCGATGTGCTTGCACGCCTGATTCACGGTTTTCGCATTTGTATTTCCTTTAGCCTTTTCTTGACTCTGTTGGGCACCTTCCTTGGAATCGTGATTGGCGGTATCCAGGGTTACCTGGGCAAGTTTTGGGACACGGGCATGCAACGTATGATTGAGATCTGGTCGTCGCTTCCCATGCTCTATATCGTGATTTTGATCGGAAGCATTTACGGCCGGAGTTTCTGGCTTTTGATTCTGATTATGGCGGCTTTCAACTGGATTTCTCTCAGCTACTATATGCGTGGGGAGTTCCTGAAGCTCCGTAACATGACTTATGTGCAGTCGGCAAAGGTGCTTGGTCTTGGGCACAGGCATATCTTTTTCAAGGAAATTTTGCCTAACGCCCTTACTCCTGTGGTGACCCTGTTCCCCTTTACGCTGATTGGCGGTATCGGGAGCCTCACTTCCCTTGATTTTTTGGGATTTGGGTTGCAACCGCCCACACCTAGTTGGGGCGAGCTGATGAGTCAGGGGCTGAACAATCTTTACGCTCCCTGGATTTCTGTAAGCACTGTCGCTGCGCTTTTTATTACGCTGTTGCTCACTACCTTCGTAGGGGAGGGCGTCCGGGATGCTATGGATCCGAAGTCGGGAGACCGGTATGAATGATGAGAATCGACTGAAGGATCCATGCCAAGCGAAAACGGCTCGTATTAACGAGCCGTGGAAGCGCGGAGCAATCGACTACAGGAGTGTTTTTTTCATTGAGTCGATTGCGGAGTTTCATAAAGATCCTAAATCAGGAGACCGTTATGAATGAGCCGCTGCTGAAAGTGGAAGGTCTTTCCGTTGCTTTTGGCTTTGGCAAGGATGGCAAGGCCGCCAAGGGCAAGTCCATTGTCCAGGTGACGGACAAGGTGAGTTTCCATATCGACGAGGGGGAGTTCTTTGCTCTGGTGGGAGAGTCGGGCTCTGGCAAAAGCGTAACCTCCATGGGAATCCTGCGGCTGCTGCCTACGCCTTCCGCAAGAGTGGTGGATGGCTCTGTTCTATTACGAATGCCTGACGGCACTTCCCTAGATTTGACAAAACTCTCGTTAGAAGAATTGCGGAAAATCCGCGGTAGAGAGATTGCTTGTATTTTTCAAGAACCCATGCAGGCCCTGAACCCCGTGCTGAGCATCAAGAAGCAGCTGCTGGAGGCACTTCGCAGACAGAAATTGGACCAGAAGTCCGCCATGGAGACCATTCTTTCCCGGCTGAAAGAAGCGGGATTCACGGACCCCGAACGGGTGCTGGAATCCTACCCCCACGAATTATCCGGAGGTATGCTCCAGCGCATTTGCATTGTGATGGCTTTGCTTCAAAAGCCAAGGCTTATCATTGCCGACGAGCCTACCACGGCTTTGGATGTAACCGTACAGGCACAGGTCCTTGCGGTATTGAAGGAGTTGGCAAAAAACTCTGGAACAGCGGTACTCTTGATAACTCACAACATGGGAATTGTCTCCCAGTACGCCCAGAGGATTGCGGTGATGTATGCGGGGCGGATTGTGGAGTCTGGCAACGTGGACGATGTTATCGGTTCTCCGCTGCACCCATACACACGAGGGCTTTTGGCGGCCATTCCCGAATCCCGCGGGGACATTGGAACCCTCAAATATATTCCTGGGCAAACGCCCCATGCCAGGGACTTTGTGGCGGGTTGCCGTTTTGCAGCCCGTTGCGAACTCTTGTTCAGCGAAGGGGGTGACCCGGAGCGATCTTCTTGCCGTTCTGCAAATATCCCGCCCTGTGTAAAGATTGGGAGTCACTTGGCGTTCTGTTTCAAGGTTAGGCCTTAGGTGGTCTCCTTTTTGTCCGTTCCATGTAGGCACGGAACTTCACCTTTTCTGCAGCTATCCGCAGGGGCGTGGCGGAGGATTCGAAGTGTTCCACGAAGCTTTTCCAAAATTGGGACTGGTCCACGTGGAGGATTTTCAGTACGTTGTACAGGTCAAAGGAATTAGGGGTCTTTTCTCCCTTTTCCCATTTGCCTAGGGTAACACGGCTTATTCCCGCTTCCTCGGCAACAAACTCCTGCGTCTTGTCCAGGTCTTCTCGGCGTTTTTTCAGGAAATAGGCGATACTTTCGTCAAAAGTCTTTTCTATTTCATTTTTCCTTTTCATTCCGTCGGAATTTTTAGGAATTTACAGAGGTTTTTTGTGATAACATATGATTACATTTTTAAGGCGATTTTTAAGTCCCTACGGCATACCCTCTGTTTTGGGGTCCCTTTGGCAAGATATTTAGCCCATATTTCTATATTTTCGCCGTAAATTTTAAAGGATGTTACTATGGCAATGCAAGATATGAATGACCAGGTGCAGGCTCGCTTGGCGAAGCTTGAAAAGTTCAAGGAAATGGGTGTGGAGGCTTATCCGCACAAGTTCAACCGCACGCATGATTCCAAGGTTTTGAAAGAAAATAAGGAAGCTTTGATGGCTTCTGGCGAAAGTATTGCTTTCGCTGGCCCAAGGGCAAAATGTGCTTTATGCACCTCAAGGACCGTTATGGCCGCTTGCAGGTGGTGGTCGCCCGTGACGAAGTGGGCGAAGAAAACTACGAAATCGTGAAGATGACCGACCTCGGTGACTTTATCGGCGTGAACGGTTCCATGTTCGAAACCCAGACGGGTGAATACTCCGTACATGTGAAGAAGGTGACCATGCTTTCCAAGGCAGTGCGTCCGCTTCCGGTGGCCAAGGAAAAGGTCGACGAAAACGGCAACAAGGTCGTGTTCAACGAATTTGCCGACGTGGATACCCGCTACCGCCAGCGCTACATCGACATGGCTCTGAACGATGATGTGAAGGAAGTCTTCATCAAGCGTTCCAAGATCATGCAGGCTATCCGTGAATACCTGATCGAAAAGGGATTCATTGAAGTGGAAACCCCGACACTCCAGCCGATTTATGGCGGTGCAAACGCCCGTCCGTTCACCACGCATCACAACGCTTGTGACATGACGCTGTACCTGCGCGTGGCTCCGGAACTCTACCTCAAGCGCTGCATCGTGGGCGGCATGGAAAAGGTGTTCGAGTTCAGCAAGAACTTCCGTAACGAAGGCATGGACCGTACGCATAGCCCGGAATTCACCGGCCTCGAATTCTACGAAGCTTATGCCGACTACAACGACATGATGGTGCACTTCGAAAACATCTACGAACGTGCCTGTATTGCCGCTAACGGTACGACGAAGATTGAATACCAGGGCAAGGAAATCGACTTCAAGGCCCCGTGGCCCCGCTACAGCATGATCGAAGCCATCGAGAAGTTCGGCGGTCTCAAGGTCAATGAAATGAGCGACGATGAAATCAAGGCCAAGATGGAAGAGCTGGGCGGACACCTGGATGGCGAATTCAGCCGCGGCCGCGGTATCCTCGAACTGTTCGAGCTCACCGTGGAAGACAAGCTCATCCAGCCCACCTTCATCAAGGACATGCCTACCGAAAGTACTCCACTCTGCAAGAAGCACCGTACCATCGAAGGCCTTATCGAACAGTTCGAGCCCTACGCTAACGGCTGGGAACTGGGCAACGCCTATACCGAACTTAACGACCCCATCCGTCAGCGTGAGCTCCTGGAAGACCAGGTGCGCCGCGGCCGCGGTGGCGAAGGTGAAACCCACCCGATGGACGAAAACTTCATGCATGCCATTGAATCGGGCCTGCCGCCTACCGGTGGTGTGGGCTTTGGCATCGACCGCATGGTCATGCTGCTTACGAACCAGCAGACCATTCGCGACGTGCAGCTGTTCCCGCTGATGAAGCCGGAGACTTGCTAATCCATGAATAAGCTGGAATGGCTCATCGCCTGGCGTTACCTGGGGGCTCAGCGCAAGAGCCTCTTCGTCTCGCTTATAGGCATTTTTAGCATGCTGGGTGTATCTATCGGCGTGTTCGCGCTGGTGGTGGCCCTGGCTGCGGTGAACGGCTTTGAAGAAGAGGTGACCGCTCAGATGATAGGGAAGGACGCCCACTTCGAGCTGATGGCCTACAACGGTGAGCCAGTTACTGCCTACGATAGCCTTATCAACGAGGTTCGCATGCGGGATTCTTCCGTGGTGGCGGCATCCCCCTTCATTATCTACAAGGTGGGAATCAGTTCCAAGAAGGTGAATGACGGTATTGTCATCTACGGTATTGATCCCCAAACCGCCAAGAACGTCACTGACATCCACAAGTACATTAAGTGGGGAACCTACTCCGTGGATAGCCTGGAAGACATGGGTGGTACCCGACGTGCGGGCGTGATTCTCGGGTCGGGCCTGGCCAACCGCCTACGTGTTGTGGTAGGGGACAAGCTGGTGCTCCAGACTTTCCAGAGTCCAGACGAGATGATCGGTTCTGCCGGTCCCAGGATGATGATGTGCGTGGTTAGCGGCATTTTCGAAACAGGCACCTACGAATATGACGGCAATTTGGCCTATGTAGGAATTCCCGAACTGCAAAAGCTCCTCACCATGGGGGATGCTGTTACAGGCATTCAGTTCCGTATCAAGAATCATTGGCAGGCAGGGGAATCTGTGGACAAAGCTGCGGAATGGCTCACTTACCCCTATTACGTCATTGACTGGAAGACCAAGAATATCACGCTGCTCAAGTGGATGAACTACGAAAAGTTCATTGTGGCGGCGGTTATCTGCCTTATCATCTTGGTAGCGGCCTTCAACATTATCAGTTCCCTCATCATGGTGGTCATCGACAAGACCAAGGAAATCGGAATCCTTCGCAGCATGGGGCTAAGCAAAGCCGGAGTCATGCGAGTCTTTATGCTTATGGGCAGTTTTATCGGTGTGGGTGGCACTCTTGTGGGTGGTACCATCGGTATAGTGCTTTGCAAGCTGCAAGAGGTTTACCACTTTATCAAGCTCCCCGGCGATGTGTACGTTATTCCTTATTTCCCGATTTCGGTGCACCTGGTGGATGCGGTTCTTATTTTTATGATTGGAATTATCCTATGCGTGGCGGCCACACTGCTGCCTGCCTGGAAGGCTAGCCGCCTTGACCCCGTGGGAGCGATTAGGCATGAGTAGTTTGCTGCAGACTGTCGACCTCCGCCGCGTGTTCTCCGAGACAGGCGAGGACCTTGAGATTCTCAAGGGCGTGAATTTTTCCATGGAGGCGGGGGAACTGGTGGCCCTTACGGGGTCTTCGGGTTCGGGCAAGTCCACCTTCTTGAACTTGGTGGGCATGTTGGATACGCCTACTTCCGGTGAAATCCTTTTCAAGGGCAAGCCCCTTTCCAAGTTTAACAGCCAGGAACGGGACATGTACCACCGTGTCCAGGTGGGTTTTGTGTTCCAATTCCATCACCTGCTCAGCGAATTTACGGCTCTGGAGAATGTTTGCGTTCCAGGCCGCATTCTTGGCACTTCCGAGGCGGAATGCAAGGAACGTGCCGCCATGCTTTTAGAGACGGTGGGCCTTAAGGAACGCCTGAAGCACTTGCCCCGAGAACTCAGCGGCGGGGAACGCCAGCGAGTGGCTATCGCCCGCGCCCTTATGAATCACCCCGACCTGGTGTTGGCTGACGAACCCAGCGGCAACCTGGACGAGGCCAACTCCGCTATGCTCAACGAACTTATTGGCGAACTGAACGAAAAGTTCAATCAGGCCTTCCTCATTGTGACCCACGACGAAAAATTGGCTGGTTTTGCCAAGCGTAGGGTCGTTATGCATGGCGGAATTATACAGTAGGCTCCCTTTTTATTTTTTTCATTGTTAATTTTAGGCTATGTCTGAAAACAACGGTATTTTTTCTGCAAAGGCCAAGGCCGTCCTCCAGGCGGCCCGTATGGCGGCCCGCAATCTTGGAAGCGACAGCATTACGGTGGAACACCTTCTACTTGGCCTTGTCCGCGAGGATTCTGGCTATGCTTCCGAAACCTTGAAGGCATTGAAGGTGAACCTGGTGGAACTGGGGGAGACCGTCCAGCGTGCCCTTACCAACGACGGCGGCCTCATGACCATTGGTGGCGACAACCGCGGTGGCCTTTTAGCCTTTACCGCCCGTACCAAGGCGGTCATGTTCAATGCGGCAAAGATTGCCAAGGAAGAGGGGGACCAGTATATCGGCCCCGAGCACCTGATGCTTGCCATTTTGCAGCAGTCCGATTCCCCGGCGGCAGCCACCCTCTCTACTTTCAACGTTACCTTTGAGAACTTCCAGCAGGCACTGGACCAGATCAAGCGGGGCAGTGCCGAAGAAACTCAGGACGACCGTGATTTTGTAGGCAGGCAGTCCCAGCAGGGTAGGCCTCAGCAAAAGTCAAAGACCCCTATTCTGGAGCATTTTGGACGCGACCTGACGGCTCTGGCCCGCCAAGGCAAACTGGACCCCATCATTGGTCGTGAAGAAGAAATCGAGCGACTGATTCAGATCCTTTGCCGCCGCAAAAAGAACAATCCTGCCCTTATTGGCGAGCCTGGCGTAGGCAAGACCGCCATTATCGAGGGCCTGGCTCAGAAGATTGTCCAGAAGAAGATTCCCGAGCTTTTGATGAACAAGCGGGTGGTGACTTTGGATGTGGCCGCCATGGTGGCGGGTACCAAGTACCGCGGACAGTTTGAGGAGCGAGTCAAGGGACTTATCATGGAACTCCAGCGGGTGGACAATTCCGTCATCCTGTTTATCGACGAACTCCACACCATCGTAGGTGCGGGCGGTTCCGAGGGTAGCCTGGATGCTTCCAACATCTTTAAGCCGGCACTGGCCCGCGGTGAACTCCAGTGCATTGGCGCAACTACCATCGACGAATACCGTAAGTACATCGAGAAGGATGCGGCCCTGGAACGCCGTTTCCAGACCATTATGGTGAACCCGCCCAACTCTGAGGATTCCATCCAGATTCTGGAGGGTCTGCGGGGCAAGTACGAACAGCACCACAAGGTTCGTTACACTCCCGATGCCATCCGGGCGGCTGTGCTTTTGGCGGAACGCTACATTAGTGAACGCTTTTTGCCAGACAAGGCTATTGACGTGCTGGACGAGGCCGGTGCCCGCGTGCGTCTGGATTCCATCTGCATCCCGCAGGACCTGAAGGACATGGAAGAGGAACTGGCGGAACTCAAGCGCGAAATGGATGACGCCGTAGCCAACCAGAACTTCGAGAAGGCCGCTTCCCTCAGGGACAAGACCGAGGACTTGGAAAAGAAAGTGGTAGAACGTCGGGAATCCCTTTCCGCCGACAAGAATTCCGAGACCACTCCCGTGGTGGATGAGAACGCCATCCGCGACTGTATCAGCAAGATGACGGGGATTCCCGTAAGCCGCCTGGCCGACGAGGAGGCAAAGAAACTCCTCCATTTGGGTGACGAAATCAAGGAGCGCGTCATTGGGCAGGACCAGGCGGTAGACGCCGTGGTCAAGGCTATTCGCCGTACCCGTGCAGGCATCCGCGACACCAAGCGCCCCATGGGAAGCTTCCTGTTCCTTGGTCCCACTGGCGTGGGCAAGACGGAGCTTGCAAAAGTTTTAAGCTTGAGCCTTTTCGGCAGCGAAGACTCCATGATTCGTATCGATATGAGTGAATACATGGAAAAGCACAGCATTAGCCGCCTTATTGGTGCGCCTCCGGGATACGTGGGCTTCGAGGAAAGCGGCGGACAACTCAGCGAAAAGGTCCGCAAGCGCCCCTACAGCGTGGTGTTGCTGGACGAAATCGAGAAGGCCCACCCCGACATCTACAACCTGCTTTTGCAGATTTTGGACGATGGTATCCTCACCGACAGCTACGGCCGCAAAATCAACTTCAAGAACACCATCATCATCATGACCAGTAATGCGGGTGCCCGCGAGGTACGCCACAGCTCTGGCATGGGATTCACCAAGATGGGGGAGACCGACGACTACGAGCGCATGGAAACCGCCATCCGCGAAGAAGTCAAGCGCGTCTTCTCGCCGGAATTCTTGAACCGTGTAGACGAGCAGATCGTTTTCCGCCCGCTTTCCAAGGCGGACCTGGTTTCCGTAGTGGATATCCAGCTCTCTTTCTTGCAGAAGAACCTCTCCGAAAGGGGAATCCTTTTGGAAGTGACTCAGGAGGCCAAGGAATTCATTGTGAACCACAACTACGATTCTGCTTTAGGGGCACGCCCCGCCCCATCCGCCGCACCATCCAGAACCTGGTGGAAGACGAGATTGCCGAAGGCCTGCTTCTTGGCACCATGACGGACTTTTCTACCGTGAGCATTGGCGTCAAGGACGGAAAACTCTGCTTTGGTTGCGAGAAACTCCCCGAAGAAAGCGAAAATCCCGCTTAGCAAGCGGAAAGTAATAAAATCAACATTTTCGCGGCAACGCCATTTTCTATCTTTTGGGCCGAAATTTAACAATCAACCCTAAGAGGTTTAAAATGGCTAAAATTCCTGCAGTCCTTATCTTTGGCGCTCCCGGTTCCGGCAAGGGTACCGTCGGTGCAAAGCTCGCTGCTACCACTTCCCTCAAGCACATCTCCACGGGCGACATCTTCCGTGGCATTGCTCCTTCCAGCGAATCCGGCAAGCTCCTGGCTTCCTATTCCAGCAAGGGCCTCTTGGTTCCCGACGAAGCCACTGTAGAAATCTTCGGCCGCTTCATCGAAGGCCTGGTGAACACCAACAAGGTGAACCCGGACAAGGACACCCTCCTCCTCGACGGTATTCCCCGCACCGTTGCCCAGGTCAAGCTCATTGAATCCGTGGTGGACGTGAAGCACATCTTCGTGCTGGACATCAAGGACGAAAAGACCATCGTGGCCCGCCTCCTGAACCGCGCCAAGATCGAAGGCCGCAAGGACGACGCCGACGAAGCCGTCATCAAGAACCGCCTCAAGGTGTACAAGGAATCCACCGCCAAGGTGCTCGGCAAGTACAGCAAGTCCATCATCAGCCGCATCAACGGCGACAACACTCCGGACGAAGTGTTCTGCGACACTCTCGCTGCCTACGTGAAGTTCTGCAAGGCTTCTGCAAAGAAGGCCCCGGCTAAGAAGGCCGCCTGCAAGAAGGTTTGCAAAAAGAAGTAATTGGACTCAAGCCCCAAAGCTTAAAGAGACCGTG
>CACXIR010000034.1 GCA_902767785.1 Fibrobacter succinogenes | reverse complement strand
GCATAAGTGGGATGTCGGATGTGCCGTTGAAGTTCGTAAAACTCAGGGCTACACCGCTCTCTGCAGTAAAAGGATAGAACTGCGCCAGTGTGCAGTGAGTGATATCTGCTACACCACCAATAATTGAGACACAATCGCCAAGGGTGTTGGTAAACTGACAGTCTTCCAGAGATATCGAAGAATTTACAGCTCAAGATCCGGGTTCCCCGGACGATGTCATTGCCGCCGAATTTGGTGGCGAATTGAAGACCATACCGGTAGACGAGGTCGCCACCCTCCAGGATGGCCGCCTGGTGGTCCGTCAAAAGTTCACCGACCCGTTCGGAGCAGAACCCCCCAGCTACCAAATTTACCAGGGAACCGCCACGGACCTGAGTTCCATGTCTGCCCTGACCGCCCCCGAAGGTACGGACTATTCCGCCCTGGTCAAGGCCAAGTTCTACCCCCGTCGCGGCATGCCTGCCACTGACGACGTGGAAAAAGCATATTTCGACGGCAAATCCGTGTTTGTGCCAGGCGCAACCAGCGTGATCGCCTTCATTAACGGTTCCCCTGTTGAACTCAAGTCCGAAAAAGCCGCCGAAGACGCCGCTTTCGCAGATGCAGACGCTGGCGCAGCCGCAGCTCCTAGCGAAGACGAAGAGGAAGAATGCGACGAGGACGACGAAGATTGCGAGGATGAGGACGAAGAAGAATATGACGTGGCCGGAAACGTAGACGACACCAATAGCGAAGCCGACGCCAGGGACAATGCCGCCTACGACGCTTCTAGCGATGTGACGGATCGTTTCGGCATTGCCGACGAAGTCCGCTTCTGGTCTGCCGTGGGCCTGGCCGCCGTGTTCGTGGGTTCTGCCGTTATGGGCGTCCTCCAGCACATGAAGGCAAACGAGGCCAAGGACGCCTACGACGACCTGTCCGATGTAGAAAAGAGCCTCATGGTCGAAGTGGACAAGGCTTGTACGTCTGATGGGGTAATCGACGGACATTGTCGAGAGGCCATGATACAAAAAGCGAACTTGACTGGTGACGAAATGAACCCGTACACCATCGCAAAGCTCCGCGAGCGCAAGAAGACCAACAAGAAAACCCAGGATTCCTACGCCACGGCACGTAACATCTGGTTCGGCGTCGCAGGCCTCAGCCTGACTGCCGCCATCGTCCTCTACGTATGGTAACTGGGGCAGGCCGCCTTTCCATTAAGGATTTGCAGTTCGACTGCATTATCGGGACGCTTCCCTTTGAAAGGGAGGCGGTTCAGCCTGTGGTATTAAACGTAGACCTGTGGTTGGATTTTAGTGCCGCCTCACGAAATGACGACCTAGCGCACTCCATAGACTACGCCCAGCTGGCAGAGGATCTGCAGGATTTCATCAAAAATGCCCAATTCCAGCTGGTGGAAACCGTGGTGATGGAGTCGGCCAAGTTCATCTTGAACCACCACCCCAAAGTTCTTGCGGCACAGGTTGCCATACGCAAGCCTAACGCCATTCCCCAGAGCGCGGGAGCGGAAGCCTGCGTTAAAATCGCCCGCTAAATCGGCGGCCCTAACTGCGGAACGCCCGGTAACGCAATGCCTCGGCCAGGTCCTGCACCTCCACAGAGGCCGCACGCCGCAAGTCCGCAATAGTGCGGGAAACCTTCAGTAGCCGATAATACCCCCGAGCGCTCAAGTTCATCTTGTCTGCCGAAGAAATGGCGAACCGTTCCGTGGCCTGATCCATGCGGGCGAAGCGGCGGGCGCATTCCGAATCCATCTCCGAATTACACCTGAAGGGCAGCCCCGCAAAACGTTCCCGCTGGATTTTCCGTGCCGCACAGACCCGGCGGCGGATTTCTGCCGACGACTCGGCCCCCTTACCGCAGGCAAACTGCTGGGTCTGTACCGGAGGAACGCAGACCTGAATGTCAATGCGGTCCAAAAGGGGGCCGGAGATTTTTTCTTGATACCGCTTGCGGGCATCGGGCAGGCAGGTGCAAACCCGCTTGGGGTCCATGGAATAACCGCAAGGGCAGGGATTCATGGCAGCCCCCATCATGAAGCGGGCAGGCCAAAGTACCGATCCACTGGCACGGCTCACGGTAATGGACCCCTCTTCCATAGGCTCCCGCAGGGCCTCCAAAACACAGCGGTTGAACTCTGGCAGTTCATCCAGAAAAAGCACCCCGTTGTGGGCAAGGCTTGCCTCGCCGGGCAGCAGCCTGGAACCGCCGCCTACCAGAGCCACCATGGAGGCACTGTGGTGGGGTGTGCGGAAGGGCCTAGACAGTAGCGGCTTGAAACCTGCGGCATTCCCCGACCAGCGAGCACAGGAATGAATACGGGTTGTCTCCAAGACCTCTTCGTCGGTCATTTCGGGAAGGATTCCCGGAAGACACCGGGCGCAAAGCGTCTTGCCTGCGCCCGGCGACCCGACCAGGAGAAAATTATGCCCGCCGGCAGCAGCAACTTCCAAAGCACGCTTGACCCCTTCCATGCCCACCACGTTCTTGAAGTCGGGAACATCCAAGGTTCCCTCCAAAACGCTGCGGTCGAGTCCCCGGGCGACCTGGAGGCTCGCTTTATCCTGCCGCTCCAGGGACTCGACACATTCACTCAAAGTATCCGCACAAATAAAGGAAAGCCCTTCCACCAGGGATGCCTCCGCCGCATTGGCCCTGGGTATAACCAAGACGGAGTCCTTGTTTTTGGAAAGGTCCATGGCTATGGAAAGAACTCCCCTAACCGGTTTCAAAAGGCCGTCCAGGGAAAGCTCCCCCACAAATACAAACTTGTCTAAATCTGTTATGGCGATTTCGTCTGTAGCGCACATCAGCCCAATGGCCAACGGCAGATCCAAAGCGCTCCCCTCCTTGCGCAAATCTGCAGGAGACAGGTTCACGGTTGTCCGAAAACCAGTCACCACCTTGCCTACAGAACGAATCGCAGAAACTACACGTTCACGAGATTCCCTTACCGCATTGTCGGGCAAGCCGACCAAGGTAAACCCTGGCAGCCCCTGGGAGGCATCCACCTCCACGCTGACCGGAATGGCCTTGATGCCCAACAAGCAGTAAGAACGAATCCGTTTGAACATAAGACTATGCTACAGCAGCCTGGTACTTTTCCAACACGCAATTTTCGATATGTTCACGAAGCTTGCGGGTGATGGGGTTGCAGATGCTGCGGAAGTCCTCGCCCTTGTAGAAGGGGTCATTGGGGTAACCCACGAACAGGCCGTGTTCCCCATCCATGACGCGCAGGCCACGAATGAGCATCTGGTCGTTAAGAACCACCTGAGCAAGGCCCTTCATGTGTCCCATGGCAGGACCCTCCTTAAAGGGCCACACGCTGACCTGGGTCACCGCAAGGCAGTCAAAAGCCGGAGAAGATTCCTTCTCTACCTTTGCAGATTCTGCAACTTCTTTCTTTTCTGTCGTTTCCTTTTCTTTAGCCATAAGGCCTCCTTTTGTTGTTGTTTAGGAAAGCGACCGCTTATTGCAAGATCCATGCCAAAAAAGGAAATTGGCTTTTTGGGGAGAAAAACGGGGTTTTGAAAATGAATCAAGGTGATTAATCATATATTTTAGTCACCAAAGAACTGATTAATCACCTGTGGAAACAATATGCTGCTCAAGCCAAACCTTTCGTGGACCGCCAACCAGAACAAAAGCCTCCCTACCGTACAAGTGCAGGTGTCTTTGCAAGAAAACCATTTGCAGGTAGATTTTACCGTGGAGGAACCCCTGGACTGCTTCCGTGCCGAAGTCCGGGAAGACAACGGTTCGTGCTGGGAAGATTCCTGCGTAGAAATATTCTTGAAGAATCCCTCCAATCCATTGGAATACTTCAACTTCGAAACCACCAGCCGCGGGTTTATGCTGGCAGCAAAGGGTGCTTCACGAGAAAATCGGGAAACGCTCCCGGCAGAGGCACTCGCAAAAATCCAGCGGACAAAGCAGCTTGCCAGCGTGGCGGGGAACCTGATTTGCTGGGGAATGACCGTCGTCATTCCTCCAGAAATTTTTGGACTGAAAAGTTTCGACGGCGTAACTTTGGAAGGTAACCTGTACAAGTGCGCGGACAAATCCAAGAGTCCCCATTATTTAACGGCCTTCCCCATCGATACCGAAAAACCGGATTTTCACAGGCCTGAATTTTTCCAGGTCCTTTTGCAGGGGTAATCTATGGAAATACTGACCGTAGAAGGAATCCGCAGTCTGGACGAGCAGGCAAAAGCAGGCGATATTGAAAAGGGCTATTCCCTGATGCGCTTTGCAGGCAAGGCCCTCTTTGAGGCCGCCGTTAAGATGTTAAATGACTGCGATAGCACCATAGCAGAAAACAGCAACGTGGCACTGTTCGTCGGCAGCGGCAACAATGGCGGCGACGGCCTAGTCTGCGGAGGATTCCTGATTCAGGCGGGAATTCCCTGCACCCTGTACAGCCTCGGCACTCCCGAGAAGTTCAAAGGGGAAGCGGCCCTGGCCTATAGGGATTTTCAAAAAGAAGGGGGCCGCCTGGTCCTGATGGATTCCCCGGAAAAAGCGGCCTGCCTCAAGGACCTCGACCGCTACCAGCTAGTCATAGACTGCATGCTGGGAACCGGCGGCAAGGGCGAACTGCGGGAACCTTACGCCAGCATTGTCCGATTGATTAACGAATCTAAAGTCCCCGTGCTCAGTGCCGACGTGCCTACGGGATTTACAACCGCAGGCGGTCGCGAACAGCATGCAGTCCGCGCGACGCAAACCCTAATGTTTGGAGTGCCGAGGCTAGAGGCGTTTACCGCCCAAGGGTTGCCCTATTTCGGGAAGGCAAATGTGGCAAGGCTTCCCTACCCCGAAACGCTCTTGAAAAAATTGAGCCAGGGAATACACTTGATGACCGAGGGCGACATTCCCAGCATGCTACCCCGCAGGGACGAATGTGGCGAAAAGCGGGACCAAGGTTGCGCCCTGATTGTCGCAGGCTCTAAGGACATGCCGGGAGCAGCAGCCCTGTGTACCAAGGCTTGCCTCAGGAGCGGTGCAGGGCTTGTGACTTTAGCCTCCCCCAGTTCCGTTATGCCCGTGCTGCAGGCAAAAATGTCCGAACCCGTTTTTATGAGTTTGGAAGGTGGGAATTGCTTTGAACCGCAACATGTGCAGAAACTTCTGGATTACACAAGACATGTGCAATCCGTTGCCATTGGCCCCGGACTTTCCCAAAATGAAGAAACAAGGAAAGCTGTCGCAGAATTTACGGCGAGCTGCAAAATACCCATGGTTATTGATGCTGACGGCTTGAACGCCTTGAGCGAAGATGTTCTGCGGAACGCAAAAACGGCGACGGTACTCACTCCTCACAGGCGTGAGTTTGCACGCCTTTTCGGAGAGTTGCCGCAGGACGCTTGTGACCTTCGGGAAACCTGCAGCCTGCTAAAGAAAAAGGCTAAAGATTTCAACAAGACCATTCTGCTGAAGGGATGCCCCATCCTCATCGCCACACCAGACGAAGAGATCTTCGTGATGCCAGCCGCCAATTCGGGCATGGCCAAAGGCGGTTCGGGAGACGTTCTTACAGGAATCATCACCGCCCTGTTGGCACAAGGTTGCGAACCCGCAGATGCCGCTGTACTCGGCGCACTTTTGCACCAAAAGGCGGGCGAAGCGGCCCGTGAAAAATTCGGAGCGTTTTCCATGCTCCCCAGCGATGTCATCGGATGCCTGCCGCAGGCGTTCCAATAAGCCTACGGCATTTAAACGCCCCTAAAACCAGCAGCGTTCATCGCCTATAGTGGTACTCGGTCCGTGACCTGGAAACACCAGGGTCTCTTCGGGCAGAGTCATCAATTTGCTTTTGATTCCCGAAACCAAGGCTTCTTCGTCGCCGCCGAAAAGGTCGGAACGGCCCATGCTCCCTGCAAACAGGATGTCGCCAGAGAACAGCAGGGGCGGAGCCTTTTTCCCGTTGACCTCTCCAGGATTTTCACAATAAAACGCCAAACCGCCGGGAGAATGTCCTGCAATGTGAAGTACCTTCAGGGAAATTCCCGGTACCTCCACCACATCACCTTCAGCCAGGTAGTCGCCCAATGCGGGGGAAGTTTCTTCCACAGGCAGGCCAAACATCTGGCTCTGTTCCTCTTGCAGGTCCAGCAAGAAGGCGTCCTCTTCGTGGGCTTCAGGCTTTACACCATAGGTCCGTTCCACGAAGGCATTGCCCAGCACATGGTCCAGATGCAGGTGGGTATTCAAGAGATGAACCACCTTCAATTTGCTAGAGGCGATGTAGTCCGCAAGTGCCTTGCGTTCCGCCTCACGGCTCACGCTGGGGTCGATGAGAATGGCCTCGCCTGCATCATTGCTCAGTACGAAGGCGTTTACGCCAAAAGGATTCACCACAAAATGTTTAAGCTGCATAGGGTGAATGTAGCAATGTCTACTTCCCTACCAGTTCAGCAGCCATCTTTTTCATGCCGCTAAAGTCCCACTTTCCGCTGCCCAGTTTGGGAATGTTGTCCACGCAGAAAACGGAACCAGGGAGCATCAAGGGCGGAATTCCCGACTTGCGGAGCTTGCGGGAAACATCTTCAGCATCGCTTGCTCCCTTGACCAGCAGCACAATGCGTTCGCCCTTCACGGAATCGGGAACGGCAGTAACGGCGAATTCGCAGTTGTCCAAAATCTTGGTCTCTGCAATACGGAGTTCCACCGCCGTCAAGGAAATCATTTCGCCACCCAGCTTTGCAAAGCGGCTATAGCGGCCCATAATCTGCACAAAGCCCTCTTCCGTAATCACGCACTTGTCGCCGGTCTTGTACCAGCGGCGGCCACCTATTTCAATCACGGCGGCATCCGTCTTTTCCTTGTCCTTCAGGTAGCCCTTCATGACCTGGGGGCCTGCAATCACCAACATGCCTTCTGCACCCTGAGGCAGGAATTCATTGGTTTCCGGATCGATAATGGCCCCGATGGCTCCTGGAACGGTAAGCCCGATGCTGGATGGGTCACTGCACTTTTCCATAGTGAGGAAATCATCCAGCAGCACATTGGGCGCATTCAAAGTGGCAAGAGGTGTAAGTTCTGTACAGCCATAGCCTTCGTAAATGTCCTTGCCGAACTTGAGCTTGAAGGTTTCCCGCATTTCTGGCCGGAGTTTTTCGGCACCGGCAATAATGTAACGCAGGGAATCCAGACACATGGGGTGGACCCAGCGGTTGATAGCAATGGCCCGCAAAAATGTTGGAGTACCCATGAGGATGGTGGTCTTGTACTGTGCACAAACACGAGCCAAAGTCTTGATGTCGGTGGGGTCCGGGCAAAGCACCATGGGCACGCCGTCCAAAAGCGGCATCATGAAGGTCATGGTAAAGCCGAAGGAGTGGAACAGCGGCAACAGTGCCGTCATCACGTCGGTGCGGCGGAGCTTGATAATGTGGTCCCCCTGCTGGGCATTGGAAATCACGTTCTTTTGGGTCAGTTCCACTCCCTTGGGGGTGCCCTCGGAACCAGAACTGAACAAAATTACCGCATTGTCATCCAGCCTGGCAGAAGTGAACCAGAGCCTGCGCAAAAGACCCTTGTGGCACAGCATAATGAAAAGAGAAGAAACCAATTTTCCAAAGGTGGAAATCTTTTCCTCTTCTTCGTCCAGGTACACCATCTGGCATTTGCCGGCAAGCTGTCCAAAGGCGGGATTCTTTCCGCAGAGTTTGTCAAAGAAAGCACGGGTAGAAACTACCGTAGTCAAGTCCGCCTTTTCCATGCAACCAAGAATCGTATCTACGGGTGCCGAGTAGTTCAGGTTCACCGTAGTCTTGCCCGCACCGAGGATAGACATAATGCCAAGTGCAGCATCGCGGCTGGTGGGGAGCATGAATCCCACGTTTTTATCGCCCTTGGTTGCGGCCTTGATTTTTTTGCCAAAGTAATGGCAAAGGCGGATCATGCCGTAGCCGTTCACGTGACGGCCCGCGGGGTCGATAAGGATGGGGCGGGTACGGCGCTTGCACATGGCCCTGAACCACAGGGGAACAATGCTTTCGGAATGGTCCATGGCCAAATTCCAGATGTCGTTGGCCAAGAACTGCAAATCCCTGCGTATGTCGTTTTCGGGAGTGGTGGCGGGAATGGCCCTGCCAAAGCCCACGCTAATCACCCGGTTAAAAGCCTGCGGGCGGTTCACGCATTCGGAGGCATGGCTGTAGCGGCTGCCCCAAAGCCCTTGAATGTAGAAGGGCACGATTTGTGCGTTGGTATCGTCTATAGCCTTGGAATAATCCAGCGAGAACTTGGAAATAAAGGGCGTCTTGGAAACTTCGCCCTCCGGGAAAATCACCACAGCCTCCCCGTTCAAAAGGGCCTTGTGGATTTCTTCCATGGCGGCACTGGGGTCGCGGCGGTTGATGCTTATCAAGAAATTCCCGTGAAAGAACCAGCGCTGGTACCAGTCGGCAAAGGTATTGCGGTTGCTGGCAATGCGGATGGTCCTGGGCGATGACATTTGCAACACCGCCCAGTCGATAAAGCTAAAGTGGGGACCCACCAAAAGCAACGGACCCGATTCGGGAATGTTCTGCACGCCGATGACCTTGACCCTGTAGCGGAAAACAAAGGCGAAAGCAAAACGGAGCGCCGCCCGCAACAAGGTCATGGGGGTCTGCTTCAGATTCATGATAAAGCAAAGCGCCAAAATCACCGACAAAATCATGAAGCAGTGGTCAATGGTCACCGGCGTAAAAATCAAGAGCAGGGTCTGCCCGCCCATAATCAGGGCCAGGAACGCCATCTGGATGGCGTTTGCCACCGCATGGATTCGGCCTGCCGTATCGGGCCTGGTAAAATTCTGGATCACCGTCCGCAAAATCACGTAAGCCGAACCCGCACTCCAGCCAATTACGCCATAAAGCACCGCCTCCAACCATTCATTTTCTACAAAAGGCAACGAGAACATGGTCACGGCAGACACCGCCGCCGAAAACGGAATCAGGCCCGTCTCCACAAATCCCTTGGAGGCACGGCTCGCCGTCAGGGCGCCCGCCACGTAACCCACGGTAGCGCTGAACATGGAAACAGGAATGGCCGCCGTGTTCAGCATGTCGTTCATGCGCTGGATCAGAATCAGGAATATCTGGGTCACGCCCCAGAATGCCGAAAGGCCAAGAATGGAAAGTCGCACAATGGGGTGGCTCCAGGTGGCCGAAAACTCACGTACCGGAGAACGCATCTTCAAGGAACCATGGGACTCCCCTACCCGAATGCAGAAGGCCGCCACAGTGGTCACCACCGAAAGTCCCAGGTAAATCCAGAGGGTCAAATCGATAGACACCGGCGAATTCTCGTGTCCCGAAAGCCCCATAGCAAAGAACGCCGCGCCGGCAGTCCCCAGCACCGACAGTGCCATATACCAGGAGTTGATTTTTACCAGGTCCTCGCCTTTTACCAGCTCCTTCATAATGCCCAATTTCGCAGGACTCAGTATGGAAAGGAATATCCCGTAAAGGAGCAACAGCCCGTAAGCCACCCATTCGGCACCCGCCACATAGCACACCACCACGGCAATGACCGAGGCCAGCATGCCCACCGAAGACCACGCCATGACGCGGCCCTTGTGGTAATGCCCCGCAAAATAACTTGCCGCAGGGAGCATAAAGATACTGGGAACAAAAATGGCGAACTGCAGCAGCATGCTGCGCCACCAGAACGCCGAACCTTCGAACGAAAACGAGAGCCACCGCTGAAAGTGGACGAACAGCCCCATCTGCACAAAGATGCTACAAAAAACAAGAACGAAATAGGGTACCACGCTAGGGTAACGGCAAAGTTTCATAAATCCTCAAATTTCGCCAAATTTAACTTTCTTGAGGATTTATCCCTAGGCTTTGCAATAGAGTAAAAAACTTACAATTTGCTCACAATGCTGGCGAAAAATTTGGATTTTCGGATTTTTTTATATAGATTCAAGATATGGAGAAATTTGGGTATCTTAATAAGGTCAAATTTTTGACCGTCTTTGGTGTGGCCTGCCTAGCCGCCACATCTGCATTCGCAGCAAATACCGTAATGCAGCCGCTGAACTACACCGACCAGCTGCAATCCTTCTACAATCCGGACCGAGGGTTTTACAGTCACCAGGTCATTAATTTTAAGCCTGAGTCCACCACCCCTCCTAAACCCTACAGTAACAAAATCATCCACTTAAGGGCAACCATCGCCGCATTCTCGGATAACGCCACCTGGAAAGAGAACAACGAAGAAAAGCATGGAAAAACACAGGACCTGACCAATGCAATGCTGGATGATTTCCGCAGCTACTTGGAACAAGTTCGCGCCCAAAACAGCACCGTCATCGTCCGTTTCTGTTACGATTACAATTACAATGGTAAAGGCAACCAGGAGCCCTCCCAAGAATGGATTCTGAAACACACGCGACAACTGTCCGCCGTCTTCAATGAATACAAGGATGTCATCATCTTTGTGGAACAGGGAATGTACGGCCCTTACGGCGAACAGCACACCAGCACCATCAGCAATCCGCTCTATGTGGGCGAAGGGCTCGCTACGCTTTTACAAAACACGGACCACGACGTAGATGTGGGACCCCGAAATCCGTCGGTTCTTGCCAGAGGACTGGGATTCTCCCCCGAAACGGTTCTGAATGCCGCAGGCGATACCACCGCCTGGAACTACAACGTTTCCTTCAACATCGACCATCCCTATTTCAAGTTCAAGGCCGATTCCCTGAAAGAAGATATCTACCGTGTAGGATTTTTCAACGACGGATACCTGGGAACCCAATACGAC
Source organism: Fibrobacter succinogenes (assembly GCA_902767785.1). GTDB lineage: Bacteria > Fibrobacterota > Fibrobacteria > Fibrobacterales > Fibrobacteraceae > Fibrobacter > Fibrobacter succinogenes_D. The sequence continues at coordinate 17,722 of CACXIR010000034.1, read as the reverse complement.
TATGGCACCTGGGGAAGCATTTGCGCCACAAGCATCTGCCGACAAGAAGCCGTTGCCTTTATGGAAACCTACGGTAAGAATGTTCCTTACGGTGGTGAAGCACTCACCACTGCAGATGGTTGGAAAAAAATCAATACAGTAGAATTCCTTTCTTACGAAGGATTCCGCACCCACACCAGCTACCTGAATATTTCGTGGAACTACAACCTTATCAACGAGTGGAAAAAATCTGCATTCCATCCCCGAGACACCATCGACAAGGCCTATGAATCCTACACTGACGGCGAAGGAACCTTACAGAACACAGCCTTCAAATATATTGACGACCATCTGGGATACCGCTACGTGCTGCGGGAATCCAAGATGATGGATAGCCTCGGAACGGAAAGCGTACTAAAACTGGACATGAAGATCCAGAACGTGGGATTCGGAAACATGACCAAGGAACGTCCGGTGACCATCGTGCTGCGGCCCGTTACCGAATCTGCAGGCAGCGCAATCTATGGCGAGCCGCAAGAAATCAAGCCCTGCGACAGAATCGACCCGCAAAAGATCCTCAGCCGCAAGGTGGTTTTGAAATCAGCACTTGACGAAAACGGCAACATCGCCGACTATGACAACGTAAAATCCGAAACCACCTTTGACGGAATCAACGATGTAAAGGCGGCCGTAAAGCTGCCCAGTACCCTCGCCGAAGGAAAGTACGCCGTATACCTCAGGATTTCCCAATACGGAAACTGGCCCGCCGATTCCAACTATGGCAGCTTTGTGCTGAGCAAGAAAGCACCTGTGGTCAAGCCTTCCAAGGATGTATGCCCGTCACTGCTTCCAAAAAGTAGTTCCTCTGCCGCCCAGCCAAAATCAAGCAGCGGAAACGCATCGCTCATTCCGCAGGTGAGCCTAGTCTCGGCAAACGCCATCCATATGGAAATTCTCGGCAACAATCTTGTGGTGCAAAATGCCCGACGGGTGGAAATATTTGACCTGATGGGTCACAAACTCATGGTGCGGGATTTGCACACACCCTCAACAGCAGTTTCGCTGAATAAAATGCCCCTTACCGCTCTGCTGGTGCGGGCTTATGGTGCCGGCACCGTCAAGACTCAAGTCGTGAATTTGAAGTAAGCTTAGCCTAGGCCTTGATTTCCCAGGTCGTGCCTTCCTTGCTGTCCTTGATGACCACGTTCATGGCGGCGAGTTCGTCGCGGATGCGGTCACTTTCGGCCCAGTTCTTGTTGGCACGGGCTTCCTTGCGGGCGGCAATCAGAGCTTCAATCTTGGCGACATCCACGCCGTCGTTGGCGCCCTTCTTGGCGTATTCTTCACGAGGCTGGTCGAGCTTCAAGCCGAAAATCTTGTCGAAGTCGGCAACCAGGGCGGCCTTTTCGCCATCATCGATTTCGCTCTTGAGCATCGTGTTCATGATACCCAGCGCACGTGGCATGTTCAGGTCGTCGCCGATGGCGTCCTTGAATTCCTGCTGGAATGCCTTGGCGGCTTCGCTTGTAATCGCGGTAGCCTTGCCAATCAGCGGGTCCGTCTTCTTGTGCAAGCTCTTGAGGCCTTCCTTGGCGCCTTCCAGGGCTTCCCACGTGAAGTTCAGGTAGTTGCGGTAGTGGCTGCCGATGGCGAAGAAGCGGTAGTCGAGCGGGTTGAAACCGCGGTCCATGAGGAGCGAGACCGTCAGGAATTCGCCGCTGGACTTGCTCATCTTGCCGAACTTCTGTTCGGTGGTGCCGTCTTCCAGCTTTTCTTCGCTAGCGGTACGCAAGAATTCGCCGTGCATCCAGAAGCGGGCGAAGGTCACGCCGTTGGCGCATTCGCTCTGGGCGATTTCGTTGGTGTGGTGCACGCGGATGTGATCGGTACCGCCGCAGTGAATGTCGAGGGTCGGGCCGTTGTACTTCATGGCCATGGCGGAACATTCAATGTGCCAGCCGGGGAATCCAACACCCCACGGGCTGTCCCATTCCATGGCGCGCTTCTTGTCTTTCGGACTGAACTTCCACAGGGCAAAGTCGGTGGCGTTCTTCTTTTCGCCCATGTCGATGCGGCTACCCTTGCGGAGGTTTTCCACGTCGAGGCGGGCGAAGTCGGCATAGCGCGGGAACTTGAGGCTGTCGAAGTAGATGCCGTCGCTAGTGCGGTAGGTGTAACCCTTTTCTTCCAAGGTCTTCACCAGGTCGATCTGTTCCTGGATGTGCTGCGTGGCAGGCGTCCAGCGGGTCGGTTCTTGGATGTTGAGGCGGTGCCAGTCGGCCATGAAGGCGTCGGTGTAGAACTTCGCGATGTCCCAGACGGACTTGCCTTCGCGGGCGGCACCCTTTTCCATCTTGTCGTCGCCGGAGTCGGCATCGCTGGTGAGGTGGCCCACGTCGGTGATGTTCACGATGTGGTTCACCTTGTAGCCGTAGTACTTGAGCGTGCGGACCAGGAAGTCTTCGAAAATGTAGGTGCGGAGGTTGCCGATATGGGCGAAATGGTACACCGTCGGGCCACAACAGTACATGCGCACGGCGGGAACGCCTTCCGGGAGAGTGAATACTTCTTTCTTGCGCGATGCGGTGTTGTAGAACTGTAGAGCCATTTTAGCCTCCGTTAAATGCCTGTGCAACTTGCTCCAGGCGGGGACAAATATAGAAAATCGAGGCTCTGCTACGAGTTATTTACCATTAGAGATACGGGCTGCAAGCCGTTCCCCCCTTATTTTTTTACTTTCTCAAACGAGGTAACATCATGAAAAAGTATTTCGGTATCGCCCTGGCGATTTCCATAGCGATTCTCGCAGGTTGCAATGAGGAATCCGCCCAAGCCAAACAGCAAACCAAGACCACCTCTGCACAGGCTACGGTCGCAGAACAACCCGCACCTTCCAAGTCCCTGGTGGTGTTCTACTCCCAGACAGGCTCCACCAAGAAGGTGGCCGATGTTTTCCAAAAGGCACGGAACGCCGATATCTTTGAAATAAAGACCGCCACCCCCTACCCCTCCACCTACGACAGTACCGTCGCCGCCGTACGGGTCCAGCGGGAATCCAAGCAGTGGCCTGCCCTAGTGAATGCCAAGGCAGACCTGGCCAAGTACGACACGGTATACCTGGGCTACCCCATCATGTTCGGGAGCTTCGCCCCGCCCATTTACAGCTTCTTGGATTCCAACGACCTGAGCGGCAAGGTGGTGGTGCCCTTCTGCACTTACGGCAGCGGTGGCCGCAAGGCCAGTGCAAACGAACTCAAGACCCTGGAACCGGGCGCCAACGTTACCTTGGCCTACGGCATTTCGAACAAACGAATCAATGCCGAAGGTGCAGATTCCATCGTGGCCGCCGAAGTGGAAACCTTCTTTGCCAACCTAGCAGAAGGCAAGACCGAAGAGATGCTCATGGGAGGCTATTCGGAACAGCGCCCGCTTACAGCCGAAGATTCCGCCGTTTTTGCCGCCGCCACCAAGGACTATGGTTACCTGAGCCTTAGGCCCCTGAGTGTCTCTACGCAGGTGGTGGCGGGTACCAACTTCTTGTTCACCTGCGAGATGAAGGCCTTCGGTGGACCCGCCACTCAGACCAACGTGAAGATTTTCAGGCCTTTGCCGGGTCGTGGCGAGCCGGAACTCATCGTGGTGGAAAAATAAAGTACTAGATTTCAAAAAAGGGAGGTGTATATGGGTACAGTGAAAACACTGAAGTTTTCGGGTGTCCTTGCGGCAATAATTACCGCAGGGATTTCTGTGACGGCGGCAAGCGCCGCCATCAACGTCAACGTGGATACGGACGAAGGCGTCAAGAAGATTTCGCCATACCTATATGGTCGGAACATCGATAAGGTCAGCGATACAAAGACCGAAAGCGATTCTGACGAAACCGACTTTATAAGCAAGGTGCTGGAATCGGGCATCCACATGATGCGTGCCAACAACGGAAACAACGCCACCCGCTACAACTGGAAGCAGAAACTCACCGTTCACCCAGACTGGTACAACAACGTGTATAACCACGATTGGGATATTACCGCCAAAAAGGTTCTTGACAAGATGCCCGGAGTGGATGCCATATACGCCTTTCAGCTGACTGGCTGGGTTGCATCGAGCACCAACTATAACTTTAACGACTGGAACTGGTACCAAGCTCATAACAAGTGGGCTACATCTACGCTAGACCTTGCAGGTGGCGGCGAAGTTGCAGATGACGGTACAACACTCATAAAAGCAGGCGACTATAGGCTCTACAATAAGGAATGGCCTGCCGACTCCACCGTAGCCATCATCCCCCACTGGAAAGACGACCTCCAGTACGACATGAGCCGCTTCAAGTACTGGAGCATGGACAACGAAATGGACATCTGGCGTGGCACGCACTCTGACCTAGACCTGCCCGTGACCGGAGATTTCTTGGTGGAGCGCTACATTGACGTAGCCAAGAAGGCCCGCGCCGCCTGGGGCGACATCAAGCTCACCGGCCCGGTAGTCGCCAACGAATGGCAATGGTGCCATATTGCCGCCGTTGATGGCGACAACAAACGACCTTCGATAGACGGCAAGGAATATTGCTGGCTGGAATTCTTTATCAAGAAAGTCTCCGAAGCTCAAAAGTCCTCAGGCAAGCGCCTCTTAGACGTATTCGATATCCACTGGTATCCTAGCGAGACTGATTACGAAAGCCGAGTGAACTGGCACAGGGTTCTTTTTGACACCACCTACTACTACAAGGGCGCCAACGGTGTACGCTGCGCCTCCGGAACCTGCGACTGGAGTGAACACAACGGGCAAAAAGAATACAAGTCCTACGTTTTAGCCCGCATCAATGACTGGCTCGACAAGTATTTCGGCAAAGGTCACGGCATCACCCTCGGCATCACCGAAACAGATATCATCGACAAGAATGACCCCATGGTGACAGCCCTCACCTACGCCTCTTTCCTCGGCACAATGCAAGACAACGGCGTGGAGATTTTCACCCCCTGGACATGGGGCGACGGCATGTACGAGGTGGTGCACCTGTTCAGCCGCTATGGACACCCAAACCGCGTGCAATCCACATCCAGCAACGACTCCCTGGTGTCGGCCTACAGTTCCATAAGCAACAATGGCGATTCACTCACGGTCATCTTCGTGAACAGAAGTCAATATAACGCCCAAAGCGTAAACCTGACAATCAGCGACTTTGAGGCGGCAAATGGTTCTGCAAAGACACTCACTCTTTCGGGAATTACCGGTGAGACCTTTGTATCCCATACCAGCAACGCCCTGAAAAAAGGAACGGTGCAGGTGTCCAACAATACAATTTCTACGACACTTCCCGCAAAATCTATCGTTGCCGTACTGTTCAAGGGACCGGAAGCTGTACCCCCCAGCAGTTCCTCGGCATCAGTCGAGAGCAGTTCTTCCACCACTGTCGTCAGCAGCTCATCTTCCGCTGTCGTAAGCAGTTCATCTGCATCGAACGCCAGCAGTTCTTCTGTCTTGAACATTAGCAGTTCCTCCATCGCTGTCGTCAGTAGTTCTTCTGCATCGGAAGCTAGCAGTTCCTCGACATCAGATGAAAGCAGTTCTTCCATATCCAGCGAAAGCGATTCTTCTGCATCGGAAGCAAGCAGTTCATCGACTTCCGTCATCATCAGGTCATCTGCATCAAAGCAGCCAACATTCGATCCCGATGATACGGACTATATCGTTACTTTGCCTACCAAGCAATTCCAGCATTCCGTCACTGTCCAGAATCGGGACATTTACATTGACGGCCTGCAACAGAACAGCCGCTACGCCCTGACGAATACCTTGGGCCAGGTTATCCGCAGTGGCCTGTGGAACGGTGCGACCGGGGCGACGCTGAAGCTTAGCGTGCCTGCCACAGGCCGATACATTCTGCAAATCAGCGGGAAAAAGCAGATCATTTCTGTAAAATAAGGGTCCATTGGAGGCTAACGCAAGGGAGGATCTTCTTCAAGGCCTCCCTTTTTTCTATATATGCATAAAATTGAATAGACGCATAAACAGATTTGGTGCAAATCGGCTTTTTATGGCCCGACGGGTAAAAAGATGACGCTACGTGAAGCTTTCGAAAACAAGATGCTGCTGCTGGACGGCGGCATGGGTTCCGTGATTCAAACTTACGGGATCAAGGGTGCGAACAACGACATGCTTTCCATCGAGAAGCCGGAAATCATTCTCGATATCCAGCGGCGCTATGTGGACGCAGGCGTGGACTGTCTGACCACGAACACGTTCTCGAGCCAGTGTGTGAGCCAGCACGAATACCACCAGGAACACCGCATTGCCGAAATGAACCGCGCCGCGGTAAAGATCGCGAAGCAGGCTGCGGTAGAGGCCATGGAAAAATACGGTCGTCAGGTGTACATTCTGGGCGACGTTGGTCCCACCAGCAAGATGCTTTCGATGAGCGAAGACGTGAACGACCCCGCGAGCCGTAGCATTACTTTTGACGAGTTGGAGGATGCCTACCTGGAACAGATTCAGGTGCTAGTGGAAGAAGGCGTCGATGCCATCCTGATTGAAACGATTTTTGACACGCTGAACGCGAAGGCTGCCGCAAGCGCTTTCACCAAGGTGATGGAAAAACGCACTGCCGACGCCGGTGACAAAGCCGCGGGTAAAGTCGCGGACCTCAAGCCAGTAGAAGTCATGTTCTCCATGACGGTGAGCGACGCCTCGGGCCGTACGCTTTCGGGCCAGACGGTGGAAGCATTCGCCGTGAGCGTGATGCACATGCACCCGCTTTCGATCGGCCTGAACTGCGGTCTCGGTGCCGACGGCATGGTGCCGTACCTGCGCCGCATGGGCAAGGTCGCGCCCTGCTACATTTCTTGTCACCCGAATGCAGGGCTCCCGAACCAGTTCGGCGGTTACGACGACACGCCCGAAGACATGGTCAACAAGATGCATGTCTACCTGGACGACAAGTTGGTGAACATGATTGGCGGTTGCTGCGGTACCACACCGGAACACATCGCCGCCATGCGCAAGATGCTGGATGCCCTGCCGGCCGATTACGAACGCCGCAAGCCCGCACCCAAGTACGCGACAAGCCCGCTACTCCGCCTCGCCGGTCTCGAGCCGCTGTTCAAGGAACAGGTGCACCCCAGCGACGGTGCCGACAGTTGCAACGCCGAGGACTTTGTGAAGGTGGGCGAACGCTGCAACGTGGCAGGCTCCAAGAAGTTCCTGCGACTCATCAACGAGAAGAATTACGACGAGGCACTGGACATTGCCCGCAAGCAGGTCGAAGACGGTGCCGACGTGATCGATGTGAACATGGACGACGGCCTCCTGGATGCCACCGCCGAAATGCAGACCTTCCTGAACCTGATTGCATCGGACCCGGCCGTGAGCCGCGTGCCCATCATGGTGGACTCTTCCCGTTTCGAAGTGATCGAAGCGGGCCTCAAGTGCATCCAGGGCAAGAGCATCGTGAATTCCATTTCGCTCAAGATGGGCGAACAGGCGTTTATCGAGCATGCGCTCACCATCAAGCGCCTGGGTGCCGCCGTCATCGTGATGCTCTTCGATGAAGAAGGCCAGGCTACCAACTACGAGCGCCGCGTAAATATTGCCGCCCGAGCTTACGACATTCTGGTAAAGAAGCTGGACTTCGCACCCTCCGACATCATCTTTGACCCGAACGTTTTGACAGTCGCTACCGGCATGGCGGAACACAACGCCTACGCCATCGACTTTATCCGTGCGGTCCGCTGGATTATGGACAACTTGCCCGGCGTACGCATTTCGGGTGGGCTTTCGAACCTTTCGTTCGCCTTCCGCGGCAACAACTACCTGCGGGAATCCATGCACACCACCTTCCTGCATTACGCGATTCCCAACGGCATGGGCATGGCCATCATGAACCCCAGCGCGATTATCGAATACAAGACGATTCCGCTGGAACTCCGCATGGCCATTACCGAAGTGCTGTTGAACACGGAACCGGACGCCAGCGAAGCGCTGATTGAAATTGCAAGCCGCATGACCGCGGCCGCCGCTGCCGCAAAAGAAGCGGGTACCAAGTACGACCCGAAGGCGATTTTCGCCATGAGTACGGGTACGGGTTCCGCGACCAGCGATGCCGGCAACGGCGCCGATTCCGCCCAGGCAAAAACCACGCCTGAGGAACGCCTGCAAGAGGCTCTGCTCAAGGGAACCTCCACCACCCTGCAGCCCGACCTGATGGAACTCATCAACCGTGGCGATAGTCCCGTGGGAATCATCTCCGGTCCGCTCATGGACGGCATGAATGAGGTGGGCCGCAGGTTCGGCGAAGGAAGCATGTTCCTGCCCCAGGTGGTAAAGACCGCCCGCACCATGAAGAAGGCGGTGGAAATCTTGCAGCCCTACATCGAGGCGGGCAAAGACGCCAACGCCTCCAGCCGCGGCAAGATCGTCATCGCCACCGTGAAGGGCGACGTGCACGATATCGGCAAGAACATCGTCTCCGTGATTATGGCCTGTAACGGCTACGAGATGGTGGACCTCGGCGTGATGGTTCCCGAAGACGTCATCGTGAAGGCGGTCATCGAGAACAAGGCCGATATCTTGAGCCTCTCGGGCCTGATTACGCCCTCGCTAGAAGAAATGTGTACCGTGGCAAAAGCCATGCAGGCCGCGGGCCAGCACATCCCGATTATCGTCGGTGGTGCAACCACCTCGCCCACGCACACAGCCGTAAAGATTGCTCCGTGCTACGACGGCCCCGTATTCCACGTGCGTGACGCCGCCAGCAACCCAGGCCTCGTGCAAAAGCTTCTGGACCCGGCTACTAGCGAACAGACCATTCAGGAAAACCGGGTCGAACAGCAGCGAATTCGTGACAAGCAAAACGGCATTCAGACCGAAGCCGCAAGCGCCATGGCCGCAGCCGAAAAAACGCCCCTCGAACGCCGCTACCAATGCGACTGGAGCAAGTACCAGCCGGTACAGCCGCCCTTCATGGGCGAAAGCAAGCTCCCGCCCATCCCGCTGGAAAATGTCATCCCGCTTATCAGCTGGGAATACTTCTTCTTTACCTGGAAGGTCAAGGCAGACTGCGAAGAGGCTAAAAAACTCAAGGCCGACGCCGAGAACCTTATCAAGGACTTGACACGTCCCGAATACGCCCTGCGGGCCATACAGGCCTTCTACCCTGCCGCCGGCACGGAAAGTTCCATCATGTTCAACACGGGCCGCACCGGAACCGCCGAGGACCTGGTGGAAATCACTACCGCCCGCCAGCAGAACCCGGAAGGCACCTGCCTCGCCCTCTGCGACTACGTAGCTCCCGCCAACAAAGAACTATTCACAGACATTGTAGGCGCCTTTGCCGTCACCGTCAGCGAAACCTTTGTAAGGCGCCTGGAAAAACTCAAGGCAGAACAGGGCGGCAGCGACTACGACGTGCTCCTGATGCAAACCGTAGCAGACCGCCTTGCCGAGGCGGGCGCAGAATACCTGAGCCAGGAACTGGAGCGCAACAACGGTTGGAAGGGCATCCGCCCCGCCATCGGTTACCCCGTGCTCCCCAACATCAAGGAAATCTTCAACGTCGCGCGTCTCATCGACTACCAGAGCATTGGCATCAGCCTCACCGAGAATGGAGCCATGTACCCGCAGGCATCCGTGAGCGGGCTATACATCAGCCACCCCGAAGTGGACTACTTTAACGTGAAGGCGTAAGGCGCTGCACGCCAGGCCCCGAGATGACGCTGTGGCCCTGCCGATCAGCAGTCACGTCAATCCTTTGGTTGATACTCTTCACAACCGATTCCACATGGGTAATGACTCCAAGCATCTTGCCTTGGCGTTGTTGACTCCTGAGACAGCTCATTACGTCTTCCAAGGTCTTGCTGTCCAAGGTACCAAATCCTTCGTCCATAAACAGCGACTCGATACGCACATTGCGGCTTGCGAAATCAGCTATTCCCAAAGCAAGGGAAAGGCTAACCATAAACTTCTCGCCTCCCGAGAGGTTTGAAATATCGCGCTCTTCGCCGAACTCCGCATCGGATATCTTGAAATTAAGGGAGCCGTCCCCAACAAGCCTAAAACGATCCCTTATAATTTGCAGGTGCTTATTTGCCAACTTGAGCAAGGACCTGAAGGTAAGTCCCTGCACAAAGGTGGCAAAATCACTACCGTCCTTTACGCCGAACCAGGTAGACATAGTTTCCCAGCGAATATAATCAGCCTTTTTTGCTTCCAATTCCTGTTGCAACTGTTGCAGTTTCGCCTCATTCTGTTCGTAGATATTTATGCGACTCTGTGCGGCACCCGAATTCTTCTGCAGGTCGGTCAGCTTTTCTTCCACTTTTTTCTTTTCTTCAAGAAGTACTTCTAACTGCGTTTCATCGGAGCGTTGCGCCTTTAACTTTTCAAGAGCATCCATCGCCACTTGATGTTTGCCTTTCGCCGTATCAAAAGCCGTATCGATAGACTTCTTCTTTTCTTGCAGGCTTGTATATTCTGTCTCCGGCATATATGCAGCCAAGAAAGTAGCCTCGGTAGCAAAGCCCTTCGCCTCAATGGCACTCTTAAAGCTCCCTTCAGCTTTCTGGATGCCTGCCTCTACCGTTTCAAGGGAATCCTTGAGCGAATTGATTTTAGTGTTCAATTCGTTAAAGTCCTTTTCCTTATTACGGAATTTTTCTTCGGCAGCGTCATATGCGCCGACCACACGATTCTTACGGCGTGTAGCTTCTTCTACTACCTTGTCCACCTTCTGGTCGCCAAACTTTTCCATGCGTTGGGTACACAGGGAATTCAATTTATTCACGGCCTTCTCAAAAGACTCCGATTCCGTTTCAAGGCGTTCCTTATCGCGTTGAACCTTTGGGACCATGGAGTCCCTAGCGGCTTCGGCAATAGCCAACTGCCCAGAAAGGCCTTCAAGATCGGCCTGGTTGGAATTAAACCGTTGCAAGTGCAGTTCCAAATCGGCCAAAACGTCATCTGCAGTTTCAATATCGAATTCCACCCATGGCTTCCAGAGGTCGGCAACTTGACTTGCCGCTTCTTTTTTGCGAAGGTTCAGCGATTCAATCTTTTCAACAGCTGCATTTTCGGCAGTCCTTGCACGAGTCATTTTGAGTTCAAAACCACTGAGCTTTGAATCCGATTCTTGCATCTTGCTATTCAACTCACGAATTTTTGCGGCTACGTCAACTACACGCGATTCATCAACAGTTGTCGATTCCAAGTGGCTACAGGCAGGATGTTCCTTGGAACCGCAAACCGGACATGGCGCACCCTCTTCTAGGTGCTTCTGGATTACATCGACAAGCACAAGGAAATCTTTCTGGAACAACTCCTGTTGCTCCTGAAGCAGTTCCTGCTTTCTTTCGGATTCAACTTTAAAATCGTCTTCTGCATTAGACAAGTCTTTTTCTGCAGCAATTTTGTCATTTTTTGCACCGGCAAGATCCTTGTCGTACCCGCGAATATTTTCGATTAGCGTTTTGCTTTGCGGAATGACACCGACAAGTTTCGCGTCGTTTCCATTTGCGATTTGGGTCTGTTTGAGGTTTTCAATTCGGGGCATCAACGTCTGGATGGACTCTTTTGCCTTGCTCAATTCCCGCTGGTCTTCGTCAAACTCAGAAGCAACATCTTTCTTGCGCTTTTCTGCGTCGTCCTTCGCTTTGGTTGCGTTTACAATTTCTCCGTCAAGCAAGCGGATTGCGGTCCAAAGCTTTTCGTTATCGGCAATATACTGTTCTGCTGCATTCTTTTCTTTTCCGGCAAGGGATTTCGCTTCGCGAGCGTTCTTTAGTTCCTCTTCGGCAAAAGGAAGCTTGCTCAGCAATTCGCCTAGTTCCTTTTCGCCATCTTCCTTGCGCTTGCGGAATCCTTGAAGTTCCGTATGAAGCGTTGCACACTCCCTGGCTTTTTCAGCATTTTTCAAACGCAGTTCACTCTCGGCAAATTTTGCTCTGCATTCACTTGCTTCATCAAGAGCCTTCGTTGCCGTTTTCAAATTATCCTTAGCTTCGTCCACGGATTTTCGCCAGTTGATTTTCTTCTCAAAATCGTCCCTTTTATTGGCAAGCTCCTTTTCCTGGCCGCCAAGTTCTGCAAGCAAGGCTCTGTCTTTCTCAACATCCTCTGCTTTGGGCATAGAACCAGCCAGCGAGTCGTACGCTGCCTGTGCCTCTTTCTTCTCACTCCTAGATTTGCTTGTGTGATCCCCCACCTTTACTGCCATAAGACGGAACCGTTCCGTTCCATTCAACTTTTCAAGAATGGCTGCACGAGTCCCCTCTTCACAATCCAAGAATTTGTTGAACTCGCCCTGCGCCAACATGACTGACCGGCAGAACTGCGCATAGTCCAATTGGATATGCTTTGTATTCTCAGCAGCCAATTCTTCCTTAGCGCCGGTTCTTTTATATTCTTTTTCAGATTCTGAGGCATCCACGCGATAGACTGCATATTGAGCGCCTTGCAGGCCGCCACTGGCCTTGTCATTTCCACGACGTTGGCTCCATTCCGATACAAATGTTCCCTTTTTACACTGGTAAGTGACTCGGGCGAAACAGTTGCCCTTGTCTTTTGTCATGACGGGACACTCTCCCTTGCCTTTTTTAGAAGCCCGTGCTGCAGTTCCGTCTGCACTATTGTCGGACGCTTTCTTCTTGTCGTCATCCTCCTTTTTCTTATAAATCACCCCCTGACGTGGGGTGGCTCCATAAAGGGCGAGGGTAATAGCATCAAGGATGCTGCTCTTGCCGACACCAGTCTCTCCATTTATTACAAAAAGACTATGGTCCAATTCATTGTAAGAGGCATCAGTAAAGTCGATGCACCAGTGGCCAGCGAGGCTGTTGATATTTTCGAATTCAACCTTCAGGATTTTCATGTTAGTTCTCCTCGCTTTTGACTTCTTCAGCGACCTGATTGAACAGCGGCAGGTACTCTTCAAAGATTTTCTTGATTTCTTCGTCCTGAGCAACCCCATTTAGCCTTTTCGCTAAAAGGAGCCTGAATACCTCTTGATCAGAAAGCACATCAACAGATTCCAAACCATCATCCAAAAGAGAATCCTCTGCAAGCGAAGCAGTGCGATTCACCTTCTTGCTCACTATTTCAAAAGGGGCTTCTTCACTGACATCGGCAAGTGCCTCATTGATGTTGACTCCAGGCATATAATCGTAAACGACTTCAATCTTGATGGGCTTTTCTTGGGGCTGTGCCTTCAGCTGCTCCAGCTGTTCAATAATCTCAGGGATGCTCCCCGGCACCCGCAAAAACTTGAAATATTGCGGCACCTCAATTTTTTGCACGGCAGGTTCCACGCCCTTCTGCAAGTCAACGGCAAGGATATGGTGGGGAATATTTGCCTCATCAAAACCAAGTACAAACGGAGAACCCGAATAGCGTACTTTCGGATTTCGCACCACCATTGTCGTGTAATGGATATGCCCCAACGCCACATAGTCAAAGCCTTCCGGGAAAACCGATACGGGGACCGTCCCCAGGTTTCCCACAATATCGTGCATGCCGTATTCCCTGACGTCTATTCCCTCATTGTTTTCAAAGCGGCCCTCTAACTTGGAGGCGTAAAGGTGTCCGGTAGCAACAATCGGGATTTCCCGCCCGCCCCGCAGCCTTTCTGCCGCCTCGTAGACAGCTTCGTACAAGCCTTTATAGGTAATGTCTGCAAAATTTCCCTCTTCGTCGGTCTTGAAACGACGCAGCTCCCCCTCCCGTACGTAAGGAACGGCGGCACTGACGCCAATGGCATTTCCAGAGGCGTCTTTCAGCTCCTTCACAAGCTCTTCTACGGGGCGTTCCCCAAGGGAACCCACCATCTGGATGTTAAAGGCTTCGAGCAAATCACGCGGCGCATCGAGCAACGCACCCGAATCGTGGTTGCCCCCTACTAACACAATGTTCTTGCAGCCGGAATTTAACAGGGATGCAAGGAAACCAAAGTAAAGCCGCCGTGCCTCCACAGGCGGGTTCGTGACATCAAAAATGTCTCCCGAGACCACCAGGCACTCCGCCCCGAATTCGACAATGTATTCCCTGAGCCAGTCCAGAAACTGCTTGGTTTCTTCCTGCCTGTCGATATCGTGCATCGAATTACCCAAGTGCCAATCGGCGGTATGAATTAGCTTCATGTTCTCCTCTCTTGAAAATGTTCCTGAGTCGGCCCATCTCAAATATAGTATCGCCTTTATGAAAAGAATTGTCAATTTTTTTATAAAAAAATGGACCCGACGGAAAGACCGTCAGATCCATTGTAAAATATCGTTTTTAGGGAATTTTGAAGGCTATTCTGCAAACAGGGCCGTAGAGAGGTAACGGTCGCCGGTATCCGGAAGGAGCGCGACAATCGTTTTGCCCTTGTTTTCGGGACGCTTGGCCAGTTCCTTGGCGGCCCAGAGGGCCGCTCCGGAGGAAATACCCACCAGAACGCCTTCCTTCTTGCCGATTTCGCGGCCGGCTTCAAAGGCAGCTTCGTTTTCCACGGCAATAATCTCGTCGTAAATCTTGGTGTTCAGGGTGTCAGGCACAAAGCCAGCGCCAATTCCCTGAATCTTGTGGGAGCCGGCGGTACCCTTGGAAAGCACCGGAGAAGAGGCAGGTTCCACAGCCACAACCTTCACGTTAGGGTTCTGGCTCTTGAGGTATTCGCCCACGCCAGAAACCGTACCGCCCGTACCGACACCCGCCACGAAAATATCGACCTTCCCATCGGTGTCTTCCCAGATTTCGGGACCGGTGGTGGCCTTGTGGGCGGCGGGGTTAGCGGAGTTCACGAACTGGCCGGGGATAAAGCTGTTGGGAATTTCCTTGGCAAGTTCGTCGGCCTTGGCAATAGCGCCCTTCATGCCCTTGGCGCCTTCGGTGAGAACCAGTTCGGCACCGTAGGCCTTCATCAGTTGGCGACGTTCCACGCTCATGGTTTCGGGCATCACGATGATGATACGGTAACCGCGGGCAGCGGCGACAGAAGCAAGACCGATACCGGTGTTTCCGGAAGTGGGTTCGATGATGACAGCACCGGGTTTGAGTTTGCCACTCTTTTCGGCGTCATCAAGCATGGCCTTGGCGATACGGTCCTTCACGGAACCGGCCGGGTTGAAGTATTCAAGCTTCGCAAGAATCTTGGCTTCAAGGTTGTTGGTTGTCTCGACGTGAGTGAGTTCGAGGAGGGGGGTGTGACCGATAAGCTGGTCGGCAGAAGTATAGATTTTTGACATGATGAAGTCCTTACCTTATGGTTTGTTTTTAAGTTTCGTGCGTGTGTAAAACTAGAATATTTTCCTAGCTTTATGATAGGAAAATAAACCTTTGCATCCTATATCTTCTTATATTTTTCTTAAGTATAGTTTTTGTCTATAGCCAGCGTACAAAAGTTCTTGAAATGCAGCTAACTTCCAGCACTAGTCACTCATACAAACCCTTGCTGAAGTAACGGTCGCCGCGGTCGGGGGCCACAAAGACGATGTTTCCGCGGGCACCCGAGGCGATGAGCTTTTTGGCGGCGGTGAATGCGGCACCCGAAGAGGAGCCTGCGAAGATTCCTTCTTTCTTGGCGAGTTCGCGGGCACCGCCAAAGGCGTCGTCGTCATTGATTTTGATGACCTGGTCCACCAGCGACATGTCCATGGTGTCGGCGATAAAGTCATTGCCGATTCCTTCGATGTTGTAGTCGCCATGTTCGCCCCCGCCCATGGTAGAGCCGATGGGGTCTGCGAGCACGCCCTTGATGTTCGGGTTGCGTTCCTTGAGTGCCTTGAGGATTCCGCTGAAGGTGCCGCCACTGCCAGCACCTGCCACCACGTAATCTATGTGTCCGTCCAGGTCTTCGTAGATTTCGGGGCCGGTGGTTTCGTAATGGGCAAGCGGGTTGGCCATGTTGCGGAACTGCCTAAGCGAAACAGAACCCGGAATTTGCGTCAAGAGTTCTTCGGCCTTCTTTTCGGCGCCGAGCATTCCCTCTTCACGCGGGGTGTTGATGAGTTCTGCACCGAGGGCGCGCAAGAGAGTCTGCTTTTCTTGCGAGAACTTGGTGGGCACCACGAATATCACGCGGATGCCGCGGTTGAGGGCAGCGAAGGCGATGCCGAGGCCGGTATTGCCCGCAGTGGCTTCCACAATGGTTCCGCCCGGCTTGAGCGATCCCTTCGCGAGAGCGTCATTCACCATGTAAAGGCCGGTGCGGTCCTTGACGCTGCCCGATGGGTTCCAGAGTTCCAGTTTCACAAACAGGTTTACGCCTTCGGGCATACCCACATGCGAGAGTTTTACGAGCGGAGTCTTCCCGATTAAAGATTGCATCGATTCGTAATATTTCATAAATCCTCTTTTTTGATTGCCACGACATTGCGAGCCACACCTGCTCCGTGCGACAGCGTGGGAGGCTAGCGGAGCAATCTCTTTATGCTTTTGCGGCGTTAATGCCGGCTACCAAATCAACTATGATGTCATCGACTTTTTCGATACCTACAGACAAACGAATGAGCCCGTCGGTAATGCCCACCTTCTCGCGGATTTCCTTCGGAATGGAGGCGTGGGTCATGGTGGCCGGATGGCATACGAGGCTTTCGACGCCGCCCAGACTTTCGGCAAGCGAAATCAGCTGCAGGGCCTTGAAGAATTTCTTGATGTCGTAGTTTTCGTAAAGTTCGAACGAAATCATGGCGCCGCCGTTCTTGGCCTGCTTCTTGTTGATTTCGTAGCCCTGAGCATTGGGGAGGCCCGGATAATAAACATGCTTCACGGCTTCGTGCTGTTCCAGGTAGCGGGCAATGCGTTCCGCATTTTCGGTATGGCGATCGAGACGCACGCCGAGTGTCTTGATACCGCGAACCAAGAGGAAAGAATCGAAGGGGCCGAGCACGGCACCCACGGCATTCTGATTAAACGCAAGCTTTTCTGCAATTTCCTTATTGTTCGTTACAGCGAGGCCAGCCACCACGTCGCTGTGGCCGCCCAAGTACTTGGTCGCAGAATGCACCACGATGTCGGCACCAAGTTCCAGCGGACGCTGCAGATAAGGAGTCATGAAGGTGTTGTCGACAATGGTCAGAATTCCGTGCTTCTTGGCGATGGCGGCCACCCCTGCCAAGTCCGTCACGGTCAGGAGCGGGTTTGCCGGGCTTTCGATAAAGAAGGCCTTCACATCGGGCGTCACCTTGGTATCGAGCGCCGACAAGTCGGTGGTATCTTCGATAGAATAGGTAATGCCGAGGTTCTTGAATACTTTGTCCAAAACGCGGAACGTACCGCCGTACACATTGCTAGAAATAATGATGCGGTCGCCCTGCTTAAAAAGCGAAAGCACCGTAGAAGTCGCAGCCATGCCGCTGCCAAAAGCAAAACCAGCGACACCGCCTTCGAGGTCGGCAATCAATGCTTCGAGGGCTGCGCGCGTGGGGTTACCCGTGCGGGAATATTCCCAACCGGTATTTTCGCCGAGGCCCGCCTGCTTGTAGGTAGAAGTCTGGTAGATGGGTACGTTGACGGCTCCGGTGACCTTGTCGCCATCGATGCCGCCGTGGATGAGTTTCGTTTCGATATACTTTGAAGTTGACATTTTGAAGATCCTTTTTGAAAAAAAGCACTCCCGAAACAGGACTTCGAACTTCCCGGGAGCGCCAGCTTGTACGGAGAGTACAAACTACTTGATATTTTCTCTCCAAGTTGCGGGCTTGAATAGTTCCTTCAAAGGCAGAAGACGCTTGTCGACGTCGACTCCCAAGACAGAATTGAAGTTGTTCGTCGCCTGCATCTG
>CACXIR010000033.1 GCA_902767785.1 Fibrobacter succinogenes | reverse complement strand
AAAAATAAAAAGGCTATTTCGACGATTCCCGGCAAGATGATCTACCACAACATGGACTTCATCGACAGCGACGTGGGCCGCCCCATCAGGATTATCGCCGAATTCATGGGTCCCTACCAAATTTTCCAACAAGAAGGCGTAAAGAACACCATCGTGTTCTTCGGGTCTGCTCGTACACTGCCCATGAGCGAAATCAAGAAACGCATGAAGGGCTGCAAGAACAAGAAGGAACTGGCCCGCCTAAAACGCCTGGAAACCGTGGCGGAATACTACGACGCCGCACACGAACTGGGCGCAAAGCTGGGCCGCTGGGCCAACAAGCAGCACAGGGGTTTCGCCATGATGACTGGCGGCGGCCCCGGCATCATGGAAGCGGGCAACCGCGGAGCCAACGACGTGGGAACATCCTCTATCGGGCTAAACATCAAGCTGCCCTTCGAGCAGCACCCCAACCCTTACATCGACGACGATCTGAACCTGCAGTTCCGCTACTTCTTTATCCGCAAGTACTGGTTCTTGAAAATGGCCAAGGCCCTGGTGGTGTTCCCCGGCGGGTTTGGCACCCTGGACGAGATGTTCGAACTGTTGACCCTCATCCAGACAAAAAAATACGGCGACCGCATGCCCGTGGTGATTTTCGGAACCAAGTTCTGGAATAAGGTCATCAACTGGAACTACCTAGCCGAAACGGGAATGATCGACAAGGACGACATCAAGCTGTTCCATTTCTGCGACACGGTGGACGATGCCTACGACGTGATTACCAAGGCCCTGGAAAAGACCATGGAATAAGCTCCTTTTATCTACATTTGGAGTATGCTGCGAAACATCCTAGCCGAGACTCTGGACCGGGTTTCCCGCAACCTTGCGCTACGCCCCCAATACACCATGGAAGAATACCAGAGGTGGTTTGACCAAAACCCGGAATTTTTGCACAACGGTGCCATGGAAAAGATTCAATTGCTGGAACCCCTTACCTTGGAGGGTACCAACAACCTGTACCGTGCCAACTTCTGGGTGCAACACCCTGGAATCCAGGACCGCTACGGCGAGCGTGAAATCGTCGTCAAAATCTGCAAGTTCTGGGCGGCCCCGGGCAAGAACAGGCTCCACCGCCTGAACATGCTGCTCAGTGCCTTCCAAGACGAAATCCGCATCAACAACCTGATTCGCGCCACCAACATCGAAGGCGTGGTCCAGAGCTTTGGCGGTGGACTTGCCGGCAGGCACCCCTACCTCAAGATGGAATTTATCAAGGGTTGCTCCCTGGACAAGATGTTCAAGACAAAACTGGAAGACGTCGAGGTACTCCACCGCATCGCCCAGATTGCCTACCTGGCCAACACCATCAGCCAGCTGCACTACTACCAAGTCATCCACAAGGACTTGAAACCCAAGAACCTGTTGCTGTGCCAGAACCCCCTGCACAAGAACAACCACAAGATTCTGATTTGCGATTTCGGTTACGCCCAGGCGAAATTGCGGGAGACCGTAAACGAATACGGCGGACAGCTCACTCCCTGCTACAGTGCCCCCGAACAGGCCATTATGGGCGAGAACCTCTCCCCTTCCGTGGACTATTTCAGCTTCGGCATCATCGTACACGAATACCTGACCGGAGAGAAGCTTTTCCCCAGGGCCATGGACATCTTTACTGAAGACGGATACCGCATTACGGACCGCTACCTGGAATACTTGAAAACCGGGCGGGAAAACAAGTTCCAGGACCCCCGATTTCCCGAGCTGCGGGAATGGATTGACCGCCTTACCATCTTTGATAGTTTCGAGCGCATGCAGAGCTGCCCCAACCTTTTCGAAATCGCCCACAAGTTAAGGGAAAAAGTGAACGCCTTGGGCTACCGCGACGTGAACACGGACTTTCTGTGGAACCAACTCAGGGAATACAACAGGTGAGTGTTATGGAAGACTTATTGAAAACAATCAAGGAAACCTTCAAGGGACTCAAGGTCCACCACTACATCGTTTTCGCTTTGGTGCTTGCCATTGGCGGTTTCAATGCCTTCACGGCACTGTACCCCAAAATCCAGCAAAGGCAGCGCATTAGGAACGAAAAGTTGGGTGAATTCCGGGACCGTTACCTGAAGGAGAACGGCAACTCCGATGTAGAAGCCCGCGTGGAGGCCATGCGCAAGGAGTTCCGGGAATGGTGGGAAATCAAGGGCGGCAAGGAAGAATTCATCAAGGAGCACAACTACTACCCCAAAGAAAAAGATTTTGCCCGGGAGCAGGGAAAGTGGATCAAGGTCTACACCGACAAGCACCTGCGTTATCGCTGGGCATTCGTCCCCGCCGAAGAGGAATACGACCGTCTGCTCACCTGCTGGATTTTGTTCCCCGGCGTATTGAGCTTCCTGATATTTGCGGGATTCTTCTGCTTTGCCTACGTGCAGCTCTCCAAGCGCTGGGGCATCGCTATTACGGTTCCCGTTTTCGCGGGGCTCGCCCTGGCTGGAGGAATCCTTGTCGCCCTTTGCACGGGAACCTCGTTCTTTGACCATTACGCCGTGGACCGCTACATGGGTGCAAGCATAGCCCTGTGCTTTTTGCTGGGCGCCGCAGCCTTTGGCCCCAAAAAAGATTCCGCCTCATTTGCGGCAAAGGTTGCCGCCTTTGCAGGGTTGATCCTGGACGTGGTGGTAAACTGGGTGCTGAACGGAGGTATTTATGGTGCCGTAGGTCTAGTCAGCCTGGTAGCCTTCGGGCTTGGCGTGGTAGCAGGGCAAAAGATTCCCCAGCGGCTCAAGACCGTCAAGGAAGTCCAGGCCGACCAGCTGGCGGAACGCCTCAAGAAAAACGCCGGAGCCAACCTGTTTGCCGAGCGGAAGGCCCACAATAGAGCCTTGATAGACAAGGGTCTGGAAGAAGCACAAAAGGCCCACTACGAATCGGCACAACGGCTCCTAAGTCAAGCGCTGACAGCGATGTTGCAAGAACACCCCATTGACGCTCCTGCCGTAAAAAAACTGGCCGACCAGATGACAAGCCCCAGCGTGTTCATCGAAGTACCCAGCGCCCAGTGGCTGGAGTGGGGCGAAGTGGCAAAATCCAAGAACAGCATGGATTCCGCCCTGGTGCTTTTGGAAAAGGGGCTGTTCATGGAAACAAACCCCACCCTCGCCAGACGGGCACTCTACAACATCGGCGAAATCCGGGTTGTTCGGAACTGGGACATGGAGCAGGGCATAGCGAGACTCAAAAAAGTATTGGAACTTGGCGATGGAGACATTTTGGCAGTGCAGGCTCGGAGCCTCTTGAAACGGGCCGAAGACAAGCTGGAACGGGAAAGGGAAGAAGCCGAACAAGTTGTCGACAACAGTCCTGGAGCCCCCTCCCAGTCGGACTCCTAGACACTTTTTTATATTTGAAAATATGAAAAAACTGGTTCACGACAGAGGCAAGTGCCTGGAATGTGCCGGATGCGTGGGCGTTTGCCCCGCCATGGCACTGGACATGTACAATCTGGACTTGCAAATCGATAATGCAAAGTGCACCCGTTGCGGGCTTTGCACCAAGGGATGCCCCGTAGGCGCCCTTACACTGCAGGAGGTGGCCGATGCTACGTGAACAGTATGACGTGGTGGTCATTGGGGCAGGCCCCGGCGGTTCCGTTGCCGCCCGAGAACTTGCGCAAAAGGGCTGGACCGTGCTGCTTTTGGAAAAGCGGGAACGCATTGGCTACCCCGTGCGTTGCGGCGAGGCCAGCACCAACCTCTCTGACCTGGAAAGCTACGGTCCCATCGACGAAGACTGCATCGAGACCATCATCAACGGCATCTACATTTACGGCCCCAACGGCGTGAACATCGAGGTTCCTAAGCCGGGTACGGGAATCATGCTGAACCGCGAGAAGTTCGACCCCATGCTCGCCCACCTGGCAGAAAACGACGGAGTGGAACTGGTGACGCTCGCCCGTGTGGATTCCGTAGGCGGCATAGAAGGCAAGGGCAGTGGCGAATTCCGGACAGTACGCATTGTAGAAGGCAACGGCCCCACGGAAAAAGTTTCCGAAGTACGGGCCAAAATGGTCATTTCGGCAGAAGGCGTAGAAGCCCGCATCGGGCGGAGCCTGGGAATTCCCTGCCTGCAAAAGCCCACCATGACCTGCACCGGCGTAGACATCCAGGTAGAAGGCCTGCTCACAAAGCCAGACTACCTTACCTTCTGGCAGGGACATGACTTTATCAACGACGGCTACATCTGGAGCTTCCCCAAGCAAAAATCGAACGTCACCAACTTCGGCGCAGGATTCCTGTTTGGCGGCAAGCACCAAAAGAATATTCTGGAAACCACCCAGGAATGGCTGGACAAGCTGTTCCCCGGTTCCAAGGTGAACAAGGTGGTTGGCGGGCTGGTACCCGTTTCCAGCACGCTGCAAAGCTACACTCTTGACCGCTTTGCCCTGGTGGGCGATGCCGCGCACCACACCAACCCCCTTACCGGAGGCGGCATCGCGGCGGCCATGCGGGCCGGACGGTATTGTGCCAATACCGTACACCAGGGCCTGGAACGTGGTGAACTTTCGGCGGCTTTCCTCAAGACCTACGAAAAGGAATGCTACAAGCGGTTCGGCAAGACCCACGATTTCGAGTTCAAGTTCCGCAAGTTCTTGCTGCACCTGAACCGCGAAGAGCAGGTAGGACTTTACAAAGTGCTGCAAGGATTCGCCCTCAGCGGGTACAAAAAGACAGCGTTCCTCAAGACGCCCATACAGACAGCGAAATACCTGGCAAAATTCGCCAAGTTCAAGGGTTAACCCCTTTCACACCCCTCCCTCATTTACTAAATTTGCCCTTGAAAAATTTTCAAGGAGTTCAAGCATGTTTAAGAAAATTGCATTGGCTGCGGCTCTCGCCGCAAGCGCCGCATTCGCCACTTGGGACTACTATCCCGTTCTGGAAGCCGGTAAGGGTTCTGCCGCTGCAGGACTCTACTACGACTGGGACCACGACTGGTCACAGGCTGGCCTCAAGGTGGGCGCCCGTTACAGTCTGATCCAGAACCTCGAACTGTCCCTGCAGAGCTGGGGTTACCAACTTTGGGGCGAAACGGATTGCAACGGCTGTGCCAACGGCGGCGACGGCCTCCGCGACCTGATCATCGGCGCCCGCTATGGAATCGCCCCCATGATTACCGCCTTTGTAGACGTGAATCTCCCTATCGGTAAGGACGAATGGGACGGAAACGGAACAAGCACGCCCGGCAGTGACGAAATCTACATTTACGGCGGTGCCCAGTTCAGCATGCCCATCAACGAGGTTCCCGGCATGAAGTTCGGTACCGAAGCCGGCATCCTCTGGGGCTTTGAACACGACAACTGGGAGCGCGGACTTGACATCCATTTGGGTGGCGAATTGGCTTACACCGTACCCGACGTGGGCGTGACTCCCTTTGTGGGCCTGCAAATCAAGTACCGCTTGACCGAAAGTGAATCCGAAGGCGGTGACGGAAAGATGTATGGTGCCAACGACGACGGCCACAAGCAAATCAACATCTGGTTGGGTGGCGACTACTTCGTGATTCCCAACCAGCTGGACTTGATCGCCAAGCTCTTTATCCGCAGCGGCAAGGTTGACGATGGCGACGCCAGCGGCATCTACGTCGGCGCCGAATTCTTCTTCTAATTTGGTTATCGAACAAATCAAAAAAGGCGTGCCGAAAAGCACGCTTTTTTTTTGCGACCAAAGGTCGTGTCACTTCACGTCGTATTCGGGTATCGGGAGCGATTCGCCGGACTTCATCGCGGCATCAAGCTTCTTGGACTTTTCCGGATCCAGCCACCAGTAAACCGGGATGGCATCTTCGCGGTTGAAATGGTCCAAGACCTTTTCGGGCGTGCCATAGCGATTCCAGTAGAGAATGCGGTGGTGGTCGCACTGCCACATCAGCACGTAGGGTACGATTTCAGCCAGGCGGTTGTCCAAAGCCTTCAGGATTTCGTTGCGCTTGGCCAGATCGAACTCCGTCTTCTGCAGGTCAATCAAGCTGTCCACAATCTTGTCCTGCACGCCAGCAAGGTTGTTCGTGCCCTTCTGCAGTGCGGTAGCAGAAGACCAGCTAGCTTCCGGATCGCGAAGGCGGCCTGCACCCCAGTTTACCCAATATAGGTCGAAGTCCAAGTCATCCAGGCGTTTGCGGAGCGTACTCTGGCTCATCTGCTCAATGGAAGCCTGCACGCCTACCTTCTTCAAGTCTTCCAGGAACAGCGTCAAGTGCCGCAGGTCTTCTTGGCTGGTGATAAAGTTGATAGCAAAGGGCTTGCCGTCCTTTTCAAGGACCCCCTGGGCATTCACCTTGTAGCCCGCCTCTGCAAAGAGGACACGGGCACTGTCCGGATTGAACTTGTAGTTGGGCACCGTGGGATTCTGGTTATTCTCCCACAGGTCGGGGTAGTAGCTGTTCTGCAAGAAATACTGGCCGAACATGTACTTTTCGTTCATGGCCTCCCGATTCAGGAGCATGTTGAGGGCGCGACGCACCCGCACATCCTGGAATTGAGGCTTGCGCAGGTTTATAGCCATGCCCTGGAAACCGATGGGTTCCTTATTGAAAATGCGCTGCTTTACCGCCCAGCCCTTCTTGACGGCATCAAAGTCCGTCTGTTTCATCCAGATGCTGCTGGTGTAAATGGCGTAAGCATTAAAGTCCTGCTTCTTGAAGGCTTCCAGTGCCTTGGTCTGGTCATTCATAAAGCGGTAGCGGATCTTTTCAAAGTTGTACTTGCCGCGGTTCCAGTTCTTCTTGAAGCCCCACCAATCGCCGCGGCGGGCAAGCTCCACGTAACGGTCTTCGCGGAAGGTCTTGATAATGTAAGGGCCCGAGACCACGGGGAATTCATAACGGATCTGGTTGAAGTCCTTCCCCGCCCAAGCGTGCTTCGGGAAGGCGAGCATGCCCGCCGCTTCCCAGAAGTTGCCCCAGTGGGATTCCTTGGCGGTCATCTTTACCGTCAGGCTGTCCACCACTTCGGGGCGGTCAAAGCGGCTAAGCCCCACCTTGAAAATGGGCGTCAGGTTCTTCTCGTCCATAATGACATCGTAGTAGAACTGCACATCCTCGGCGGTGATGGGCTTGCCGTCGCTCCACTTGGCCCGCGGGTCCACATGGAAGGTAAAGGTCTTGCCGTCTTCGCTCACGCTCCAACTGTCCGCCAGAACGCCCACCTCGCGGTCCTCGGTGGAATGCAAGCTCACCAGAGGTTCGAACATCATGCCCATGAGTTCCGCAGAGAAGCTGTTGTAGTCCTCCCACATGTTGAAGGACTTGGGCATGGCGGAACCCCACAAGGTAATAGTCCCGCAGGGGCGGGCATCCTTGGAGGCCACCGGGTCGAATTCGCCCGTGGCTTCGGGGTCCACTGGCAATTCGGGGCAGTTCAGTTCCGCAGACTTCGCCTTGGAGGCACCCGATGCGCCGGACTCGTTACAGGCCGTAAGGGCAAAGGCGACGGCAAAGAACACCGACGCAAAAATCGTCATTTTTAATTTTTCATTTTTCATTTTCATTCTCTTTCAAAAGCATTTCCAGGGTCACGCGGGAGGCCTCCTGCTCGGCCTTCTTCTTGTTGCCGCCCTGGCCCCGCCCGTAAACCTTACCATTCACGTGGACCTCGGTGGTAAACACCTTCTGGTGCTCGGGCCCGGACTCGTCCACCAGCACGTATTCCGGCGAGGTGTGGTACTTGCCCTGCAGGTATTCCAGCAGGGCGCTCTTGTGGTTCACAAAGTCTTCGGCTACGATGATGTCCTTGACCCTGGGGAAGTGGAACTTGTTCAATATGGCTCGGACCTCTTCCAGGCCGCCGTCCAGGTACACCGCCCCCAGCACCGCCTCGTATGCATCCGCCAGAATGCTCTCCTTGCCGCGGCCCCCCATCTTGGCCTCTGCCTTCCCCAGCTTCACATACTCGCTGAGATCCCATTCCTTGGAGGACTGGGCACAGGCGTGGCCAGAGACGATGGCGCTCTTGCGCTTGGAAAGTTCCCCTTCCGGGTCATCAGGGTAGGTCCTGTACAAATACTCGGTGGTCAGCATATTGAGCACCGAATCCCCCAGGAATTCCAGTCGCTCGTTGTTGCTTTCGTAGGGCATGTCCTTGCCCATCATAAAGGACCTGTGGACCAGGGCGTGGGCCAGCAATTCGGGGTCCTTGAACCGGTACCCGAGCTTCGCCTCAAGCCCGCCACCGGACTTCTGGCGAAACCAGAGTTTCAAAAGTTTGTGGAGCAGATTCTTCTCGGCCAAGCTTTCTCCTTTTGGCTTAGTGTTTGGTGCCTTAAAAATAAGAAACCCCGGCCGAAACCGGGGAATCAAAACCTTCCGCCTGACACCTGCAGGCGAAAAAAACAGAACTAGGCGTTCTTCTTGGCTTCCAGGAAGGCAA
This sequence comes from Fibrobacter succinogenes, assembly GCA_902767785.1. Classification (GTDB taxonomy): domain Bacteria; phylum Fibrobacterota; class Fibrobacteria; order Fibrobacterales; family Fibrobacteraceae; genus Fibrobacter; species Fibrobacter succinogenes_D. The sequence continues at coordinate 30,999 of CACXIR010000033.1, read as the reverse complement.
CCACGTCGGCAACCTTCTGGAACTTTTCGGCGTCGGAGTCGAGGATTTCGACTTCGAATTCGTCTTCGAGAGCCATCACCAGTTCAACGCGGTCCAGGGAGTCAGCACCCAGGTCGTTGCTGAACTCGGACTCCATCTTCACGTCTTCGGCCTTCACTTCCAGCTTGGACACGATAACGTCGGTGATCTTCTTAAAAATTTCTTCTTGTGTCATTGTTTACTCCATTTGGAATTGTTTGGTTCAAATTTAGAAATTATTGGCTAGGCGTTCAAGCCCCCATCCACGCCAATTATTTGGCCCGTGATGTACTTTGCATCGTCAGATGCCAAAAATACCACCAATTTCGCCACATCTTCGGGTTGGCCCAGGCGTCCCAGGGGGATCTGGGATGCGTATTTTTCGCGAATTTCGGCACCCAACTTGGCGGTCATGTCCGTATCGATAAATCCGGGGGCCACGGCGTTCACCGTAATGCCCCTGGGGGCCAGTTCCATGGCGTTGGTGCGGGTAAGGCCAATGACCCCCGCCTTGGCGGCGGCGTAGTTGGACTGTCCAGCCTGACCCCTAAGGGCGTTAATGCTGGACACGTTCACAATATGGCCGCTGCGGTTGCCCATCATGGTACGGCTGACGGCGCGGGTGCACAGGAACACGGAACGCAGGTTGGTGGCAATCACGGCGTCAAAGTCCTCGTCCTTCATGCGCATCAGCAGGCCGTCCCGGGTAATTCCGGCATTATTTACCAAAATGTCCACCGTCCCCATGTCGGCAATGATCTGCTTGAACACGCTCTGGACCGTTTCGGAGTTAGCTACGTCACAAGCATAGCTCTTGACCTGCACCCCAAGTTCGGCGGAAAGTTTGGCGGCCAGGTCCTCCTTGACGGAGGTAGAGAGGATGGCCACGTCGGCGCCTTCGCGGGCAAGTTCGGTGGCAATGGCAAGCCCGATTCCACGGGAAGCTCCTGTAACGATTGCTTTTTTTCCTGTAAGTTTACCCATAATAATCCTTCTTGTCTGCAATTTAACACTCGTCATTCTGAGAGGCGAAGCCTCGAAGAATCCAGGTCAGAATTCGGGTCTGGATCCTTCGCCTCCGGCTCAGGATGACGCCCAGTCTTAACCTTTCAGCGCCTGGAAGGCTTCAATGGTTTCCACCGGAGTGACCTTCACTTCGCGGCTAATCTTCCTCATGAGGCCCATAAGCACCTTGCCCGAGCCCACTTCCACCCCCTGGGTCACGCCCAAGGAAATGGCCTTGTTCATGCAGTCGTTCCAGCGAACGGGGCTTACCAGCTGGCGTACCAGCAGGTCGGCGATTTCGCTGCCCTTGGTAACAGGTTCAGCCACCACGTTGGCAATCACCGGCTTTTCTACATCCTTGAAAGTGGTCTTTGCGATAGCCTCGGCAAGGCCTGCCTGAGCAAACTGCATCAGCGGGCTATGGAAAGCTCCCGAAACGGCCAGCGGAATGGCCTTGATGCCTGCGGCACCGCAGTTTTCCACAAGCTTGTTCACGCCAGCAACAGCACCGGACACCACAATCTGGCCCGGGCAGTTGATGTTGGCCGGAACCACCACGCCGGCATCCTTTACCGCTTCGCAGAGTTCCAGAATCTTGGCCTCGTCCTGGCCCATGATGGCAGCCATGGCGCCGGGGTTCTTGGAGCCCGCGCTGGCCATGAGTTCACCGCGGGTACGCACCAAGCGTAAGCCATCTTCAAAACTGAAGCCACCGGCGGCGTAGATGGCGGAATATTCACCCAGGGAGTGGCCAGCCACATAGTCAAAGGCAAAGCCTTCGGACTTCAAAAGTTCCATCACCATGGCAGACACGGTGAACAGGGCGGGCTGGGTATTGTCGGTACTCTTCAGAACATCTTCCGGACCTTCGGCCATGAGCTTCGAAAGCGAGAAGCCGAGGATCTCGTCGGCCTGCATCATAATCTTCTTGGCCGGTTCAAAAGTGGATGCGAGGGTCTGGCCCATACCCACATACTGGGCACCCTGACCAGGGAAAAGCAGAATCGTCTTAGACATTACAACCTCCGCGGAATACCGCGATTTCTTGTTACATTCCAAATTTAAAAAAGAACCGTGCCTTTCCTAGGGCAAACAGGCAAAAACCTCGAATTCCCTGCAAATAAAAGCATATTGGAATGTTTTCGTAAGGTCAGGACACAGCGTTAAAAAAAAGAACGGAGCTTTTCAACTCCGTCCTTAAAAGCCTGTTATAGACAAATTAGCAAACGCCGGTTACTTGGCCTCGGCAGGGTCGTCCTTGATGGCGGCCAGGCGTTCGTTCACGTTCTTGGACACGCCCTTCTCGGCATACTTGGCGGCCACTTCCACAGCCTTCTCGATAGCGAGAGCATCGGAGCGTCCATGGGCAATGATGCCCGTGCCGTTCAGGCCCAGGAGCAAGGCGCCACCGGTCATGCGGTAATCCCACATCTCGGCAAAGCGACGGCCCGCTTCGGTATCGATGGTCCCGAACATCTTCTGGTGCAGTTCGAAGAAGCCTTCCAGCATCTTCAGAACCACGTTGCCCGTAAAGCCAGAGGTCACCACCACGTCGGCAGCACCCATGATAAGGGTCTCGCCTTCGATGTTACCGATAAAGTTCACCGGGGCGGACTTCAACAGCTGGTGTGCTTCCTGAAGCACGGCCGGGCCCTTGTGTTCCTCTTCGCCCATGTTCAAGAGGCCAACCTTCGGATTCTGGTAACCGAAATAGGTCTCGGCAAAAGCGGAACCCGCGATGGCAAAGTCCACCAGGGTAGAGGCGCGTTCGTCTACGTTGGCACCGGCGTCCACCAAGATGATGGGACGGTCGGCAGTAGGAATCACGCAGCCGATAGGCGGACGGCTGAACTTTTCGCTGGACTTGCCCAGAAGCATGAGGCAGCTGGCCATCATGGCACCGGAGTTACCGGCGCTCACGGAGGCGTCCACCATGCCCTTCTTCTGGAGGGCCACGCAGGTCACCAGACCGGAATGGGGCTTCTTCTTGAGAACCTGGACAGGATGTTCGTCCATGGCCACCGGATCGGGGGCATCGACGACAGAAATTCCCTGACCCGCATAGCCGAGCTTTGCCAGTTTCTCCTTGACCACGGCCTCGGGGCCGCAAAGGACAACGTGGACATTGGGGTTCTTGTTCACCGCATTGACGGCGCCTTCAACAACCACATCGGGGGCGAAATCGCCACCCAGAGCATCCAGAGCTACACGAATCATGGAAACCTCCCGTTTTCGTTTAATTTAGAACAATTAGGCTTCGGCACCCTTCATGTCAACAACTTCTACGCCATTGTAGAAACCGCAGACCGGGCACACGCGGTGCGGGCGCTTCACGGAACCGCAATGATCGCAAGTAGCCATAGCCGGAGCTTCCATCTTCCAATGGGTACGGCGCTTGTCACGACGGGCGGTAGAGGTCTTTCTTTTAGGTACGGCCATTTTTAACTCCTATTTTCCATTTTGCTCTTTAGAGCTTTTAGTTTTTCCCAACGGGGGTCCATGGGACTTTCGGCACCAGGGTCACCTTCGTCGGCTTGATTGTTTGATACAAAGATAAAATCTTCTTCGGGATTTTTCACGGGAGCCTGCGGTTCTTGCAGGATTACAAGCTCCCGAACGCACTCCGAAACCTCCACGAACTCCTGATTCTGGGGAATCCGGTAGGCGTACACGTCGGCGTCCTCCTCGTCAAGCTCCTGGGAGGCCACCTGGCAGCGGGTCACCTCCACCACCATCTCGGTTGAGAAGGGGCGGTCGAAGGGTTCAAGCGTCCTGGAGCAGGTCAGGTTCTGCGTACCAGAAAGCTTGCCCGTCAGCAGAAAGCGGTCACCGCCTTCGGGACTCACCAGCAGTTCGGCCACGAGCTCGCCCACCAAGTGCAGTTCATCGAACAGTTCGGGGGCGTCGCTCCTGGACCAGACCGTGCGGCGGTCCTCGGGTTCGGCGAGAGTCTTGACAAGTTCAATTTTCAAAGCGGTGCAAATATAGTAAAACAAAGGCCGGCGGTTAAGGCCTAACGCGAGTCCGCAATTTGTCCTGATGGTTTTTCAACGCCACAAAAAACGGCCCCCGTTTGGAAGTATCTATAAGGGTTTCCGCCACCAGAATGCTTTTTCCGGGATCCGAGGCGTAAACCACGGGGCCAAGGGCCTCGGGTGCCACCTTCACCGCCGTATGCATAGCCGAAGTGGAAACGCCCCCAAGGACCAGCGGGATTTCGATTCCCTGAGACTTGAATTCCCTGGCCACCCGCACCATCTTGTCCAAGCTGGACACGAACAAGCCCGAAAGCCATACCACGTCAGGTTGTTCCCGGTAAGCATCTTCCACTATTTTTTCCCAAGAACACCCGCTACCCAGGTCCGTAGCGGAAAAGCCAAAGCAAGGGAAGAACTCTGCCAAAATTTCTTTGCCAATATCATGGATGCCAAAATCCACGGATGCAAGGACCACCCTTGCAGAGGGTGCGGCAACGCTTCGCCTCTCGGATTCGATGCCCGGCAGCAACGCAGATACCACCCTCTTCAGCACGGCAATGCTTTTTTCTACCTGCGGGAAAAAGAGCTTGCCTTCGGCAAAGAGGCGGTACACTTCCGTCATGCCGTCCATCAAGGGGCCGCGCACCACCTGCACCGGGCTGTCCACGGCCTTGAGGCATTCCTCCAAATCGTCGGCGATAAACTGGTCGTCCCCCCTGAGCAACGCATGGCGGATTCTTTCCCCGGCAGGGAGGCCACGCCATTCCCCATCGTCGGCTGCTACGACATGCTGCAACAAGTTGCCAATGGCGGAAGGCTCGCGGTTGAAAATCAAGTCCTCCAACAGGCGCCGCAATTCAAAGGGAACTTCTTCGTAGGCTGGCAGCGCAGGGGATTCCATTATGCCAAAATCCATGCCGGCACGTTGGGCGTGGTACAAAAACACCGCCTGCATGCTCTCTTGAAGATTTCGATTCCCCCTAAACGCAAGACTTAAAAAAGACAGGTCCCCCACAACATGAGCATGGGGAAGATTCTCCTTCACATAGCGACAGACCTCCATAAAGTCCTTGGCGGCATCAGGGCAATTCTCTATGGCAGCTCCCAGAGGGTAGATGTTTGGGTCAAACAGAATGTCTTCGGGCAAAAAGTCCAGACGCCCCACCAGCAGGCGGTACATGCGTCCAACAACCTCCACACGCTTTTCAAAGTCAGAGGCCCAGCCCCGCTCGTCCACGGCCTTGCAAACTACAGCAAACCCGTGCCGGTGGATTTCAGAGGCTTTTGCCAAGAAAGACTCCTCCCCTTCTTCCAAACTTATGGAATTCACGATTCCCTTGCCCTGCACGCATTCCATGCCCGCAAGCAAGGTTTCCCACCTACAGGAACTTATCATCACAGGGTAGCGGGCAAGGACCGGATCTGCAGCCAGGGAATTCAAAAACGCAATCATGGTTTCGCGGGAATCCATAAGGCCATCGTCCAGGTTCACACCTACAACCTGAACGCCTTCCTGGAGCTGTGCCGCCCCTATGGAAAGAGCCTCTTTACAACGGTTTTCGCGGATGAGCCTAGCAAACTTCACAGAACCCGTCATGTTCATGCCGAAACCGATTTTCACGAAGGGGCTGTCGGGCTTTACCGCCAGTGGTTCATACCCGCTCAAGAGCAGGTCATGCTTGCGGGCAGAGACGTTTCGGGGCGTACGTCCAGCAAGACCCCGGGCAAAAAGCCGGACGGTTTCGGGCGTGGTACCGCTACCGCCACCCACAATGTTTACCAAAGGTTCCTCGGCAAGGCTCCGGACCCATTCTGCCGTGCAGGCAGAAGAATCGGGATGAACGCTTACCCGCACGTGTGCATCGGATAGGTCCCGCAGGCGGAGCCGCAACTGCTCTTCGTCAGAACCGCAATTGAACCCGACGCTAAAAATCGGGAAACTGGAAACGCTGTGCCACAGGGTCTTCGCATTCTGAATGCTCCCCGAAACCATAATGGGGAAAAGCTCCCTCCGCTTTTCGCATTCCTTGCAAATGGCGTATAGGGCGGCCTTGCAGTCCAGCATGTGGCCTGCCGTTTCAACCCAAAGCACGTCAATACCGCCATCCAGCAAGCCCCGCACCTGTTCGGCGTAAACCCAATGCACTACGCCGGACATTATATTCGCATACGGCGGTCCGAGCCACCTGGGCACCCGCCTTGGCGATATCGTATGCCATGTGCTGCAAGCGGTATTTGGCCTGGCCAAAACTTGTAGATCCAAACGTATTTGTCCCTATCAAATCCGCGCCCGCATCCAAGTAAGCCAGATGGACTTCCTTCACTTTTTCAGGAGCAGTAAGGCAAAGCACGTCGTTGTCGCCCTTCAGGTCCACAAAGTGGTCCGCGAACATCTTGCCGCGGAAATCCGCCTCAGTCAAGCCCTGCTGGCACAGCACGGTCTCAAATCCACCATCCATAACCATGATTTGGTGGTTACAACAAGAGATAAGCTCCTGATAGGACTTGGAGAGGTTCATGGCCGCACCCGCTAGTATCGGTTCTTGCTCTGGACTTCGCCAGGGAGCAACTGGCCCGGGCTGGTCCGCTGGCCATCACGACCCGGAAAATTGGGATTGTACTGCTTGATTTGGGCCTGCTTTACATCGGCCTGGACATCTTGCAAATGCTTTTCCCAGTCCTGCACCGCATCGTCCAGTTCCGCCCGGGCCTGCAGCATCAGGTCCCGCAACTGCAAAAGCTCCAGCATCTGGTCCCGCTTCATAATCCAGAGTTCTTCCTCTTCGGGAAGCCTCTCGATATTGAACAACAGGTTCAAGTATTTCTTCTCGGCCTCGGCATAGGCCTTGTAAGTCTGCTCGTACACCAGGTAGCGGTCGTCCACCATAGTCTGCTGAGGCGAGGGGTGATTGGCACAGCCAGAGAAAAGAGCAAGTATGGCAAGCCCCAGGAAAACCATTAGGTCCCCCCTAAAGTTTTTTGCACCCGCCATTCCGCACCCCGCAAAAAGCATTATTCGGCGCTCCCCTCTTCGTGACGTTTCAGGTTGAACAGCCTCTCGTTGGTAATGTGGCTTTCAAAGACCACGGTGTCCTTGGTGATAGGATGCACCATAGTGTGCTTGCCCACCTTCACCTCACGTTCCTGGCAGGGGATTCCCGTTTCCGGTTCCATCATCACCTCGAAGGCAGTATTGTATTCCGCCTTGAGTCCAGAATTGTAGGCCTGGTACTTTTCGGGAATGATGTTGCTGTTCACGTGTTGCTCCCAAATGTAATAGGGGAAGCTTTCCGTCTCGGTCAAGTACACCACATAGTCCAGGCAACGGCGGTGGTCCCGATTCTCAAAGCCCTTCACCACCACGGAATCAATCTTTATCAAGGCAAAGTTCAAGCGGCCCTGGTCTTGCAGCAACTTGGTGATGTTCCCCTTGGAAGGGACCTCTCCCTTGAGCAAGTGGGTCATTTCCCAGCGGTGTTTTTCCAGGCGCTTCAGGTGGGGCTTGTACTCTGGATTCAGCAACTGCTTGCGCCAGCGTTCCGGCATGGGGATGCGGGCCAAAAGGGAATCGTAACCGTCGTCGATTCCTTCCAGAGAAATCACGGCACGATCCACGGCAGTCAGGTCCACTTCCTTAATGCGGAAGGCCAGTTCCGAGGGCATAAAATTTTTCAGGTAACCCCGGGACTTGTCCATCACATATTTGCGCTTCACCTTCACGGTGTCACCACTAGAGGAATAGTTCAAGTCGTCGTATGCCGCCGTGATGGTACCCATCCGCTCTTCACCGTTCATATCTATAGTGGCGAAATAACTTTCAGCATACAGTTCCAAATCCACAGGCGCGGAGAGCTTGTAGCTCACCGTCACCGGGGCATCGTTACAACCCGACAACAGCAACAGGCCAAAAACAGCCGCGGTCGCCTTGCAAAAATCAAAAAACTTCATGCACATCCTTACTTGTTTTTGGCCAGGGTCAGTTCCTTAGAGGCAAGGACACGACCCTCGGTGCTGAACTCCACCACCACGGAACCGGGCTGCTTTTGCCGCGTAAGCTCACGGGCAGACATGTGGCCCCCGCTCTTGGACTTTCCTTGCAGGGTGTAAGAACCCAACTTCTCGTTCACCGCCACTTCGCGGTCCCAAATCTTTTTGCCCTTGCTTGCCAGGGTTCCCTCGTAAAAGGTGATGGTCAACTTGGTAAAGTCGAAATTCTTGCCATAGCGGAACTGCACCAGCAGGGGGTCGTTCAGCGCAAACTCGCTTGCGGTATCTGCCACCACCTGGGCACCGGGATTCCAGTCCCTGCCGCAAACCACCGCAGGATCCTCCACGGAACAAGCACCAAGGAGCAAAGCCAAAGCGGCCAAAGCAATAAAAAATGATTTTTTCATAATCGCCTCTTTTTACAGCCACAATCTAGAAAAAACGCCCGCGAAAAGACTACCGGCCTAGCACGAACATCATTTCCAGGTGGGGCGTCTGTGGGTAAAAGGCAAAACCTTCCGCTTTTTTGAGTTCAAAGCCCGCTGCACGAAACTTGGCAAAATCCCTAAAAAGCGTCACCGGATCGCAAGACACATAAATCAGGCGCTGCACGGAACTCTTTACGATTGCCGCCAAGGCCTCTGGCGGAAGCCCTGTCCGGGGAGGATCTACAATCAAGGTGGCAGGCTTGTCCACCACGTTTTTAGCGAGCCATTCTTCTGCCGATACTGCGACGTTTTCCACAACGCCGTCGGTTTCAGACAAATTAATCTTTGCATACTTAAGGAAAAAGATCAATTAACCATTCGTCGGTAGCCGCTCCCGAGGCTATTCCCTCGTCTACAGCCTGCTGTACCGACTGCACCAACTGCGGCAGCAAGGACAGGTTGCTCTGGAAGAATACCGAAGCGTCGCTCTGGATGATGCGGCCTTGAATTTCAACCTGTGCGGGGCAGCGGGCATCCCGCAACTTGGGAGGCATACCCTTGTAAAAAAAACTGATCTTGCCCGACCCATTGTCAAAGAGGTTTATTTCCAGGTCCTTGGGCACGCCTTTGGACCCGGTGGCAGCCCCCTTGAAAGCGGCATCGCCGGCACCGCCGAACAATTCTTGAACGGTCGTATTTTTCAAAAAGTCGTTCAATGCCGGCGTCAAGACCGGGCAGCTTTCCACGGCCACCACGCCGTTGCTCTCCTGCTTGCGGAAACCAAAGCGGCACCGACCGTCACGCTCCCCCAGGTAGACCACCCGGGCACGGTTCCTGTAGCCCCAGGGTTCTCCCTGATGGATAACAAAGCCTTCGGGCAGTTCTCCCCGGCACATCCTGCGGAAATTTTCCCGAACCGCATATTCCAGATACGGTGCCTGGCGGCTGGACTCCAAATGCTGCAAACTGCAGCCTCCACATCTACCGAATTGCAAACATGAGGGTCGGGTACGGTCTACACTCCTATCCAAGACTTCCAGAACACGACCCCGCGCAAAGTCCTTCTTGCCGCTGGTCAGTTCCACGCGGCAGCGTTCCCCGGGAAGGCCCCCTCGGACAAAACACACGCGGCCGTCGGGCAGGCGGGCCAGTCCCTCGCCCCCCTGCACCAGCTTTTCTATGGAAAGTTCGTACACCACGGGGCAAAATATAGCGATAATAAACTATATTCCAAAATTATGAAAACAAAAATTATTCTTCCCCTGTTGGCCGCCATGGCCCTTTCCCTCACCGCTTGCGGTGGCCACTTTGCCAAAACTCAAACCACGGAGCAGCAGAACCAGCCTCTTGACTGTACCGGGCTCCACATGAAAAATGCCCAGTGGCACTTCACCGACGACAACGGCCTCGCCCTAGACGTGAGCGGAACCTGCCACCAGGGCATGAAGCACGGAAACTTCGAGTTCCTAGTCGATGGCAAGAAGGTCGCCGTCACCAAGTTCATCAAGGACAAGGAAGAAAAGACCTCTTGCTCCGCCACCGGCGAAAAGACCAGGGATCCGCTGGAAAAGTGCCTCGCCAAAGTGGGCAAGTAATTCAATAAGCAAGGAGAAAATATGAAAAAACTACTACTGACCGCCATGTTCGGTCTGGCCTTTGTCGCCTGCGGCGACGACAGCAGCAGTTCAGATACGGTGGATACGTCCGCCAACTACTGCTCGCTGCATAAATACGACCTGAACGAACACGGTGACATGGTGAGTCCCACCGAAATCGGCAAGACCAAGCCCGATGTGACCTGCGACAACGGCATTTCCATCGACTGCCTCCTGGGATTTTGGCACAGCACCCAAAACACGAACGGCGATGTCATTATCGAGTTCAAGAACCCCACCGATTTCGGCAACGGAATCAAGAACAGGCCCACAGGCTACTACGAAGGGACCTACGCCCTCAGTGGCGAAAACCTCACCTTCGACCAGGAACACGCCGACGGAAGCATTAAAAAATTCTCCTTCAAGGCAAAGGTTAGCAACGACACCCTGTACTTGAACGGAAAATTGTTCGACCAGAACGGCGAAGACGAAGTCTACGTGAAGAAATCCGTCTGCTCGGCAAAGAAGCTCTTCTAGTTCCATGCGAACCAAGAAAGAAAACGTTCTCGCAAGAAGCCCCCTCCTCCGGGGGGCTTTTTGCGCTACGCTCCTGGCATTCGTAGCCTGTGGAGGCGACAACTCCTCCAACACCAATTCTACCGAAATGGGTTGTGCTTCAAACCAGGCAAAGCCTACCGAAAATTACACTTCCTCAACCTTGATGTCCCAAATCCTTGAATCCCTGAAAGGGGAACCAAAGGTCGACCCCCTGGGACTATTCAAGGAAGACACCCGCACCGTACAACAGAAAATTGAAAAATATGGCATAGAGGTAGCCTCCCAGACCAAGTCCTCCATGATTTTCAGGCTCAGTGGAGCAGAGTACAGTTTTAAAGTCCAGGGGACCGAGGACACCCTTAAAGTCAGCCTTTCTTCGGGCAGCATTGCCTGCGGGCTAAGCTTCCCTATGTCCTTTGTGGACCAATGTCCACAGGAATCTACAGACACCCCTGCAAGCTTAAAAAACAGCCAGGCGGAATTTGAAGATTGCATAAAAAAAATTGCCCCAGCCTCAAAAGAGGACTCGGGCAACAAACAGCCTGGCTACGACGGGGAATTCAACTAGCCGTCTTTCAGCAGTTCCGGATGCTTTTCGGAAATACGCCTTGCCAAGTACACAAAGGGCGTGTCCATTAGCGACGTCACGATAAAGATTCCGTAGCCGAATATCAAAATTTCCACGATGGTGTTCCAGGGGAAAACTCCCGCAAAAGCCAGCAGGTTGAACGCCACCACGTTAACCAACTGGCTCAACAAGGTGGATCCATTGTTGCGGACCCACAAGAACCGTTTCCTGTTCCCAAACTTCTTTTCGGTCCATTTCCACCAGGCATGGTAAGCCCACACGTCAAATATTTCGCACACGGCATAGGCGAATAGGCTAGCCAGCATCACGCGAGGAGTATTGGCAAACACGGTGCGGATTGGTTCCGCCATGGAATCCCCTTCGGCGGGAATGTACAGGAACCAGCTCTGAGAAATCAAGATAAAGGTGACATTGGCCAGAATGCCGATTTTTACGCAACGGCTAGCCTCTTTTTTCCCAAAGATTTCACTCATGATGTCGGTGGCCAAAAAGGTAGAGGCAAAGAGGACGTTTCCCAGCGTGGTATCAAGACCAAAGGCATGAACCAGAATGAGCACCTCGATATTGGCAGCAATGGTGCAGATGACGGTCCAGGCAAAAACGCCTTGCTTTCCAAAGAAGCGGAAAAAGGCCACAAGGGCTCCAAAGAAGACAAAGATGGAGGCCACCAAAATGATTTCGTTCTGGAAGGGCATAGGTTACTTCCTCCTGTCTATGGCGGTAAACAAGCGGGACTTGGCAAGGCCTTCGAACTCGGTACCGGGTTTGCCGTAATTGGCAAAGGGGTACAGGGAAATTCCGCCGCGGGGCATAAAGATTCCTTCCACTTCCAAGTACTTGGGGTCCAGGAGCTTCACCAGGTCCTTCATGATGATGTTCACGCAGTCTTCGTGAAAATCCCCGTGGTTCCTGAAGGAAAACAGGTACAGCTTGAGGGACTTGGATTCAACCAAGAACAGGTCTGGAATGTAGTTGATCTTGATTTCCGCAAAATCGGGCTGACCCGTCTTGGGGCAAAGGCTGGTAAATTCCGGGCAGTTGAAGGTGACCATGTAGTCGTTGCCGGGGTGCTTGTTCGGGAACTTTTCCAGCACTTCGGGGCTGTAGGTGGTCTTGTATTGGGTGGCGGTATTTCCCAGCAGGGTCACGCCTTCCAGTTCAGCTTCTGAACGCATGGAGTCTCCTAGTTTTGGTTTATAGGCCGGCACATGCCGCCTAAAGTCAGGATGGAATTTCGAACTGACTGCGCCAAATGTAGAAAAAACTAACGCCGGATGGTAGGCACGGAATCCAGCAGCTTGCGGGTATATTCGTGCTTTGGGTCCGTGAGCACCGTGCCTGCCTCGCCTCGTTCCACGATTTTTCCGAAGTACATAACCAGCACCAAGTCGCTCAAGGCCCGCACCACCTGCATGTCGTGGCTAATGAACAAGATGGACAGGTTCAGCTCCTTGCGTAAATCGGAGAGCAAGTGCAAAATCTGGGCCTGGACCGAAACATCCAGAGCGCTGGTAACCTCGTCGCACAGAAGGATCTTGGGTTGCAACATCAAACTGCGGGCAATGCAAAGCCGTTGCCGCTGCCCCCCCGAGAATTCGTGGGGGAACTTTTGGAGGGACTCCGCGGGTAAGGACACCCGGTCCAAAAGTTCCTTTGCGCGGGACTCTGCATCTTGGAACTTCACACCCCGATGAAGCAGCGGCCCCATCAATATTTCTGCTACGGTCTGCCGTGGGTTTAAGCTGCTGAACGGGTCCTGGAATATCATCTGCACTAGGTCTGAGACACGCCTGCCCGAAGGTTCCAGGCGCCCCTTGACCACTTTCTCTCCAAAAATGCGAAACTCACCGCAGTCAAAGTTCACAAGCCCCACCAGGGATTTTACCAGGGTGGTCTTTCCGCAGCCAGACTCCCCCACCACCGAAAGGATTTTTCCCTGGGGCAGCACAAAGGAGACTCCGTCCACTGCTGTAAAGTAGCCCTGGACCTTCCCCAGGACTCCGCCACGGCGAGGAAAGCGGACCATCAGGTCCTTCACCTCCAATGCCGGTTTTTCGATATTTTCGGACAAAGGGAAACCTTAACCCTGTTCCTTGTCCGCCCCTTGGTCCAGGCTGTCCAGGGCTTCCTGGATGCTCTGTTCTGTTTTCAACAGAATCTGGCGGCACTTCTTTAGCAAATCCGTAGCCTCCCGGACCTGGTCCGAAAGCTCGTCGATACCCATTTCCGAGTTGTCGATACGCTCCAGAATGCTTTCCAGCTTGTCCATGGAGTTCTTGTATTCGAGATTTTCTGCACTCATGACCCAGAATATAGTTACATTTGCGAGACATGTATCTTGGCCACTGGCATAGGTTTCCGTTTTTTTCACAGGTCCGTCTCCTTGTGGGGTTGACGGCGCTAGCCCTCCTTGCCGCCTGTCTGGACATTCCCGATTCGCCAAATCCCGAAATTGCAGATTTTCGCATTTCAGTATACATCACCCAAAAAGACAAGAGCGATTCTACGCTGCTAAAAATCCACCCCGAAAACCCGGCAACGCTAAAGGCCGAAGTATTTCCGAAAAGCCTGGAACCCGAACTCAAGTTCAGTTGGTACCGGAACGCCCTCCTCGGGGAAAAGTCCTCCTATAGGATTCCATCTGACCCAGAAGACAGTGAAATACCCAACAAGCTTGTGGTGAAAGATCGGGAGGGGAACTCCATTTCCGTCGAATTCAAGATTACCGTCAATAGTGCTCCCGGATTCTACCCGGACTTGTACGGGACAAAGAACACTCCCTTTACCTTTAGCTGGAATGCCGTAGACATCGAGGACGACGTTCTAAACTACACCCTGGAGATCGACACCACCGTCTATCCCGTAGGTTCCTTGGAAAAAATACAGCAGTCGGGGCTTGCACCGGGAATACACCTTTTCCGGGTCATCGTAGTGGACTCCGAAGGGGACATGGATTCCCTTCCCTTTGTCAAATTCTATGTGGTTGATACCCTGGAGGCAGCCAAATGAGACGCCTCCTGTACACAATCCTTGCAGCGCTCGCCCTGCCCCTCTTTGGGCTTTACGCCTGTAGCGACAGCGATAACCTCCTCTATGACGAAGAAGACGGCATCGTTCTCCAAGTACACGCCGAAATGGCCCTAGCCTACGAGATTGATTCACTTAGAGTGCGGGAAGACACCATAACCGCCCTGGACACCTTGGTCTTTATCGGGGAAATCAGCCCCAGCCGGCAGGCTCGCTATCGGGAATACTACTGGACCTTGGACGGCAAGGACTTTTCAAACGACATGAACTTCCGCAAGCCCGTCACAAAGCCAGGCTACCACGAGGTCTGTTTCGTGGTCCTGGACAACTTTGGAGATACCCTGCGAGACACCCTGCGGCTTTGGGTTGTCAACCGCCCCATAATAGACACGGAACATTTTATCCCAGCTCGGAGAACCCAGGGACTTTCGCCCCAAGAGGGAATTTCCTTTGCCTGGAACGGCTACGACCCCGACTCTCTCGCGAAGGTCAAATTCCATTTGGTCATCAGGGAACCTCGAAGGCAAGGCCAGGACCTCCGCGGATGGTCCCTCTACTCAGACGAAATCATGGACACCATCCTAACCGAGCCCTTTTTTACCTATTGGGACAATCCGAACTTTTACCACCGCATGGGTAACCTGAAGTACTATGCGTGGGAAGTTTACGCCATCAACGAATTCGGCCTGGAATCCGACACCCTAATCCAGGGGGACTTCTTTACCGGCGGACACGGCAACGAGGGCGGCATACAAGCGTTCGTCTCTGCAGCTAGCCAAAGGTATTGTTCCAGTTCTTACCACATGAACCTGAACGTCCTGGATTCTAATTCCAGTCCCGTCGCCCAGAAGGTTTTTTCTGCCGACACCGCATTCGTCATTGTCAGCCCCTTAAAGCCCGGCAAGTACAAACTCGTTGCCAACTTTGATGATTTGGAGGATTTTGTTCCTGACACTACGGACGTCATTGTCCGGCCCGGCGAGGTCTCCATTGCAGACACTTTGATTCCACGGGACACCATTCCCCCTACCAACAACTACCTTTCCCCAGAGGGGACCCTGTCAGACTTGGACACCCTGGATTTTAGGGACACCCTCAGGTTCTACGTCATGGACAAGGGCCAAAACCCCTACTACCACATCTATTTCAACGGGCAAAAATTGAACAACGACTACTGGCACCCCTTCTTCAACGAATCCCGGACTGGGGACACTTTGAAAATCACCCTGCCCGCCACTTATAAAAGTTGGACCTACCAGTTGTTGACCATCAACGCCTACGACAACAGCGACAATCAGAATTCCAGGACCTACGCGATAAGGCCCTCCATGGAAATGCCCAAACCGAAAGAAGACGCATCCTCTAGCAGCGGGGAGGGTACAGATGGCTAGATTCTTTTCCCATACCACACTCCTTTGTTTGCTCCTGCTTTTGACAAGTTGCAGGGAAGAAGCCTTGATATCTCCCAAGGATTTACAATTCTTGCAGCAAGGGATCCTCACAACCACCTGGACGGAAAACTACATCCGCCATACCGAACAGGTCGACACCCTCTACATCAATCAAGGAGAAACCGTCCTCTTTACCGCCGGATACTCGCTGAACGGAACAACCGTGTCCCAGGACAGCGCCATCAACCTGTACAACAGCCACTATTGGGAAATAGAAGGCGACACCATAGGCACATACTCCGCCGAGTACCAATTTGATTCCGTTGGTTACCACACCTGCGTGTTGAAAACCGTCGATTTTGCCGGGGACACCCTGAAGGACACCGTCCATATCTTTGTGGGAACTCCATTAAAAATATCCCTAGTGACGCCACCCCTGCAATCCAGCGTTGAACCCCTTTCCAGCGATTACATAGAACTCAACTGGGATGTTTCAGGAATTGACCCCTGGGAAAAATCCGAATGCGTCGTTTACGCTGCCGTATCCGACGACATTCCCATAGCCCCAAGCACCCGGTGGATAGACATCTTGGATTCTGTCAGTTTCCTGGATGCCAACGACTGCAAGAGCGGCATACGGCTCAAGGGACCCCTCATTTCCGAGCTATGGCTCCAAAATTACGGAATCAACCTCCGTGATTCCTCCCTTACAATCTACTGGGGCGTAAAAGCCACCGCCTACACCAGCAATGGTTTCCAGGAAGTCGATACGGACGTATCCGCATTCAACACGCTCTTCCTTGGAGGAGACTCCTCCATTATTCAAATCAAACCCGTCTATACAAGCCTCGTGACGGGAACTTCCATTTCCACCAAGATTGTCCTATTGAGTGCCCTTGGCGACACCTTAAAATCGCTTACCTACGACACACCGGGAAAGCCATTAAACATCAAGGTAAAACCCCAAAGCGGACTCCGTATCTACGCCTTCGAAACCAAACAGACCGATTACGAGGCTAATCCCGTCACTATAGACGTTCCTGCAAGGACAAAGGTTCGCCTGGCAGACAGCATTGTCTTTGTAGACAAGGTTCCCCCCAAGGCGGCTCCCGTAAAAACAGCCTTCGCCCCAACAGATAGCGTCAAATTCTATTTCATGGACAATGGTTCTGGAATAAGCCAGGCACAGAAAAAAATTGTCGTGGCCGACTACGACACCGTTGGCGCCGTGTATGAATCTTCCATTATCTCCTTTGAAAATCCATGCCACAGGACGTGCAAGCTGAAGATCCCCATTCCCGACAACGCCAAGAACCGTAACACAGAAATGTATTGGAAGCTCGAACCGGGAAAAGACTCCCTGCGGATTTCCGGGCCCTTCGTTCCAAAGGAGGACTCATGGTAAAACCTCTGATGCTACTGAGCCTCCTCCTAATGCTGTTTGCCAGCAACTCCTTTGCCGAAGACACTCCGCAACGGAACCGCTACCTTCACGTTTCCACCAATCCTTCCGGGGCCGATGCATACGTCAGCTCCAAATTCCCCGACTTTTCGAAGGCCCCCGACTACCGACTGCCCGCCTTTATTTCTGTAGCACCCAACGATTCCGTGGTACGGATAACGTTGTTCAAACCTGAATTCAAGGACACCACCTTGAAGGTGACTCTTTCGGACAGGGACACATCTTACCTAATTGTAGCCTTGCAACCCGCCTTTAGCGAAACCCTGCTGAAAGAGCAGCAAGACCAGCTGAACCGCCGAAGCCGCAAATCCCTGGGAACGCGCCTGATAAAAACCGCTGTAGTCCCGCTCCTGGCAAGCGGGATTGCGGCAGGGGTTACGGCCTATGAAATCCACAAGGCAGAAGACTGCAAAAAAGTTCTAGACAATTCGGTCTTTACCAACGGAAAAAATTACAAACAGAACCAGAAGGACTTTAAGGAATACAGGGACAACGCCAAAACCGCCAAGAAAGTATCCATAACATCCCTTGTGGCAGGCGGAGTAATCCTTTCCATCGGAGTCTTTTTATCTTTCTAGGTAATCCATGAAGTCCTTAACACCCATATTCATCCTTTGCATGTTCCTAAGCCTGTTCGCCCAAGAAAAGAGCGGACCCATGGTAAACGTGGAGCTTGTATCGGGAACAAAGCAGCGGGCCCAGTTCCTGGGCATTGAGCAGGACACGGTCCAGCTGGGTGGATACATCAACAACAAGTTTTTTGTGGTCAAGCTCCCTAGGGAAAAGTTCAAGAGCATTACCGATTCCGCAGGTGCCGACTACCTGCACCCCGCAGAGGCTGCCGTCGACACCGCCGGCGTTAATCCGGCAGACTCCCTGGCCAATTCGAACAACGTGCAGGAACAGGCTGCCCGGCCAGAACCCGTCCGCCTGGATTCCCTCCTGGAAACCACCGTATACGTAGGTTACGAAAGCTCCATTGCGGACTCCACCTTAGCCCTCCAGATAGACGCCCTTACCCTAAGGTTCCTGCTGGAAAGTGGCCAGAAGGTCCATGCCATACGCCGCAACAACATTCCCGACTGTGACGACAACATATGCCTCCAGGAATACCTGGGAAAGCTGGGGGCGAAGAAGGTCTACCTGGGTACCATCACCCCCGTGGAAAAGAAGGACTCCATCACCGTCGAACTCACCAGCATCTTGTACGAAGACGAAGAAGACCTCCCAACCATCTACAAGAACAAGATAACCCTCTCCAGGGGGAAGGCCCTTAGCGAAGCCCTTTCCAAAGACAATTTCCGCATATTCCTCATGGAGGCCAGCGGACTAGACGCCTCAGACCTCAAAGAAAAGAAAGGCTACGTCTACATTGAGACTGACCCCGAAGGTGCCACCCTTTCTTTAGCCGACGAAAACGCCCTCTGCAGGTCTCCCTGCACCTTCCCCGTGACAGACACAGCCTCCCTGGAGCTGTATGCCTACTGGAACGTAGACAAACGACTTTGGGGAACTCAAGTATCCTTGCACCCAGTGATGGGAGATACCATCAAGAGGTATTTGAAACTGAAACCCGTAAGCCCTGAACTCCGAATCATTTCCCACCCGGACGGCGCCCAGATTTTCCCCGGAACCAAGCCCATCACTCCCAAAAGTTCCTCCCTGGGAACCACCCCTGACCGGTTCCCCATCTCTGAGCCGGGAGTTGTAAAATTCAAGCTCAGGAAATTCGGTTTCAGAGACACCTTGGTCACCGTGTTCGTCCCGCCCGTATCCGACACCACGGTAAACATCCATCTCCAGTCCGAGACACGGTTCGACGAGATGAAGGAACAGCAACAGTGGGCCAAGGACCAGAAAAAACGGTTCGTGGGCCACACGCTCATGGGAGCATCCATTGCTCCTATTGTGGTCGGGGCCATTTTTACCTACCTGGCACAACTGGACTATGACGAAGCCGAAGAAATCCGGGACGACCTGAAGCAGGTGGCCACTGCTGGCGGAGACTCCTACCGCCACAAGGTCAAGAAAAACAAGGACCGGGTCAAGCAAGGGGACCGCGAGAACGCCATCGGGCTTTCCTTGATAGGGGCCGGCGTACTTATGCTCGGAATTGGCTTTTTCATATCCTTCTAACACGCCCGCAAATCAAAAAAAACTAAATTTGCATCCAAATGCGTAAAGTTTTACTCCTCTCCTTGATTTTTGCGGTGGCCGCCATGGCTGCCGACTTTGAGCGCTCCAACTGGAGGATGCAGCTCTATGTGCAGGGTGAAGTCGCCTTCCTCAGATTCCAGGACAGCGACCCCGAGCTTTTGGTCAACCAAAATAGGGAAACCCAAAAGATTGACAAAAAACTGATGACCTTCCCCATCAATGCAGGGTTCCTCATCAGCCCCCTGGTCACTCCCTTTTACAAGGCAGACATTCCCTTTACCCTCTGGCTAGGCCTTGAGGTCAACTCCATCCAATTCGGCGAGATTGCGAAAGAACCTAACTATTATTTCAAGGGGAATAGTTGCGGTCCTAAGGGCGAAGAGGGCGTTTGCGGCGATGCCGGACGCGACGAAACCCTGTCCTTCCTCTCTTACGCCCCATCCGTGGTGGGCGGATTTTCCTTCAACCTTATTGGCGATTTGGACATGAGGATCCTGGGCGGTTACGGCTTCCACTTCTTCAGTTTCTACGACGACATCTTGGGAAATACCAACCAGACCACCTCCATCACCCCCACAGCATTTGTGTCCGGAGCCCTGGAATACAGGATTGGCGAACTCTTCCAGGACATCGACTTCAAGATCGGCGTAAACGTCCGTAGGGACTTCCTTGCCTACAAGGATGTCAAGGCGACAAACAAAGCCCCGGATGTTTCAAAACTTGGAGGCGGCTTGCCTCCCGGATTCTCCGGAATCGAATTCGACAAAATTTCTTACAAGCTGCCTGTGCGGGTTGGCATCGAGCTTTCTCTGGACTTCGGTCGCGAAAGCCGCAGGGACCGCCGCATGCGTTACGTGCTCCACGACCGCGACGACGTGCTCCGCAAGAACAGCGAAGTCAAGGACACCCTCACAGATTGGGACTGCATGGCCATCGAGCGCGACTACCGGTTCTTCTTGGACGAAGACGGCAACCTGCCCGACATGAGCGAATCCTTCACCAAGACTCAGTTCTCCGACGTGCTGGAAAGCTTCCTGGCCTTCTGCCACCCGGCGGACCTGGCTACCAAGGAAAAGCTGTACGCCACCCTGGATACGGGCAAGGTTCAGTTGAAAGAATACCAGACCAAGCAGGAAGACTCTCGTTTCGATCAAGTCATGGCCAGCAACGATCCCGAAATGCTGGAAATGTACCTGGAATACTATCCGGATTCTCCCCACCGTGCCGAAGTGGAAGCCAAGCTGAAAGTTTTGAGCGAGTACCACAAGTTTAGGGAGATTCAGGCCCAGAACACCTTCAAGGCCTACCTCACCTACTTGAACGACAATCCCAATGGTGCCTTCCGCGACGAAGCAGAAGCAGGAATCTTTGAACTGGTAAAGGGCAGTGGTCGACTGAAAGACTACGAGATCTACCTGAAGCGCTTCCCCGAAGGAAAGTTTGTGGAAGAGGCCAAGGCCGCACTCCAGAACGCCGATGCCTCTGCACCCTCCATGATCGAGGTCCAGACCGGCACTACCGAGGAAGAAGCTCCTGCACCCAAGCAGAACAAGAAGGCTCCCAAGAAATCCAAGGGCAAAAAGAAGAAGTAATAGCGTAGGCCATGAAGACCCTTAAGCACCTCCTTCTATTACTTTCTTTCTTTTGCACCTTTTCCCTGGCCCAACCGGCAGCAGAAGTCCCTTCAACGACTGAAGGCGGCGACCGCGGCGTTTACACACAAATCATTGACTGGTACAACGACAACCTGAACTACGGAACCATCGCCCTGCTCATGGCAGTGGAAAGCTCCTTTATTCCCTTCCCTTCGGAACTGGTGGTTCCGCCAGCAGCCTACAAGGCTCTGCAGCCCGGTTCAGAACTGAGCATTGTCCTCATCGTGGTATTCGCGAGCCTGGGCGCCCTGGTGGGAGCTTTCATCAACTATTTCCTTGCCAAGTTCTTGGGCCGCCCCATTGTGTACAAATTTGCAGACAGCCGCCTAGGACACTTTCTGCTGTTGGACGGCACTAAGGTGGAGCGGGCAGAAAACTACTTCCGCGATCATGGCGCCATATCTACCTTTGTAGGCAGGCTCATCACCGTTATCCGCCAGCTCATTTCCATACCGGCAGGCCTATCCAACATGAAGCTCCTGCCCTTTACCCTCTACACCTTCCTGGGTGCCACCATCTGGAACTGCGTACTAGCCCTGCTCGGCTATCTCGCCCACGGGCAAAAAGACATCATCGAAAAATACAACTCCGAGCTGGCCATCGCGTTGCTAGCCTTCGGCGCCTTGTTCATCGGTTACATGGTGTGGAATGCGGTAAAACCCGCAAAGAATAAAACGAACTAAGGATCCTAATCCTTTACGCAGCGGACCGAGAATCCGCTGTCCATGGAATTCCTGCTTTCGTAAAAGGTGTCGCTCCCATATTCCAACTGGCGGTTAAGCACTTTTTTGCTTTTGCCTTTTTCCTTGGTTGCGCTCCAGAAAACGGCATTTTCCTTAATCTTGACAAATTTGCCCTTATGGTCGACATAACCCGCAGGGAGTGCCGAAAAGCCGTAATTGTCCGTTCCCGCGTTAATGGTCTCGTATTCGTCAAGGTAAATAGGTTCTCCCGTCTTCTCGTCGTACTTTTTCTTCTTGCGCTTCTTGACCTTCCAGCCGTCCTTCGCCCTCAATACATTTCCTACCTTCTCCCGGGAAGCTTGGGTCAAATACGATTCCAAGGTTCTCCATTCCCCGATAGTGGGAAGATGCCACCCCGTGGGGCAAGCCTTCAGGGCCTTTTTCCAAGTATAGAGCCTACCATACTTTTTGCAGTTGTCGGTTTTCTGCTCATAGCACCAGGATTCGTCCATGTGCAAGTTGAGGTTTTCGGCCATCCATGTCTGATCGCCAATTTTAACAGTCTTGTATGTCTTTCCGTCACGGTTGTCCTTAACAACCCCTCTTACTGGAGCCGCAAGGGAAACAGAAAGAAATCCCGTCACACACAAAAGAACGAACAGTCTATTCATTTTCAAACCCCATCATACCATTTATAAAAATATACATATTGTGAAGGCCTTTACAAAGGAAAAAACGAATTATGAACTAGAAATCGCAATTCCTGACACAACGATTCATCTGGAATTCCGCTTCCAGCACCTTGACGCCCTTTTCGTAACGGCGGTAGCTGCCATGGCGGACACCCCTTTCAAAGGTCATTTCTTCCTTGAGGGCGCCCAAATCGTCATAAAGCTTAGCCACGCCATGGATCTGCCCATGGAAATAGGGGATCCGCCTACGCAACGTACCCCTTTCA
Organism: Fibrobacter succinogenes; assembly: GCA_902767785.1. Taxonomy (GTDB): domain Bacteria; phylum Fibrobacterota; class Fibrobacteria; order Fibrobacterales; family Fibrobacteraceae; genus Fibrobacter; species Fibrobacter succinogenes_D. The sequence goes on along the minus strand of CACXIR010000033.1, from coordinate 8,508 downwards.
TCCCATTCTTCAGAAACCCCTTCCAGGACGCCCCGCCTGTAATCTTCCCTGGATTTTTTCAGACCATTTTCATAATAACTCATGGATAGACCATTTTCCACGCCGGCCTCGTAAGCGATTTCTTGCCAGGGTTTTCCGTTTCCGTAATAACTGGAAAAAGTTCCATCCAAAAGGCCATCCTTGTAGAAAGCCTTCACGGCCAATTTTCCATCGGGATGATACGACATGGACCACCCTTCCTTGGTGTCCGTCCCCTTTTGAACCGTATAGATTCGCGCAACGGAGCTATCCGAAAACAAAGTACGGACGGTATCCAAGGGTATTTCCTTGGACAAGGCGGAGTTCGCCACCATCAACAGGCACAGACTTGCAAAAAAAAGCCCTTTCATTAAATTCAAATGTAGCTTTATCAGCCATGATTATGTATTTTGTGGGGGCTTATGCGCGTCAGTTTTTTAAATCCGCCCTTTTTTCCCATGTTCAGCCGGGAATCCCGTAGTCCGTGCGTCACCAAGTCCAGCACCCTTTATTGGCCCATGTTTTTAAGCTATGCCGCAGGCACTGTAGAGGCGGACGACAACGAAATCCAGCTCATCGACAGCCCCGCCATGGATCTAGACCTTCCCCAGACCCTGAACGGACTGAAGGCTTTCAATCCTCAGCTTGTCATTTGCAGCACCAGCACCCCCAGCATCCTGAACGACCTCAAGGTCGTCCACTCCATCAAGGAGGCCTTGCCAGACACGAAGGTGGCCATCATGGGGACCCACGCCACGGCGGAACCTCTGGAATCCATGGAGATGGAACCTTCTCTAGACTTCGTAATTATCGGCGAGGCAGACTACACCTCAAGGAACCTGGTGCGATTCCTGCGGGGAGACATCAAGGATATTGCAAGCATTTCGGGCCTCGCCTTCCGCAAGGCCGACGGCACCGTAGACTTCCAGCCCGAAGGCCCAAAAATCGAGAATCTGGACGAAATCCCCTGGGTGTCCAAGGTCTACCGCAAGTACCTGTACACCTGCTACAAAAAGTATTTCTACGGAGCCAACCTGAACCCGCTGATTGTGATTCTAAGCGGACGCGGGTGCCCCAACCGTTGCAGCTACTGCGTGATTCCGCAAACCCTGAACGGCCACAAGTTCCGCCGCCGCACGCCTAAAGACGTGGTGGACGAACTGCAGTACATCAAGGAAAACTTCGAGGACCTGGGCGAAGTGTTCTTTGAAGATGACACCTTTACTGCAAGTCACGAACACGTGCGTGAAATCTGCAATCTGATTCTGGAACGGGGCCTCAAGATTACCTGGAGCTGCAACGCCCGTGCCGACGTTCCGCTGGACCTGCTCAAGCTCATGAAAAAGGCGGGCGGCCGCGAAATGTGCGTGGGCTTTGAAAGCGCAAGTCCCGAGGTCCTGGAACGCATCCACAAGGGTGTCAAGAACACCGACAAGGCAATCGAATTCACCAAGAACGCCCGCAAGGCGGGCCTGCTGGTCCACGGCTGCTTTATGGTTGGCAACCCCGGCGACACTCCAGAGACCCTGCGCCAGACCCTTGACTACGCCAAGAAGTTGAACCCCAATACGGCGCAGTTCTACCCCATCATGGCTTACCCCGGTACCGAGGCATACAAGGAGGCTTTGGAGAGCGGCGCGCTAAAGTCCAGGGATTACGGACAGTGGCTGGACAAAGACGGATTCCACCGCACCACCATCCAACGAGGCGAACTGACCAGCCAGATGCTGGTGGACTTTTGCGACAAGGCCCGCCGGGAATTCTACTTGCGGCCCAGCTACATTTTCCACCAGGGAATCATGGCCATCAAGAATCCCCGTGAACGCTACCGCGTGTTCCGCGGATTCAAGACTTTGGTAAAACACCTGTTCCGCAAGCACGGAGAGCTTGCTCCTGTGGCAAGACAAGCCCCGACAATAAAGGGATAGTTTTTTAGCGACCTAAAAACTGATCGCCGAACCGAAGCTCTGTTTCCTTCGCTCCATTCAAATTCACAAGGCGGCCCGGGTCGTAGTGCATGTCACGGGCCACTCCTTCACGGAGCGTTTGCAAGCGGTCAAAGAATTCACCGGCGGTCTGTGCCGTGAGCAATGCCTGCCGCACCTGCATGGCGGCATCATCAGAACCGTCTAAACAAAAACCCTTGCACAGCCTTGCGGCCAACTGCTTGAGCCTTCCCAATGCACCCAGTTCCGTGGAACCATCTTCCAACTTAAACTTGTAGTACAACGGGAACACATCCAGGGCCTCCACTGCGGTAATTTCATGGGCGGGCTTCCCTTCCCAGGCGTCCGCGATCTGCCCGAAGATCCACGGGTTGTGCATGGCGCCGCGGCCAATGGACACGCCAGCCACGCCATAGGTTTCAATCCGCTCACGTGCAACCTCCACGCTGTTCACGTCGCCGTTCCCGATTACGGGTATTTTGGCCGCGGCCACGACCTTGCCGATCCAGTCCCAATCGGCAAGGCCGTTGTACCCTTGCAAACGGGTACGGCCATGCACAGTCAGCATCTCCACGCCTTCGCCCTCGGCAATCCGTAGGGTTTCCATCACGTTGATGCTGTCACTGTCCCAGCCAATGCGGCACTTGAGCGTCAGGGGCAAGTTCACGGAGCAGGAATCCAGGGTCCCGCGGACCTCGTGCAGAATCTCTTGCAGGCGAGGCAAGTCCCGAAGCAGGCCAGATCCGCTCCCCTTCCCCGCCACCTTCGGGGCGGGGCAGCCGGCATTCACCTCTATAAAGTCGGGCCTTAAGGCCTCTGCAATCTTTTGGGCCGCCACCGCCATCTTGTCCGGGAACCGCCCAAAAATCTGAACGCCAAAAGGTCGCTCTTCCGGGAAAAACTTCAACTGCTTGTGACCATCCAGGCAAAAAACCGCATCGCCGTCGGTAGGCACGAACTCCGATACCAAAAGCCCCATGCGGTTTCCCGACAAAACGCGGCAGAGCCTGCGGAAAGGGGCGTCCGTCACCCCGTCCATGGGGCTAAGAATGGTGTTGGGAAACACTTCCATATCTCGCAAACGGAACGATGTTTTCAAGGATTTTTCGCCCTTGCCGGCAGTTTCAACAGTTTTCAACATTCTTACCACATTTATCCACAAAATGTCCGCAACGAGAACCCGAAAAAAATATTTAATTTTGCTTTGACCTATACGCTAATTCGTTGTTAATCCTATATTTAAGTCGTGCCTAACGTAACAAAACAATCTCTTATTCAAGATATCGCCAAGTCCACCGGGCTTGCGCGTAACGACATCAAAGTCGTCGTGGAACAGTTCCTGGACTTGGTCGGGGAAAGGCTCATCGACGGCAACACCATCGAAATTCGCGGTTTTGGGACCTTCGCCTGCAAACCCCGCAAGGCCAGGCCCGCCCGCAACCCCCGCACCGGCGAGACCGTCCTCATCGAAGAACGCCTGGTGCCCACCTTCAAGTTCAGCAACGACATCAAGGACAGGATCAACACCCTGGAAGCCATTGCTACTGAAGCGGAAAGCCTTCCCGAAGCACAGACGGAATCTGTGGCGGGTTCTCCGGAAGCCTAATACCGAAGCACAAAATAAAAGCAAAAGCAGGCCTTCTCCTAGGAGAGGGCCTTTATTTCATCCTCAGTCAAGAAGCGCCAGCCCCCAAGGCCCAAGCTCCGGTCCAGCACCACAGGTCCTATGGATTCCCGCTCCAGAGTCTCCACGTGGTTCCCTACGGCGGCAAACATGCGGCGGACCTGATGGTACAGGCCCTCCCCTATGGAAATGGTCACCGAACCTTCGTCAGCAACAATCTCCTTGGCGTCTACCGGACGACGCTCATCCTTCAGCATCACTCCCGACAGCAGTTCTGCCCGCTGCTCTTCGGTAAAGGGCCGGGCAAGGGTCACCTTGTATTTTTTCAGAAGGCCCTTCTTGGGGCTTTCCACCTTGTGGATAAAGTCCCCCTGGTTGGACATCAGCAACAGGCCCGTAGAATCGGCATCCAAGCGACCCACCGTCTGGATGCCCATGGCGGTAAAGCGGTCAGGAACCAGTTCAAAGACCGAGCGGTGGTCTCGAGCATTGTGGCTGCATTCCACGTCCACAGGCTTGTAAAGCATAACGTAGAGCTTTTCCACCGTGGGGATTTCCTCCCCGTTCACCGTAATGAATTCCGGCCGTGCTGGAAGTTCCTCGAAGGGGTCCTCCACCAAACGACCCTGCAATTCCACCAAGCCCATGCGGACCAAGGCCCTTGATTCCTTGCGGCTTCCGAAGCCGATGGAGGCTAGCAAACGTTCGACGGTCAAAGCAGGCATCATTCCTCCACAAGCCAATCCAGTATTTTTTTGCGGACGTAGCCCAATTCTGGCAATTGCCCCGTTTTGAGTACTGCAGCACGGCGTCGCCAGAATATCAAAGCCATGACGCCTATGCGTACGGAACTCACAAACAGGAAAGCAAAAGTCCTGCACAGGTTCAGGTCAGCACGGATCTTCCCTGCCGCCTGCAAATCATGGTCATGAGTCCAGTCCATCCGGACGTCCCAATCCTTCAGGAACGGGTATCCCTTCATCATTGCGTTCACGGCTGCGCCATAGCCCATGGACTCGTAGTCCATGCGAATTCCTTCTACATAGCAGTCCACAAAACGCACGCAGAACACCTTCATGAAGCAGCCCAGAATTTTCTTTGCATAACCCAGCCCCCGCTCGTCAAAATCGGGAGTCAAGAGCAAGGTCCAAAACTCCCGTTCCGTCAGGCTTTTCTTCTCTTCTTCGGGCGTTTCTTCGGGAACATCCCTAGGCGTACTTTCAGGAGCGACCTTTGACTCTTCTTTAGATTCGCCCTTAGGCTCTACTTGCGGTGCGGCCTCCGGTTCGTTTTTTTGTTCGTTCAGTGACGCAGCCCTAGGTTCTTCCTGTACAGGTTTTTCTTTAGGCTTAGACACGGGCTTCGCTTTGGGTTCTACCGCAGGTTTTGGCGATTCCGCAACTACCGGTTTCTCCACTTCTTTTTCCGCAGTCTCAGCCTTTTCATCCGCAGCCTTTATCTCTTCATCCACCGGCAAGTCTTCGGCGGAATCTTCCTTCCAGACCTTTTCATAAGTCCAGAGCAGGCGCTTAAACAAGAATAGCTTTACCTCCGCGCCAGTTTTGTTAGCGTGGAATTCCACCCAAAAAACAAAGGGAAACAGCAATGCGATTGCTAAAAAAACAAGAACAACAATCAGAACCAGGGTAAAGGTTCCCATTACTTGTCCGCTTCGTCAGCCTTCTTGCTGATGATGTCAATAAGGTCCGCAAAGGACTTGGTCTTCAGGATTTGCGAAAACTGGTCCTTGTAATTCCTTGCCGTAGAAAGGTCGTCGATAACCAAGTCCCAGGCCATCCACTTGCCATCTACCAGGCTCATCTTGTATTCCAGAACCGTTTCCTTGCCCTGGTTCCACAGGTGAGCCACCACGCGGGCTTCGTTATCCTTCTTCATCTTGGCGGGTTCATAGATTGTGGAATCCGCCTTGTATAGTTCCAAGCGCTTTGCGCTGGAATTGCGGACCATGCGCTGGAATTCCGTAACGAACTTTTCCTGGGAAGCCGCATCCTGGGCATCCCAGTCCTTTGTCGAAAGGCTCTTCTTGGCCAGGAGTCCAAAATCAAAGCTGTCGCCCAGAAGCGCCTTGATCCGCTCCTTTTCCTTTGCGGAGTGACTGCTCTTTTTCACCAGGGTCTGCAGCTCTGCATCCTTCTTTTTGATAGCCGCCACAGGGTCCTCGGCAGCAAAGGCAAGCAATGAAAGGCAAGCCACCAGAACAAACAGTTTCCTCATCATCTTTTTCTCTCCTTTTAATACCTGCTTCGGTAGTCCTTCAGGGTCCAACCCATCCGGGCAATAAGTTCTGCGAATTCCACATTGTACTTGCAAACGGCAAACAGATAATCCTTTTGCAGGTTCACGTTCTGAGTGTAGGCAGAAACCAATTCCCCCGTCTTGGACTTGTCCAGGTCATACTGCATGGCCGCCCCCTTCAGAATCGCTTCCGAGGCTTTTAGGCTTTCCTTGAGTGCATCCATCTTTTCGCGGGCGGCCACCACCTGGTAATACTGCTCCTCTGCTTTGGCCATCAGGCCCTCCGCCGCATAGGCCTCTTTCATTTTCAAGCCACGGTACTCTATTCTTGCCGAACGGAAATCAGACCAGTACTTCCAGAAATTCAAGCGGTAACGGAGTCCAATGCCAATAACGCCAGAAAGCTTGTTCACAGCATCTTCGGCAAAGGCGTTCTTCTGCAAAACGCTGCGGTTGCCAGCCCAGCTCTTCACGTACTCGAACTCGCCCATTACAAAGAACTCCGGAGCAAGCTTCGCCTCTGCCAAGTCCATCTTGTTCCGCTTGGCAATCAATCCTGCCGAAAGCTGCTTCAATTCGGGGTTGCTCTGCAAGGTCATAAGGCGTATTTCGTCTAAAGGCGGCAGCTTTTCCGTGCGGGGGGCAAGGACCGTATCTTCAGAAACAAAGACATCTCCCTCCTGCAAATTCAATGAAAAGCGAATGGCCAAGAGTACCCGTTTCATTCCCAGGTCCGCCTCGGTAACCCCCTCCTTCACCGTATGCATTTTCGCCTTCAGATTCAAAAAGTCCATCTGCGTCACATTGGGGTCGTCGTCATCCAAGGCCTCTTCCATTTGGTCATATGCCTTGTCTACCTGCCGCTTCGCATCTTCTGCCAAGCGCTTCATTTCCAGTGCCAGCAAGTAATTGTAGTAGTAAGTCTGCAGTTCCACCTCTTTCCGCAAAAGCTGATTTTCGATAGAAAAGGTCTTCTGCTGCAAATCCGCTTCCAAGGCCCTCTTTCCGGTACGGTACTGGCCCAGATTCAATGGCTGCACAAATTTAGCCTGCACGCCCCAAAACGGGCCCATCCTGGAAAAGTCGTACACGTCCACCGTATCGCCCCAGCTGTCCACAGACTCCTTAAGGCCGGGAGCGGGTCCCACCATCATGGCCACGTTCAAAGTAGGCAAAATGACATCGGCCTTCAAGGCCTCTATCTTTTCCCTTTTTTCTACCGTTCCGTACCTGGCTTCTGCAATAGTAGGGTCACTAGCCAGGGCTGCTTCCACAAAACGCAAGCAATCGTAGCGGATTTCTCCAGCTACGGCCAGCCCTGCGCAAACCATGAAAAGCAAAAACGGTTTCATCAACTTAAATTTATAAAAAAGAGCGGTTTACCAGCACCTGGTATTTTGAAATAACACGCTCGTAATAACGCAAGGGCAAAGGCTGCCCCCGTTCCAGCATGCGGTCAACGGCAGAATGCCCCAAGTTGTATGCGACCAGGGCCTCTTTCCAGGAACCATACTTGCCAATAAGCCTTATCAGGTAGGCCGTACCCACCGTCACGTTCACTTCCGGCTTGAACAAATCCTCTTCGGATTCCACACGGAGTCCAAAACGCCAGGCCATTTTCTTTGCCGTTTCCAACTTGATCTGCATAAGGCCCAGCGCACCCGAATAAGCGCCAGATTGCATGCGGCCTCGGGCATTGGGGTTGCCATGGCTTTCTTGCGCCACGACCGCCAAAATCATCAGGGGGTCTATGGAATAGGTATGGGAAATTTGCCAAAGTTGTTCCGTTAAGCGGCGGCGGGCGTCCTTCGACAACTTCTTTTCCGAAAGGAAGTCTACCGCCTTGTCTATCTTTACGTATTCCAGGGTCCAGTTGCCAATAACGCCTAGTTGTTCTACGTCCAAACTTAGGGCGAGTTCTTCTTTTGAAAGTTGTTCCAATTCCTTTCTTTGCAATCCCCAAAACACGACAAAAGAAAAAAGGACTGCCGTAATCAGCGCAAAAATGAACACGGACATGGGCGTAGAAAGCCGCAGACTATTCTTCACGTCGCGTATTCTCCAAGTGTTTCAGATAACTCACCCAATCCCGAATCGCACCAAAAGAATTCAACCTTGCCGTATCTTCAACTACGCCTAGCTTCTTTAAGGGGCCAATAGAGGATTCCAGCTTATCTATTTCCTGGATGTAGCGTTCCCGCTGTCCCTGGAGTACCATGATTTGAGCCTGCTTGTCAGCAATATCTTTTCCCTGGGCGGCAATTATCAAGAACAAAGTAACAATCCAGCCCGTTATCAGAACAGCGGCAGCAATTGCAACGCTGGGGCTTAACCGCAAGCCTGTCTTTTTTCCATAATAGACACCCACTTGCTTCAACTGCTTAGAAAGCCCGGAATTCTTGTAAGATTCGCGGCTATCGTATATCTCGAAAATGTTGCGGTACCTGTAAAAGTATTCCAGCTGTTCTTCGTTACGGAAAATCAGAACCATGGTGGAATTCCGCTCCTTAACCCGGTTCAACAGGTCTAAGAACATTTCCAGGTAGTCGTCCACAGAAAAATGGACATTTTCCAGATTCAAGAAAAAGAACACTCCTGGCCCTGCCATCAAGGAATCCAATTTTTCGCGGACCGCAGACAACTGAACACGATTCAAGGAACCAG
>CACXIR010000032.1 GCA_902767785.1 Fibrobacter succinogenes | reverse complement strand
TCAATTTACATCAAAATAAAATAAAAATTGAATAAATGAATATCAATTAAAATAATAAATAAAAAATATATTTAATAAAAAATGTTTTCAAATAGCACTAATACCACTAATACCACTACAAATATCACATGGAGTTCAACAGCATATTATATAAATCCTTATTTTTGGGCCAATTTAGGCATAGGACTCGATTTAGGTCTTTCAATTTTAGGAGCAGCATGGGGTATTTATTTAACAGGAAGTAGTCTTCTTTCTGCTTCAGTAAAAACACCTCGTATTACTTCAAAAAATTTAGTTTCTGTAATTTTCTGTGAAGCTGTAGCAATTTATGGAGTTATCATAGGTATTATAATGGCCGGAAAAGTCGGTGATAAAAAATTAACGGAAATAATGGCAGAATATGATCATGCATTATGGACTGGATTTGGATTATTTTGTTAGCTTTAATCCTATGATCAACCCCATAAACATTGTGAGAGGCGCCATTGGGATTGCGGCTACTGCGGCAGCAAAGGTTCCCGCAGTGGAAAAGAAGTTCCGTATTGCGGAGCGGCTTGACGGAAACTGGCCAGAAGGACCATTCCTTTGGCTCCATGGAGCAAGCCTGGGCGAATGCAAAATGCTCCTGAGGCTGGCAGAATTCCTACAGCAAGACGTTCCCCTGTGCCCCCAAATCCTCATTACCACCCAAAAAACAGAAGTCTTTGAATTTTTCAAGAATGCCGCGCCAGGCATTGCCTTTGCCATGGCTCCTGCAGACACGCCGGCAGCCCTAACCAAGTTCCTTTCTAGGGTCAAGCCCCTGGCACTTGTACTGGGGGAAAACGAACTGTGGCCAGGCTACTTGGCCGCCATGAAAGGCCTTTCCTTAAAGCCCTCCGTGGCTATCGTGTCCGGACGTTTCCGCAGGGCTTTACCCTTCTTGGACTATTCCGCCATCGGGTTTGCCTCCATGCAAACCGGAGCCGACCAAGCTCGCCTGCAAGCAGCAGATCGCGGCGGCTTGTTGCCTCAAGTCTTTATCGGCGGAGACTGGAAGCTTCTCTCTTGGGCCATGTCCAAAAAGGAAGTGGCCGCACCGGAGAACCCCACCATCGATACGGCATTCCTGTCCATGCATATGGCTGAATGGACAAGCGTCATCCGCATGGTCAAGACCGCAATCAAGCAAGGCGATTCCGTGGTGCTTATGCCCCGGAGGATTTCTGAAGCGGAGGATTTCCGCAAAGCACTCCGTGAACAAGACATCATCGTAACAGAATGGCCCCTAGTCCAAAAAGGAGCGGTCACTTTGGTTTCCTCCTTCGGGAAAACCGCCGAAATCCTTGCCACCACCAAGAACGCCGTAGTAGGAGGCTCCTTCAGCCCGGGCCTTGGCATCCACGACTTCTGGGAACCCTTGCAAAACGGCGTCGCTACCTGCGTAGGCCCCTATTCCAAAGGGCAAAAGGAAACCGTCTGCGCCCTGGTCCGCGAAGGCGTACTCACGCAACTACAGTCCACCGCCTTTTTCTCTAGCAAGAATTTCCCCGACATCGGGCCGGTAAAATCCTTTTTGGAACGGGAACGGGAAAAAATCATACGTTCCTATGGCAAACTTGTAGAATTCTTGACTATTTTGCTCATAGAACAAGGCTAATAATTTATGAAAAAACTGATTCTTGCCACCCCCCGCGGTTTTTGTGCCGGAGTAGACCGTGCCATCCACGTGGTGGAAAAGGCCCTGGAAAAGTTCGGTTCCCCCATTTACGTGCGTCATGAAATAGTCCACAACCGCTACGTGGTGGAAACCCTCAAATCCAAAGGCGTGATCTTTGTGGACGTTCTGGACGAGGTCCCCCAGGGATCCGTAGTCATCTTTTCTGCCCACGGGGTAGCCGAAAACATCTATCAAAAGGCCGAAGCCAAGAATTTGAAAGTGGTGGACGCCACCTGCCCCCTGGTCCGAAAGGTTCATTTTAGCGCAAAACGCCACTTCAACGCCAACCGCCACATTATCCTTATCGGCCACGCCGGTCATGCAGAAGTGGAAGGCACCCTGGGACAGCTTCCCGAAGGGGCAATCACCCTTATCCGGAACGAGGCAGACATCGAAAGGCTTTCCTTCCATGACGACAGGGAAATCGCCTACATCACCCAGACCACCCTTTCTGTGGCGGAAACCCGCAAAATTATCGCCTCCCTCAAGAACAAATTCCCAAATATCATCGGTCCGGATGCCGGTGACCTGTGCTACGCCACCGGGAACCGCCAGGCCGCCGTTTTAGACCTTTGCTCTCAAGTGGACATGCTTTTGGTGGTAGGCGCCAAGAACTCCTCCAACTCCAGCCGCCTCATGGAACTGGGACACGAACAGGGAATCAAAAGCTTTTTGATAGACTCCGTCAACGACCTGGACCCCACCTGGTTTGATGGGGTGGAAACCGTGGGGCTGTCCAGCGGGGCCAGCGCACCGGAGGTCCTGGTCCAGGAGGTGGTGGACTGGATAAAGGCAAAATTTACCCCCATCGAGGTGGAAAATTACGTAAAATTGATAGAATCCACCAAATTTAACCTTCCAAAAGAGCTCCAGGACCCTCCCCAGTCTTGACAATTTCACCACTTTTAACTAAAATTGGAGCCTGTTAAATCAACGGAGTTTTTTATGAGCCGTATTTGTGAAGTCACCGGAAAAGCCGGCCTCGTGGGCAACATGGTTTCCCACTCCAACCGCAAGAAGCTGATGAAGCAGCTTCCCAACCTGCAGAAGAAGCGTTTTTACATCCCTGAAGAAGACCGCTGGGTGACCCTCCGCGTCAGTGCCGCTGGACTTCGCACCATCAACAAGTGCGGCATCCAGGCCGTGGCCCGCGAACTGGGCATCTAATTCTTTTACCGGGAATTACGCAGAACCGCCAAAGCTGACCTTTGGCGGTGTTTTCTGTATCTTGGGGAAACAGGCTATTTATTGATAAACTGGGGTACGCCCTTGTACTTGGCCATGTTGGCCATGATGGCCCCCATCTCCCAGTCCTTTTCCTTGAAGCGGCGGCGAAGCAGGGCCACGAACACTTCCATGAGCATTTCGCAGTCGTAGACCGCGCGGTGCATCTTTTCGGAATCAATGTTCATGGCAATCTCGCTGCGGCGCTTGAACAGCCCTGCCATGTAGCCCAGCCTGTGGTTTTCCAATTCCGGCAAAATAGTCCTGGACATGACCAAGCTATCGATGACGGGATTCCCCGGAATTAATTGGGGGTTCTTTTGGTAGGCCACACGCAAGAAACTGGCATCAAAGTTGGCGTTATGGGCTATCAGGATTGAACCCGGGCCGCAAAAAGCGGTAAAGCCCTTGAGGCATTCCCCCACGGGAGGGGCGTTTTCCACATCCTTGTCATAAATGTGGTTCACGTTGGAAGCCTCGGCAGGAATCAGCATGTTGGGTTTCACGAAAGTCTCGAATTCCGAAAGCAGCTTGGGAACCACCTTGCCGTTCTTGGTCTCCACGGTGAACTTGACCGCGCCTATTTCAATGATTTCGTCCTTCCTGTTGTCCAGGCCCGTCGTTTCCAAGTCGAAAGCCACAAATTTCGGGGGTAATGCTATCATGCTACTATCCTTTTTTCTATTCGCCACAAAAATAAGTAATTTTCACGACAATTGCTGACATGGGGAATGGGACCACAAATTTATCCCAACTTTTTAGCGTAAAGTGGGAACCATACTCCACCTGTATTTTCCACAGGGGCCGATCCGATTTCTTAGACAGCCACAGGGATCCGGGCTTGGCCACCCCGGCCGGTCCGTGGGGACCATCCAGGGCCATCCCGGCAAAGCCGCCCTTTTCCAACGCCGAAAGCAAGTAGCGGATGTTGGACGAGCCACGGGTATCGGACCCGCGGAATACCTTGTAGCCCATGCGGCTGGCGGTGGCGGCAAAGAACTCCCCATCGCTAGATTTGGACACCAGGGCGCACACGCCCATGTCCTTGAAGGCGGCACAACTGGCCAAAAGATCCCTATGCCAGATTCCCAGAATGCCAGGTCCGTAGCCCTCGGGAGCCACGACTTTTACCCGGAGGCTCCTCAACCAAAGGGCAGCCAGCAGGGAAGTCATTTTTACCTTCAAATTGCCCAACATGAGCCAAAAATTAGTTTTTTTGACCTAAAACCCTTGGAAAAACGGCCCTCATTACCTATATTAGCCCTCACATTGGCGACGTACCCAAGTTGGTAAGGGGCGGCTCTGCAAAAGCCTTATTCATCAGTTCGAGTCTGATCGTTGCCTCTCAAGACCTCCCCCAGGGGAGGTCTTTTTTGTTCAACGTTGTCCTTAAAAGGCCCATTTTTGCCTTGTCAAGGGTAAAAATGCGATTTTTTTTCAAAAAAAATCAGACTTTTTCAAAAAAAGTGAAAAAAAGTGCCTGTCAAGCCCTAGAAAAAAAATTTTTTTGGGACTATTTTTGAGGGGCAATGTTACGATTTACACAAGAAATCCTACTGGCGCTGCGTTCTATCGCCAACGAAGAAGAATCCCACGAGATGTCCAAGAAGGCGCGTGAGCAATTCGACTTCCTAGGCGTCAAACTGGTCCCCCGCAGGGAAGTAACATACCCCATATTCGAAAAGTTCCCCCCAAAGGACGACGTCGAATTGGTGAACCGTGTCGAAGACATGTGGTCCCAACCCTATAGGGAAATTCAGTACGCAGCTTGCGATTACCTTTTTAAGCACAAGAAGATGCTGGGTGGACAACACCTGAACTTCTTGAAGAAACTCATCAAGACCCGTGCATGGAAAGATACGGTGGATACCATCGCCTCCTGCATTTTGGGAGACTTGGCTTTGAGGCTACCCGCCCTCCACACCAAAATCGCCTCCTGGATCAGGGACCCCAACATTTGGGTGCGCAGAAGCGCCATCATTTTCCAGGTGCAGTACAAGGACCGTACCGACTGGCCCCTGCTTAGGCAGTTCTGCCTTACCTGTGCCAAGGACGACGAATACTACATTCGCAACGGCATTGGCAAGGCACTTTCCGAATACGCAAGGATCAACCCCACCGAAGTGCGGCGTTTTGTGCAAGACAACAGTTTTGCAGAACAGACCACCCAGGAAATCTTGCGAATGATCTAGAAAGGATTGTTCTTCTACTTAAGGTGTCGCCTTTGGCGATGCCTTTTTCTTTTTGGAGGGGTCCGTTTTTAGCGGGAAAGCAAACTTTCCAAACAGCACGCAACCGGGCGCACCGGGGTCGCATTCCTTTTTTCGCTTATCGCAAAAGGTGTTGCGTAGATGTTTGCATTCGTAACTCACAAAAACAAAACTAGCAAAAGCCCTTTGTTTTGGACTTGGCTAATTCTATATTGTTGCAAAGTATGGATCAAGAAATAACCTTCGAAGAACTGGGTCTTGCCCCAGAGATACTGGATGCGGTCAAGGCCGCCGGCTACGAAACTCCCTCCCCCATCCAGGCGAAGGCCATTCCCGCCTTGTTGCAGGGGAAAAACTTGTTGGGTACTGCCCAGACGGGAACCGGAAAGACAGCGGCGTTTGCCCTGCCCCTGCTTTCCCGCATAGAGTTCAACTCGAAAGAAACCTCCCTGCTGGTACTGACCCCCACCCGTGAACTTTCCATACAGGTGGCGGAAGCCATACAGCAGTACGCCGCGAAACTCCCCAAGGTCCATGTGGTCCCCATTTATGGCGGTCAAGATATAGCCATACAGTTCCGAGCCCTCAAGCGCACGGCCAACGTAATTGTGGCCACTCCAGGGCGCCTTATCGACCACATTAAGCGGGGTTCCGTTGAACTGAATGCCGTAAAGGCGGTGGTGTTGGACGAAGCCGACGAAATGCTGGACATGGGATTCATGGAAGACGTGGAAACCATCCTGAACGAAATTCCCGAAAACGCCCAGCGTGCCCTCTTTAGCGCCACCATGCCCAAGGAAGTCCAGGCCATCATCGAAGAACACCTGGGCGAATACAGCGAAGCCCGCATCGAGGGCAAGACCGCCACCGTAGAAAACATCCGCCAGCGCTTTTTGCTGGTCAAGAGCCATGACAAAATGGAAGCGTTGGCACGGGTCATCGAAGGCGAAGACTTTGACGGCATGCTGATTTTCGTTCGCACCAAGCAGGCCACCTCCGAAGTTTCGGAACGGCTGGAGGCCCGCGGGTTCAATGTCGCCCCCTTAAGCGGCGACCTGGCGCAGACCCTGAGGGAACGGACCATCAACCGCCTAAAAATGGGAAAGCTAGACATCGTGGTGGCAACCGACGTGGCGGCCCGCGGTATCGACGTAGACCGCATTACCCACGTGGTAAACTTTGACATTCCCTACGATACGGAATCCTACGTGCACCGTATCGGCCGTACCGGCCGCGCGGGCCGCAGCGGCAATGCCATATTGTTCATTACCCCCAGGGAACGGCGACTGCTCAAGGCCATCGAGAAGGCCACCCGCCAGCCCATCGAGGCCATGCCGCTCCCAAGTGCCGAGCAAATCAGTGCCAAGCGCATTCTGGCATTCCAGAACAAGGTTAAAGACAAATTAACTTACGGCAACTTGGATCAATTCCGCGACCTGCTGGTCAAATTTTCCGTGGAACTGGGAACCAGCGTAGACGAAATTGGAGCAGCCCTCCTCTGCCTGGCCCAGGAGGGAATGCCTCTGTTCCCCAAGCTGGAAAAAATGGAAACGCCCATGGACCGGCGTGAAAGGAACCGTAGCGGCGATGGCGATTTTGACAGCGACATGCCGGAAACCAAGGATCGACTCCGCAAGGAAAGGAAAGAGGGCCTTAACGGCGTAGAAGAAGGTTACCTACGTTATTACCTGGCAGTGGGCCGCAGGGACCACGTGTCCCCCCGCGACATTGTGGGCGCCATCGCCGGCGAAGGGGACATCGACAGTGCCATCATCGGACGCATCAAGCTGTTCGACAAGTTCAGCACGGTGGAACTTCCCGAGACCATGCCCGGCGACGTGCTGGACATACTTTCCAAGATGACCATCCGCGGAAACGCCTCCAAGTTCAGGCTCATGACCGACGACGTGCCGCCACCCAAAGAACGCAAGAGCTTCAAGAAGAAGTTTGGATTCGAAAAGAAGCCCCGCAAAAAAGAAAAGCCTTTCAAGGAATCGGCAGGCGACAAGCCCTTCCGCAAGACAAGACGTTTCGGTAGGCATTAAGCGACCGCTCGGACTAGAATCTCGCTTTCAAGTGTAGGGCTGGCCCGAGCTCTCGCCTTCGAGGCCACATTAATATGTGGCCCCTACGGCTCACGGAAGCAACCGTCTGCGTTACGGAATTTCGTCTGCCGTATCGGGTGCAGGCAAGCTGTCTAAAACTTGCGAGTCCTCGTCTTCGACAAGTTCTTCAGTTGGCACCTCGTCTTCTGCACTCAAGGAATCTTCCATGACCGGAACAAGGCCGTTCTCCCTGTAAAAGGAAACATCCTTCAGCACCTCTTCTATCCATGACTGCTTGAGCGGATTGTTCCGCCATTCCTCGTGAATGGTCCCCCGCTCCCGTACAGGATAGAACGCCATTACGGCGTCTTCTTTGTTACCCTCTTGCCTTAGGGAGCGGGACAGCAACCCCGCCCCTATGTAAACCTGCTGCAGGCCATCGCCAGAATCCAACGCCAAAAGTCCCGCACCGCCACGTGGCCCGCGGTAATCGAACTTGAAGTTGGACACGTGGCGGATAATGGACATCAGCAAAGCCGGGTCCACGTTCTCCCTTAAGGCGGCCTCCATCACAGGAAGAGAGCATAGCTGCTCCCCGTCCCACAAGGTTCCCTTATAGGCAAGCTCTAAACGGTGATTCATGCCAGAAGAAGATATTTTTATCGTGTATCGAGGCCCCAGTCTCTTTTGCACCCTCTTTACGATACGTATTCCACGGTTCTTGAATTGCTTGTAACCGTCAAAGGATAGAAATAGGGAGTCATCCAAACGCAAAAGCCGCGGAAGCGTGGGCTTACGCACCTCGGCATGGTACGCGTCCAGAAGGGCTGGCAAGCTATAGGCCAATTCAGGCAAAGGATTTACCACGCGGCACGAGCTGTCTATGGAAAACATCCCGCTCGCCGCCATGTCCTCTACCACACGTTTAGAATAATCTATGTATGCCAGACGCGGGTCCTGACTTTCCACAGTTTCCATCTTCGGAAATAGTGCGTATCCCGCGACAATAAAAAACACAACCGCGGAAGTCCCGGCCACGGCCAGCTGGAACCGCCGGTACCGCAATACAATAGACAGCCAGGCCCTACCCTTGGGAGTGCGTCCCAGGAACACCGCCAAAAAAAGGACTACGACAATCCAAATAATCGCAATAACAAATAACGCCACTTTGTTCAATATAAATTTCTAATTTGGGGTCATGCTAGATTCTTTGAAAAATATCGTCATCATCGGAGACCGCATCCTGATAAAGCCCCTGGAAGCCTCCAACAAAACAGGCAGCGGACTCTACCTGCCCCCTAGCGTCAAAGAGAGAGATGCCGTACACACTGGCCTTGTGGTCAAGGTGGGACCCGGATATCCCATTCCCGCCTCCAAGGACCCCGATGAATTTTTCAAGAACGACAGCTCAGATCCTGTGAACTACGTCCCCCTGCAAGTCAAGGAAGGGGACGAAGCGCTATACCTCCATGCCGGAGGCTACGAGATAGAAATAAACGACGAACGGTATGTAATCGTAGGGCAAAACGCCGTGTTGCTCGTAATGCGCAACGACATCCCTGACAGCGTAGACAACTTGTAGTTAAGCGGCTCTAGCCTGCCAGCAGGTCATGGGCCTCTTTCACCTTGCCAAGAATCACCTTGGTAGAATCGAACAGGGCGCTAAGCTGGTCCTGGATTTCCGTAAAGAGTTCCTTGCTGCAGAACAAGTCTTCCTTGGAAGTCTTGATTGTAGAGAACACAGACTTCAACGCCTGCATGGCCTTGGTTTCCTTTTCGGCAACCGTCTGGATTTCCTGCTTTATTTCGTTCAGCTCGGCATTCTTCCTTTCCATAATCTCGGGGTCGTTCTCCTTGAGAATATGGGTAGGCAGCACGCCATAGTCTTCGAATTTGTCCGCTATAGTAGACGTGGTAGTCCTGGACATGGAAGTACGAATTCCCGTAGATTTCACCGAAGACGCCACGGACACGGTGCAACTGGAAGTGCCGTGGTAGTTACAACGGACCCGCTTCTCTTCTTGCCGGATTTCGTTGTAGGGGTGGAAATCCCCTTCGGTTTCGATATAGCGCAGCGGCGCATACAGGGGAACGCTTTCGCCTGCAATGGTAATGCGGTAGAACAGGCAGGGTTCCCCATTGAACATCTTGGTTTCATACAAGTTGTTGCTGCTCTTCAAAAGCTTTTTCACGCGGAACAGCAGGTCGTCCGCATTGTAGGGCCGTTCCAGCACGTCGGGGACTTCCTTCAGAATGCGCTTCAGCGCGATCTGGCGGTACTTCTCCATAATGACGTTGTTAGATACCGTTCTGGACCAAATGGGCATGCCCAAAAAGAAGGTGTCCGTAAGCCGCGTTTCCGTACGTCCGTTAAAGAACGCCATGGCCTTCATGATGTTGGTAAGTGCGATCCACTTGCGGATGGGGACATAGATGTTGTTGGTGTCGCAGACATCCACAATCTGGGATATCACGTAAAGAGCGTCTTCAGAAAGGGCCACCTTCTTGATTTCATCAATCCACTGGGACTTTTCTTCGGCAGATATGGAAAGGCCCGGAGAAACCCTAGTCTGAGTCACGTCACCCTGGGTCTGCAAAAGGGTGCAAAGGGCCTTGGCCGAAATGTTTTCCGGAAGCACTATGGTCAGGGAAATCTTGTCAATGATTTCCCCCCGCTTCAGGGCGTCTTCAGGGCGCATGTCTCCCGAAATAATCAGGGAAGACTTATCCCTGTCTTCCAAGGCAATCTTAACATTGTCCTTGGTCTTTTCGTCCCTGGGGTCATAAGACAAGAACACCACGAAATCGTAGCTAGAGAGGTTGGAAGGTATTTCCTGTTCACGAGCGCCCATCTTTAGTGCCTTGGCACCCTTGAAGGCTGCAACCATACGGTCCACCACCAGGGATTTTCCCGAACCGGAACGGCCATACAGATAAAAGGGTTCGCCCAACAAAGATGCAAGGAATCCGAGTTGGATATGGAATTCCCGTTCTGGAACCCCAACCACCAAAGAGGCCATCAATTCCGAAATGCGCTTTGTCAAAGTCATAAAAAATTCTCCTTGCTATAAAATTAAAAGATTTTTTCCACCTTTTCGGGGCGGACCTCCACTTTTTGCAAGCATCTATACACAAATGGGCTTTTTTTCAGTTTTTCTCCCAATCGCATGGCATCTTTTTCCGTCATAATGACACGGGAGTAGTTCTTCTGGATTTTCTGCACCCTCGTTTCAAAATGCGGGTCGTGATCCGGACACGCCTGCGTCCGGGACGTTTCCACGCCAACTCTTTTCAAGTCTTGAAGGAACCTTTCGGGGTTTCCAATCCCACAAACAACGGCGACATCCGGAAGGCACTCCCCTGGGGAAGGGATGTCGAGTTTCTCTCCAAGCCCATTCACAATTTCTGAAATGGAATATTTCACATCGGGGTCGCCTCCGGAACACTGAAGCGATACATCCGGCTGTGGATGGTCGCATGGGAGGCTTCGGCAGGGACCCGCCGGCAGCAAGTCGCTCAACCTGCAAGGAGGCTCGCCCCAATCCAGACGCACCGTAACGTCTGGCCGCAATCGGCTATCTTCAAAGCCGTCATCGCACAGGATGTAATCAAATTCCCTATCCAGCTCTTGGGCGGTGCGGTGGCGGTTGCCCGTAGCAATCACACTGGCGAACCAGATGGTAAAGGGGGTCTTGCCCGCGCCACCGGCAAGGAAACTCCCTACCACAATCAGCTTGGCATGGGCCAACGGCTTGCCCGGCCGGAGGAAAAGCCTGTGATGAAGCTTGTAAGCGATACGATAAAGCAACGCCAAGGGAACAGTGCAAGACAACTTCACAAGAAACAACTGCCCCTTTTTGAAGTTAGAGGCAGTTCCTCTTCTGCTGCAGGTACAGGTCCGCAAGCACCAGGGCAGCCATGCTTTCCACGATCACGGGAGCGCGCACGGCCACGCAAGGGTCGTGCCGACCCTTGGCTGCAAGGCAGCCGTTTTCGCCACCGCGTCCGGCCGTCTTCTGTTCTTGCGAAATCGTAGCCGTGGGCTTGAACGCCATGCGGCAAACGATGTTTTCGCCATTGCTGATTCCGCCCAGGCTTCCGCCCGCGTTGTTGGTGCGGGTCCTGTAACGGTTTCCGTCAAAGAAAATCTCGTCGTTGTGTTCGCTTCCGTGCATGCGGGCTGCCTTGAAACCGCTTCCGATTTCAAAACCCTTGCAGGCCGGTATCGAAAGCATGGCCTGCGCCAGCAGTGCATCCAAGCGGTCAAACACAGGTTCGCCAAGCGCTACGGGAACATTGCGGACCACCAAGCCCACGGTGCCGCCAACGCTGTCGCCGTTCTTCTTGGCATCCAAAATTTCCTGCTCCATCCTTGCACTGGCAGCCGCATCGGGGCAACGCACCGGAGAAGCCTCCACCACCTCGTGAGTCAGCGTATCCAAATCGAGAGTGGGGCAATCTACCGCTCCCACGCTATCCACCCAAGAGACAAATTCTACGCCAGCCACCTGCTTAAGGAACAGGCGCGCCACCGTACCCGCCGCCACGCGGCCAATGGTTTCACGGGCAGAACTGCGGCCACCGCCACGAAAATCCCTAAACCCGTATTTCAAGTCATAGCACAAGTCCGCATGGCCAGGCCTAAACCATTTTTCGATATCGGAGTAATCCCCGCTCCTCTGGTCTTCATTGAACACCACAAAGGAAATGGGCGTACCCGTGGTCTTTCCCTGGAACACCCCGCTCAAAATTTTCACCTTGTCGTTTTCGGAGCGGGCAGTAGTCAACTTGCCCTGGCCAGGACGCCTACGGTCCAGGAAGGACTGGACATCCTCTTCGGAAAGGGGTATTCCGGCAGGGCAACCGTCCAAAACGGCCCCCACGGCGGGACCATGGGACTCGCCCCAGGTAGAGACAGAAAAAAGCTTGCCAAATGTGCTAGACATGCCCAAAATATAGATAAAGAGTGCCTATTTCCCCCCATTTTATCCCTTTTTTCCAAGAGTTTACTATATTTTACAATGCTTTTAGGAGTTAAAATGCCCAAGTTTTTGCTGACGCTCATGCTGTTTGTGTTCTCATTTTCTGTGAGTGCCTTTGCACAGCGTTATGACAATTTTGCAGGAATTCCATTTGGCTCCGACCGCCAGACCGTTATCGAAGAGGTCATGAAGATGGGTTATGAACCCTACGGACAGAGCGGCGAAGGCGAACGGGTGGTCATCCCCGTGTTCAAGTTCGGCGAACTGCCGGTGCAGGTGGACTTCATTTTCAACCAGAACGACAAGTTCTACGCTTTTGAAATCCGTACAGGCCGCGTAGAGGAATCACGCAAGAACAAGGCCATTGAAGCCGCCAGCTACATGTCAGAACAGTTCACCCTCAAGTATGGCGACCCTGCCGCCCCCACCACCGTCACGGAAGAAAACCTCCACAATGGGAGAAATATCTACCAGGAATGGTTCTCCATCAAGGCAATCAACGCCTTTACCTCCGTGGTCAAGAACAACAATCGGTTCTTCGTGGTAGGCGTGGTAGAACACCGGGCCCTGGCTAAAGAGCAAAACAAAAAGGCCAAGGTCAAGGAAAAAGCGTCCAATACACCGGTCTTCTAAAACGTTTTATGGAGCCTCGCCTGCAAGCGGGGCTTTTTTCTTTGTTCAATTTAGGAGCTTTCCATGTCCAAACTCATGCGTTCCATATCGGGTATCCGCGGCATCGTAGGGGACACACTGACACCCCAAGTCTTGTCTTCCCACGTAAAGGCCTTTCTCCAAATCACCAAGGCCAAGCTAGTGGTCATAGGTCGCGACAGCCGCCCCACGGGCGAGGCGATTCAGCAATTCGTGGCCGGCATATGCAGGCTCTCAGGTGTAGACGTCATTGACGTCGGCCTTTCTACCACTCCCTCCGTGGAAATTCTCACCACCCACTTCAAGGCAGATGCGGGAATCATCATTACCGCAAGCCACAACCCGCTAGAGTGGAATGCACTTAAGTTCTTGAACAACAAAGGGTTATTCCTAGGACCCGATGACGTGAAAAAACTGTTCGAACTGGCAGACCAGGACCGGTTCGATTATCCGGACTACCGCACCATGGGAACCTACAAGGCTATACCAGATGCCGACGGAATCCATATACAGGGAACCCTGGGAATTCCCTTTGTGGACGTGGAAGCTATCCGCAAGTGCAAATTCAAGGTAGCCGTGGACGCAGTGAACGGAGCGGGAAGCTTTATCGTACCCCGCCTTCTAGAGGAACTAGGCTGCCAGGTGGTGCGAGTCCACTGCGAACCCGACGGGACCTTCCCCCGCGGTGCCGAACCCATCCCCGAGAACTTGGGCGACCTTCGCGATGCCGTCAAGAAGAACGGCTGTGCCCTGGGCATTGCCGTGGACCCTGACACAGACCGCTGCGCCCTGGTGGATGGCCTTGGACAGAGCATTGGCGAAGAATACACCCTGGCCATCGCCACCGAAGAAGTATTGAGTCAAAAGAAAGGTTCCACCTGCGTGAACCTTTCCACCTCCCGCATGAACGAAGACGTGGCAGAAAAGTTCGGTTGCACTTGCAGCCGAGCCAAGGTTGGTGAAATCAACGTAAGCCTGCAGATGATCGAGAACGGCTGCGTTATTGGCGGCGAAGGCAACGGAGGCGTGATCCTCCCGGCCCTGCACTATGGCCGCGATTCCCTGGTGGCAGCAGCGTTGGTTCTCAGTTGGATGGCCCACCATCAGGGCGGTCCCGAAAAGTTCGTTGCCGAAAATCCGGCATACGCGATGCCCAAGAAAAAATACGCCCTGGGCAACAAGTCCGTGGCAGAGATCCTCCCGCAAGTCAAGAAGGAATTCGCTGGCTGGAAAGCCGACGAGCGGGACGGCTTGTGGCTCGGCAAGGAAAAGTCCTGGGTACATGTGCGGGCCAGCAATACCGAACCCGTAATCCGCGTGATTGCGGAAGCGCCTACTGCTGAAGAAGCGGAAGCTCTCTGCAAGAAAGTGGAAACACTTATCGGATAAAATCTATAGTGCCGTACGATTGCAATACGGCTACACTTGCATAAAGGACAACTGCTTTGCCCGCGTAAGCAGGCGCTTGGCATGGGATTCGTTCTTTGCGTTCTCGCCATAGAGAATGTCGAAGAACTTCTTGAGACCTATCTCGCCTCCACCATTTTTAAGGATGTAGACCGCCACCAGGTTCTGCGGTGCCACCGTAGAGTTGATAATGTCGATATCCGTATTGCCCAGCTGGGAAACCGCCAGCTGGAAGGCATCCTCGCTGTTATCCCTAATCAACTTCTGAATATCGCCCAAGGATTCGAAACCCAGGAACTTGAACACCCTTAGATACTGGGCAAGAGAGGATTCGTGAATTTCCGCCTGGTTGATGGATGCGATCTTTTTATTAAGGGAATCAAAGGGACGCAGTTGCAAGTAGTTTCCAAAGGAATCGCCGTCCAGAGAAATGTCCTCGAAATGTCCAGACTGCACCAAAGCCTGTACCCGACGGCGATAATCATTAATGCCCGTGCGGATTTGGCAGAATTGTTCATCCACCAATTCCAGCATTCCCGCCAGCCGGTTCAGATTACGCAAGTATTCTTTGGGAACTTCTACACCTGTCTTGTAGCCAGTATCATGGTCCAGTACGGACCACACGTGCTGCAAGGCACTTCGCATCTGGACTTCAAAGCGAATCCTGTTAATCTGCGGATATTCGGGATCCTTGTACACGCTCTCAGGAATCCTACAGATGTAGTGTAGGGAATTGTAGCCAAAGCTGTGCAGTTCGTGGGTCTTGCGCTTGTCTATGCTATTCATCCAATCAATATCAAACAAGCTATCCACCAAGGCGGCAATCTTGTCCACCTCATCGCTATAAAAGGTAATGACCCGAACACCCAGAATATCCGTGAGATCCTCTATGGACTTGTATTTGCCGCCCTTGCGATCCAATTTGCCCACCAGACTTTCTTCTTGCTTGACTCGGCCTTCTATGGCATTGATGTAAATATGATTGTCTTCTATACTCTTTTTCAAGAGCTTCCGAACCACCTTGAGCATTTTCTCATAGATGTCGCGGTTTTCGCGGAACTGCTCCACAATCATGGAATTGTGTGCATCCAGTCCATAACTTTCCACAGGTTTTTCACTCATATTTTCTCAACCCGCTTTACTAAAAAGTTTTTCAACCAATTCCGAAAATTCTGCATAGGCCAAAGTTCCCTTTAAGCCAGCCAAAGCACGAACAAGTCCCCGCAAATGCCATTCATGGGCCGCAGCGTCCTTTACGCAAAAAAGATCCCAAACTTTATCACCTATTGCTCGGTAATCGCGATAAATGGCACGAGCATTGCTCAACTTATCAGCCAGGGCCACTACCTTCACTTCATTTGTAGCCGCCGAAAGTCGTTCAATGGCCTCTTCCTTGCGAAGCCTCCAGCTTTCTTCACGGCTCTTGCCTTCGAAAACGATATCAGATTCGGACTCCACAAGACCCGCCACCCGTTTACCGAATTCCCGCTCGATATCCTTGAGCGTTATTTCCGTATCTTCAACAGTATCATGCAATACCGCCGCCGCCAAAAGTTCCTGGTCGTTGGTCATGGTGGCGGCAATGGCCACTGCCTCCATGGGGTGGACTATGTAGGGAAAGCCCTTTCCCTTGCGTTCTGCACCCTGATGGGCCTTCACCGCAAAAACAATAGCCTTATCAAGAATAGATGTGTCCATATCTACAATATAAGTAATTGGGACAGAATTAACCAATCGTTTACAAAACGATACACCTTTGTCAAATTTTTTATCCGCCTTTTGGGGCAATAAGTCTATATTGATGGCCATGAAACTCGGAATTCTTGGAAGCGGCTACATTGCCGCAAAAATGGCAGAGGCGGTCAAGGCCCTGGAAAAAAACAACTTGGGCGTAGATGCCTACGCCGTAGCCTCGCGGGATTTGTCCCGCGCACAGCAGTTCGCAAAGAGTAACGGATTCCAGAAAGCCTACGGAAGCTACCGTGAACTGGCGGAAGACCCCAACGTGGACCTGATCTATATCGCCACCCCCCATTCCGAACATTACAGCAACATTCTACTTTGCCTGGAAAGCGGCAAGAACCTGCTGGTAGAAAAGGCCTTTACCGCCAACGCCCTGCAGGCCTCCGAAGTCACGGCCCTTGCCAAGGAAAAAGGCGTGTTCCTGTGCGAGGCCATGTGGACCCGTTTTTTGCCCGCAGTGCAGATGATCAAAGATCGCATCGCAAGGGGAACCATCGGCAAGGTCCAGAGCATCGAGGCCGACTTTTCCCAGCCCATTTCCCACGTGGAGCGACTGCAGAACCCAGCACTGGCAGGGGGTACCCTTTTGGACTTGGGAATCTACAGCCTTACCTTCGCAGACCTGTTCCTTGCCGACCCGCAGATCGGCGGGCCTGACAACGGCATCGTGAAAAACGTCAACAAGTGCGTCAAGTTCTACACCGGCGTAGATGCAACCGACTGGATAGACCTTGCCTACCAAAACGGCCAGGTAGCACACCTCAAGACCTCCATGGTGGCCCCCCCCCACAACGAGGGTTTCATCTACGGCAGCGAAGGCTTTATCCAAGTACAGAACCTGAACGACATGGAATCCTTCCAAATCTTTGATGCGGCGGGAACCCTTGTAGAAAAGGTGACACCACCCCGCATTGCCAACTGCTACGAATACGAGGTACTAGCCTGCAAGAAGGCCCTGGAAGAGGACCGCAAGGAATGCTGCGAGATGCCGCTATCAAAAACCATGCAGATGATGACACTGATGGATGGCCTGCGGCAAAACTGGGGCGTTGTCTACCCCTTCGAGCAAAGTGCCGGAGAGGTGTGGGACCGCACCGGGGACAAGTCCTTTTTGCAAGTTTACGACATAGAAACCGGGAAAACCAAGCTCCTCAAGGAATTTGACTGCGTTATCGAGGCTCCCAACTGGAGTGCCGACGGAAAGTTCCTGACCTACAACAGCAATGGCCGCATTTACAAGTACGAGATAGAAGGCGGAAAAATTTCCGAAGTGCCCTCTTACTACGTGGACAACTGCAACAACGACCACGTACTCTCTCCCGACGGTACGGGACTTTATGTAAGCCACCACACCAAGGAAGACGGCCTTTCCCGCATCTACAAGATTTTCTTTGACGGACGGCAGCCGGAACTGGTGACACCCCTCGCCCCCAGTTACCTCCACGGCATCACTCCCGACGGCAAGACCCTGGCCTACTGCGCCGAACGGAACGGCGAATACGACATCTACACCATTCCAGCAGCCGGCGGCAACGAAACCCGGCTCACAACCGCTTTCGGGCTGAACGACGGCCCGGAATACGACTGCGACGGAGAATACATCTGGTTCAATTCCGTGCGCACGGGTCGCATGCAGGCCTGGCGCATGAAGGCTGACGGTTCGGAACAGACGCAGATGACGCAAGACGCCCATTGGAATACATGGTTCCCGCACATTTCGCCAGACCGCACGAAAGTCGTGATGCTGGCCTACCACGAGCGGGACGTGCGCCCCGGCGAACACGTACCCAACAAGAACATAGAAATACGCCTCATGACCGGCAGCGACAAAGAAGGCTGGAGCAAACCCCGCACCATTCTGAAGCTGTTCGGCGGCCAGGGAACCATCAACGTAAACTCCTGGGCCCCCGACAGCAAGAGCTTCGCCTATGTGAGCTACAAAAAAACAAGATAGCGGTTGACGCAATTTATCTATCTTGTTGGCATGGCTCCCGAAGAAATCAACGCACTGATTAAAAAGCTTTCGCCTTTTTTGGACGAAGGTTCCGAAGTGTTTCGGGAGTTGGCCCTCTTTTTTGGCCCCGGTTCAAAGATAGAGGTGCATACCGGCGACCTTTCCAAGTTCCTAGGCCGAAGAAGGCTTTACCGCGTCATACGTCTCAAGGGCGAAAGCTACAAGGACTGCGTGTACCAGCTGGTGGACGACCACCCGGAATCCATGGAAGCACTGGGAATGCTGCGCTACTACAAGGCCCCCGCCGGACCCGTGCGTTGGGAAAACGTAGAAGCGGCAGAAATCGCCATAGGCAAGGAACTCACCACCAACGCCTACGGCTGGGCACCCGACGCCTGGACGCTTTTTGAAAACGAAAACGATAGCCACGAAATGGTGGCCATACTCGCCTTCGACTACGGCGACTAATTTTTCGTCTGCAAAAATTCAAACAAGGTAACGCCAGGCAATTTTCCCTTGCGGCTTTCCAGATATTCCTTAAGGGGCAATTCCAACACCTGCTTTTTGTAGGCGGCATGGCGCAACATGGGCCGTTCTCCTGGCGTAAGCACCACAAAGCCCGTATGGGTGGCATCCAGGTTCTCCATGGGAGCAATGAATCCAACGCCCCACACCTTTATGGGGCCTTCATAAACGCTGTCTGCCCACTGGATTGCCTTTTCGTAGGGCAAAAACCGAATCTCTATTTCAGGATCTTTTGCTTCCTTGCCATCTACCAGGTACTTCAGTTTTTTCTTCTTGAAAAAATCATTCTTGCCAATGGTCTTTTTCAGCAGAGAATCCCCCGGAACTTGCACCGAAGCGGCAAATCGGCCATCCCCCACCCAATCGGCAATCAGGTAATGCTTGCGGTGGGAATAATCTATGACGCCATCTCTGTACCTGATTTTTTGAAGGGTTCCAAAAACATCCTTCTCGCTTTTTGAAAGTGCCATGGCAAGGGCATGTTCAAGATAAGTGACGCAATCCAAAGAATCCATATAAACCAGAGGACCCTGCTCTATGGAATCAAGATAACCTTCCCCCATGGGACCCAATTTATAGGGCGTCCCCATCAACTTCCGAGAAAAATATTCCAGACGGGCATCCAGACCGCGAACGTTCTGCGCCTCCATCCACATTTCCCGCATTCTCAAAAGGGAGCTGTAGTCATCGTTGACAGCGTAAACCACGCGAGTCCAAAGGGTATCCAACACATCCTTCAGGGTTGCATCCTTGTTCTTTCCCGTTTCGTTCAAATACATGGCTAGCGTCAGGGTGTCTCCGTCCATGGTATAAACATAACCCACCAGCCCGTGAGCCTCCCCAATAAACCCTGTCTTGAATCGGGTAAGCCAATGGTGTTTCAAGTTCACCATCCGCTTGCTGCCTGTCCCAATGCGAGGGCTTGCAAAACTATTAATGTAAAAATCCTTCCGGGGGTGTCGTGCCATCTTGGACAGCAACAAAGTTTCCACGGAGGGTTTCAGCTTGTTCTTGGGAGAAAGCCCACAACCGTCCCACACTTCGTAATCGTCAAAATCCATCCCCATTTCAGAAAGGAATTTCCGCTCCAGAGCTTTGCCATTTTCTACGTTGCCCTTGCCCAGGATCAAACCGCCCATATTGCGGAACAGTGTTTCGGCATGGTAGTTCTGGCTGCGCTGATTGATTTCGTCCAGAATGCTCAGCAGCGGGGCCGCCGAATACACAAAACTCTTGATTTCTATGCCCTGGGGAACAAGGGGGTCGTTCACAAAGGCGATGCCCTTTTCCTTGAGAACCGCCATAAAGGCCGCACGGAAATACCCCACAGGATTGCGAATGGGCAGCACCAAGCTGGCAGAATCCACGTCCATGCCAATAGTTCCGCCCAGGCGGATCACCGACTTTGCAGAATCCAGAGCCCATGTCCACTTTTTCTTTTTGCCGGGCACCGTCTTCAAGTCGTTAATAACCGTCACGTAGCCTACGTCCGGGAGGATAGACACTATGGCGGAATCCCCTTCCTTCTCGCCGGGTTTGAACCGCACCATGGTGCAGTTGTCGTTAAAATCTAGCGGGGCAATCTCTGCACCGTACCAGGCATCGTAAAAATTCTTGCGCCAATGTTCTGCACGCCAAGGGCCGTCATAAAAAGCGGTGTCCAAGTCAATGGAGCCATGGATGGAATCAACGCCCAAGGCCTTGATGGAATCTGCCATGGCGTTGATTATGTAGAAGGGATCCGCATAATAGCGTCCCGAGAAATTCGGGTCCCCAGCACCGTGAACCACAACCGAGCCAAAGAAAGTCTTTTGCCGTACACTGCCCACCAAAGAAACTTTTGTTTCGGGGGCGTAATCCAATGGCAAAAAATGCAGGGCCGTGGCCGTAGTCAATGTCTTGAGAGTGCTTGCAGGGGTAAACTTCTCATCGCCACGGATATTCACCAGTTCCTTGTCTTGCTTTATTGAACGGATAGATACGCCCAGGCGGGAACCAGGAACGACAGAATCCACGTAGGCCTGGAAAGAACTCAAATCCAGATGAGCGAACAAAGGACTAGCTGCAAAGAACAGAAGAACTATGGAACGAAAGAATCTCATGTTTTCCAATAGTACTTTATGACAAGGAGCATCAAGCAAACCGCAATGATTACTGCAATCAGTGCCGTCACACGCCACAAGGGATTTTCGCTGACCTCGGCAACAAGCTGTTCCAATGTTTCAGGAACCTTTTCTTCAGTAGCCGAGAGCAAGACCCTTTCGATGTAAGGCAAGGTCTTAGCCTTTTCTAGTGTCGACTGGTGGCCCACCGCCAGCTCTATCCGCTGGTGTGCATTCCAGAACAATTCCGCCACCTGCCTGTTGCGGGCTGGCAAAGGAAGCGTATCCCTGTACAAGGCGCCCAAGGAATTAGACAGTTCTATCAAGGTCCCCTCTACCGCCACCCACTCAGGAATATTGGGGAAGGACTTGCCTGTCTTCATGGTTTCTATGAGTTGCGAATACCGCGAATCCTTGTGCCAAATGTTCACAATGCTTTCGTCGGCAGGCAAGAATCCTACTTGGCGTGTATAGGCATCCATATTGTCTGCGCGGAGCAAGAACTGCAACAGGGCCTCCCCTGCCGCCTTGTGGTTCGGCGACAGCGTCAAGTGGCTACCACCCACAAAACCCACCTTGCCAGCAGGGCCCTCCAGCGGGTTCACAATGGCTATTCCGTCCGCCGTAATCGGGGATTCCTTTAAGCCACCTTCATCGTTTGAAATTTCCATCTGCTTGATGATTTCGGAAGTGCCGTACAAGAACAACTGCTGCGACCGAATAAATCGATTCGTACTTTCCACGGAATTTTCTTGCAACCCATAAGGGGAAAGTTCCCTATCTCCAAAGATCTTCAAGAAATAATTAAGTCCTGCAAGGGTTGTAGAATCCAGAAGTGCGCTGCGGTAGCCCGAAGAATCCAAAACAAGGAAGTCCCCGCCAAAGCTCCATATAAAAGGAGCCATGTGCTGCGGGCCAGTCCAATCCCCATTGCCGGGCAATGCAAAAGGAGCCACCTTGGCGGCACTATCCCGTTGCATCCTGGACAAGGCGCGCAAAGCTCCCACAAACTCCACATAGGAATCCACCTCTCCCTCTTTTAACGCCAAATTTTTCCACTTGCTTTCGTTGACGTAGAGGGCCCGCACATCCACAAACCACGGGAAGGAATACACATTAGAATCCAGCGACACGTGGGAGGATTTGAAACTTTCCTTGAAAAAACGGGTAGAATCAATCTTATCCAAAAGGGGTACCAAAGGGGCGATTTTCCCGGAAGCGGCAAAGTAGGGCACCCAAGTGGAACCCAACTGCAGCACATCAGGACCGCGGCCGGAATCCAGGGCCGCCGTAATCTCTCCAAAGGCCTCGCCCCAATTGAGGAAACGGACTTGCACAGGAATCCTGGTTTCCCGCTGGAACTTCCTGACAATACGCGTCAAGGCTCGCTGGGAACCAATCCCGTTGTCCATGACCCACAGGGACACGGCAGCCGTGTCCGCGGCAGGAACGCTTTGCGCGGGTACAGCAGTCCCCGCCTGCGTAACGCTTGCCAAAAGCAGGATTCCAATGCACAGCAGGATTGTTTTCAGTCCGGTTCTCATTTAGCTAGCTTTTCAAAATCTTCAAAGTAACTAGGATAAGTCTTGTTGACGCAGGCGGGGTCCAGAATCTTCACAGGCACGCCACCCAACGACACCAAACTAAAGCACATAGCCATACGGTGGTCGTTATAAGTCTCGATAGTAGCAGGCTCCAATTTTGCCGGAGGCGTCACCGTAATGGAATCCATGGACTCCCGCACGTCGGCGCCCACCTTGCGAAGTTCCGCCGCCATGGCGGCAATGCGGTCCGTCTCCTTCACCCGCCAGCTGGCAATGCCGCTGATGGTCATGGGAGCATCGGCAAAAAGGGCAAGCACAGCCACCGTCATGGCGGCATCAGGTATTTCCACGGCATTGAATTCACCCAGGCTTTTCAATTTCCCTGCAGGGCCAGTACATTCGATAAACTCCTCGCCGTTTTCGCTACCATAGCAAATCTTGGCACCCATCTTCTCTAGCACGCCAGCAAAAGCCACATCCCCCTGGATACTGTTCTTGCCCACGCCCATCACCTTTACCGTACCACCCGAAATGGCAGCAGCGGCAAGCGGGTAGCTTGCAGAACTGGCATCGCCTTCCACAAAGAAGTTGCCGGGACTTTGATAGACTCCCTTGGGAACGTAAAAATCCGTAAGGCCTTCGTGGCGTACGTCTATCCCAAAGCACTTCATCACATGGAGCGTGAGCAAAATATAGGGAGCAGAAATCAGTTCCCCCTCCACATGGATTTGCAACGGTTCCTTGCAATAAGGGGCACAAATCAAAAGGGCTGTCAGGTACTGGCTAGAGATGTTTCCGCGAACGCTCACATCGCCACCCTTTAAGCCATGAGCGTGAATCCGCACCGGCGGATAGCCCTCCGTTTCACAGTATTCAATTTCTGCACCGAGGGTTTTCAGGGCATCCACCAAGTCCCGTATGGGGCGTTCCCGCATGCGTTCTTCGCCCACCAGGCTAAACTCGCCCCGACCCAATGTCAAGGCTGCCGCCAAGGAACGCATGGCCGTTCCAGCGTTCCCCAGGAACAGTTCCGTCACCGGAAACGCACCGGGAGCATCAATGGGTCCGCCATTGCCGTGTACCACAGCCTCGGAAAAGTCCTCCGAAAAATCAATCTTCACGCCCAATTTTTGCAAAGCCTCGCCCATATAGCGGGTGTCGTCGCTCTTAAGCAGGTTGTGGAGTTTGGTTGCCCCCTGGGCAAGGGCTGCTATTAAAAATGCCCTATTGGTGATGCTCTTGGAACCGGGAACACGAGAAACGCCGGCAAAGGCGCTGAATGCAGGCAACTGCACAAAACTCTTGCGGAACTGAAAATCTTCCATACGCAAAAATTATACATTTTTAAGACGCAAGTGTTTTAAAATACAGTGGAAAAATAGGGGAAAGACCATGGAGCCAGAAATCACCACCAAGGAATTCGAAGTCCGCTTTTCGGATTGCGACCTGCATAGCCGCCTAAAGCTTTCCAACCTGTTCCTGTTCATGGAAGAAACCGCCATCGCCGATGCCGAACGCAACGGCTTTGGGCTCTGGAAATTAATGAAGGCGGGCTACACCACCGTAATTACCCGCATGAAGCTCCGCATACTGCATACCCCCCTGTGGGGCGAAAAGATTTCCGTGTCCACCTGGGCCAAGGAATTCTATAAAGACAAGGTCTGCCTCAAGGACTACTCCATATTGGACGCCCGGGGGAATGCCATTGCCCAGGCCACTTCCTCATGGCTCCTGGTGAACCTGCAAACCGGCAAGTCCGAGAATCCCGCCAACAGTCCCTTTCCCATTCCCCTGTTCCCCGGCAAAAACGCTCTGCCCGAGATGATGGACATTCTGGACCCAAAGATCGACCCCGTGGTAGTCCGCCAAGAAGAAGCTCACTACAGCGACTTGGACATGAACCGCCACGTGAACCACTGCCGCTATGTGGACTGGGTCACTGACGTACTCAGCAAGGAAGAGATTAAGGACCGGGGCATACGCTCCATACAAATGAACTACATCCAGCAGATTCCCCTGGGCGAAAAGGTAAACCTGGTGCGGTTCAAAAACACCAACCACCACGCCTATGTGTTCGGCATGAATGCCGCCGACATGAGCCAGTGCCATTTCCAGGCACGCATCGGCTTTAGCGCTTAAATAAAAAGTCCCGGGACATCTCGAAAGAAACGCTCCCCTGCAAGTCCGTCCGGAAAAGCCGGAGGGAATCCCCAAGCGCAAACTTCAGTTTTTGCGAAACTTCCAGTGCAGGGTGGCCGTAGGGGTTGCCGTCGCCAACGCTCACTACCGCGTACTCCGGCGACACCTGCGCAAGGAAAGCTAGGCTGCTACTGCCCGCAGAACCGTGATGGGGTACCTGCAACACCCCCGCGGAGAGCGTTGGCGACAGTTCCAAAAGTTCACGCTCCCCCAAGGAATCCAAGTCGCCTGTCAAGAGGGCCGAATTCTTGCCCCACGAAACGTTCAAAACCACGCTCCCATGGTTGCCTTCTACCACATCGTCCTCTGCAGGCCACAGTACCCGAAGTTCCGGCGACTCTCCGTCCACAGCGGAACCGCCAGCAACCGAGCCGTTTGCAGTGCCACCAAGCTCCAGCACACTGCCCCGCACTAGCGTATCCACGGGTATTCCCTGTTTCATCGCCACGTACAGCACGCTGTCCCGCCACACTCCTCCGGCGGTGTCCGGCCCCACGTAAAGCCGTCTTATGCGAACTTTCGGGGCAGTCGCAGTTCCACCTGCCAGCGGCCTGCCTGCAAGCTCCACAAACCCGCCTACATGGTCTCGATGGTTGTGGCTCAACGCCACCCAGTCCAGTTCCCTTATTCCCCTTGCCTCTAGGGTGTCGGCAATCCCTGCAGAATCCGGCCCCGCATCGTACAGAGCAAACCTGCCCCCTTGTTCAAGCAACACCGCAAGCCCCTGCCCCACGTCCAACACGGTCAGCCGCAAAGGCTCCCGCTCTTCCTCACCCTCCTCTACATAGGTACAGCCCCACAGCGCAAGCAAAATCCAAATCAGAATCCAGAACATAGGTCCTCCTCTCCTTATAGACTCTTTTTTGCGCCCCAAAAAGCCTCGTTTTTTTTATTTTTGCTAAATTTTACGGACCGGGCCGCAAAACGGCCCATCGGAGAGACCATGCAGTTACCCAAGTACAAGAAGAAAAAGCGCATCAAGCTCAAGATTTGCCAGGAACCGGGCTGCGGCCGCGAGTTCTGGGGTCACCCCATCGCCAAGTACTGCGAATTGCACCGCGACATCAAGCTCCGTCAAAAGCAGAAGAAGAGCCTGGACAGCATCGAGTCCAAGAACATCATCTTCCGCCACAACTACACCGAGGCCATGGACCTGACCTTCAAGTGCTGCCTGGAGGGCTGCGACGAGAAGTTCACCATCAAGGTATTCCCCAAGCAGACCGTGTACCCCCGTTTCTGCATGGAACACCGGAACGACTTCAAGCGGGAAAACTTCCTGCGCATTATGGCCAAAAAGAACGCCGATTAAGGTTTTTTATAGGCAATCCCCTTGAAAAAAAGGGGAGCTTTTTTATATTTGGCACACATCACGGTGGATGTAGCTCAATTGGTTAGAGTCCCAGATTGTGATTCTGGATGTTGTCGGTTCGAGTCCGGTCATCCACCCGAAAAAAGTCCCGCGTTCTTCGCGGGACTTTTTATTTGCGGATGGTCCTTACTATAGCACCCTGCTGCACCCGCACAATGTAGGCACCCTTACCCATTTTGCCGAAGGTATAGGCGAAATTGCCGGCAGGCACATTTTCGCTCACGCTTTCGATGACATGCCCCACCATATCGAACACCTGTATTTTCAGCAGGCCAGCTTTTGCAGTACCCACCTGGAGGGTGTTGCCCTGGAGAACAACAGAGAGGCCTCCAGAAAGTTCCGGCGTGCCGACAACAAACGTTTTGCCGTCATCCTCGTTGCCGTCAAGCTCTTCATCGTCATCAGAATGGTGGCGGGAGCTAGAGGAGGTGGACTCGACGCTGCTGCTAGAGTCATACTCTTGACTGCTGCTGATGCCGAACTTTTGACTAGAACTGGAGCCATACTCTTGACTGCTGCTAGAGCTGGGCTTTTGGCTGGAGCTAGATCCATGTTCCTGGTAAGAGCTGGAACTGTAATTTTGGCTAGAGCTGGAGCTTCCATCAGGTTGTACAAGAACGATCATCCTAGGCCACTCACTACGGAAGTACTCCACCCTCTTGCCCGAGGAAGATATTACATCAATGGCATGGGTATTCCAGTATTCATAAACCATATTCTCGGCACCGGCACTAGCCGTATAGTTGAAAGCAATGCCGTCAGCGCGTTGAATATTACCGACAACGTTCCCGTTTTCATCCACAAGGACACCCCTGAATTCATATTCAACTTCGCCACCGCTAACCGGAATCTCAGACACTCCCGTAAGGAGCAGGCCATAAATCACGTAATCCCTAGGCTGCCCATTGTTGTCTAAAATCGCCCGCTTTACTAACACCGCGTACTTGGTTGTGGCGGGATTAACCCTATCGCCCACTTTGACATTCTCATTGGCAGCAGCCTGCCATGCAAGGGCCTCTAAGGTTTCAGGGGACAACCCGATATTCACGGTAACCCTTATTATGGATTGGCCATTCTCAATTCTGGCCCAGCAGCCATCCGTAATGGAAGGCCAACCAAATTTTGGTGGAGCGACTTCGGCAAAGGTACTGCGAATCAGCAAGTTAGAAGCCCCATTGTTCTGGCGTTCCGCATAGAAGAAATGCAGGTGGTGCCAAGAGTTTTCGCCCCAACCGGTCTCATCAGAAGCACCGATACAGTTGGTGTAGCCTGCAAGAGGCTCACCGACATGGCAACCATGGTTATTCATTGCCAGGGTCTTGATATTCACCGCGCCAGGAGCAGGGGCGGTACTATGTACACCACCACGGTCCTCCGCCAGCACCCCATCTACAAAGACCCACATATCGTCATCAGCGACAAACTCAAAAACTTCGCCACCGTTTTCCTGATTGGCTGACTGATACTTGAACTTTACATAACCCATCATAGTATAGCTGTAGTTGCGGAGGTGCTTGTAACCCAACGTAGTATTCGAATTAAAAGCAGCTACCGCAGCGGTAGGATTCTTAGGGCCGCCATTTGCCAACCACGAAGTACAAAGAGTTGCCGTATTCGCTCCCGTGGCATCGGTTTGGGAACTGGCATATGGGTATGCGTAAGGGGGGCAGTATATTGTCAAGGACTGGGGACCCCATTGGTTGCAACTAGTATTAATGGGCGTATTGTCCTCGCCTTTTCCTTTTCTCTGAATTATCGGATAACATGCCGAGGCACCGAAGTAGTTTCCATAAGCATCAACAGAATCCAGGGGAGAAAAGCCACCATTGTTGTAGTTGTAGTTTATCTGATAAAGGTTGCGGCCAACCGACGGCACATCCAGCGTCTTGTTGATGCGGAAGTTCACTCCATCAACATCTTCGTACCACTGAGCGAAATTACTGTTGTCGCAGATTTCACTGAGCTTCTGTATATGCACGTCATCGAACATGTCGTATTCGCCATTCCATCCCGGATTAAAACCCAAATAAGGCCCCACCATTCCCGGCGTATAGTACACTTCAACAGCCCAGGCACCCTCGCTAGCGCAGCTCGCCGTTTTGACAGGTTCAAGGGATGAATTCTGTCCATTGGAATAACCACGGCTTTTGTCAGCACACTCGCCATATTTCAAGGCAGACGCAGTACTGACATCTCGCAAGTATTCCGGGAGCAAGGTATTCACTTCCATCGGCTTGCCGTCGACACCAATCTTCTCTCCAACTTTGGAAATGTAATTGCCACAGCTCGAATGATACGGCCATCTGGAATACCAGTCCGTACCATATCCGACCATTCCATAATCCAGAATGGCGTCACCATAGCCTTCGGCTGGTCGTAGGTG
>CACXIR010000031.1 GCA_902767785.1 Fibrobacter succinogenes | reverse complement strand
GTATCCGCCACCATTTACTTCCCAGCTGTCGTTGATATCGCTACATGCCGCAAGCAAAAAACCAATGGCAAGGCAAATATTTAAGCGGAGGGAAACCATGCCCCTAAACTAGAAATTATTTTTGGACTATGGATAGCAGGTTTTTCCCCATATCTTCCTTGAACGGTACGGTGTACCTGGCGGTACTCCCCAAGGAAAACCACAGGGCACGAATTTTTGAGGCCCTGTCGCAGCCTCTGGGAAAAACAGTGACTGCCGCCGACCTTTGTTGTTCCGAGGAGTCCCCCCGCCCTGAATTTCCGGGACTGTGCATAGATGCCAACTGGACCCATTCCAAGGACATTTGCGTTTTGGCTTACTCTAAAGAATGTAGGGTAGGAGTGGACTTGGAATTCCATTCCAGGAACCGCCTGAAACTTGCGGACCGGTTCTACGCCGTTCAAGAGGCCCAATGCCTGCATCGCCTTCAGGTGGACGAGGGCGAAGAATCCGCCTTGCGACGTTTCTACACCCTGTGGTGCCGCAAAGAGGCCTTTTACAAGTGCCGTGGCGGGGATTTTTTCGAAGGTACGCTTCGTCGCGATATGCAGGCTAACCTTGTAGAGGGAGTGTCCCTGTTAGACTTGAATCCAAGGGACTACGGCATACAGGGAGAATGCTCCCTATGCCTTGCTACAATGCCACTTGCCGGCACTTGATTTCGGGTTAATTCCGTATTTCGCCGTCCGCAGCTTCTGCAGGCCCGCTCTGGGGTGCTTCCAAAGCATACAGGGGGAGTGCGGCTTGCTCTTCGTCGTCAATGGACAAGCGGATAATGTACTTGTCGGGCCTTTCGATTTTTAAGCGCTGCATGTTCAAGATCAGGTTTACTGCCGCCGTGTCAAAACCTTTGGCTACCGGTTCAAAGGGAATGTTGGATTCCATGCCGGGTACAATGGCGTGTCCGCAAACATCCTCGATGGAAAGGACCAGCTTGTGAACGCCAGCTTCTGAACGCTGGTAGCGGATGCGGAATGCTGCCGCACATTGGGGAATGACTAGCGGGAATTGCGAAAAGATCCTGTCAAAGGCACCCAGGATATTCAAACGCCCGCCAACGCCATTGGCGGTGGCGGCGTCACAGATAGAGGCTATTTCAACAATCATATTAGGGCTTGGTGTTAATGGTCCAGTTTCCAGAAATGTTCGTCATGACGATAGGACCATTGTTTTGGCTTGCGCTGTAACCTGAACATTTCTTTTGGTTGTCGGGCACATTAGTTTCTGGATTAATGGGACCTGCCCACGAGATCATGGAGATGTAGACCTTGCCGTCCGATCCTATGGCTATTTCAGGACCAAATCCGTAAAGGTTGTAGCAGTGGCTGCTATAGAACGTGCTCTTGAAGTAGGGGAGCTGGTTTTCTCCATAGGGCCTCCAAGTGGTTCCGTCAAAGACGAACGCATCGCTGTGCGGGAACAGTTGCATTTCTTTGTCGTCAGCAATGGCATAGACTTTGTCGTTCTGTGCGACAATCCTCATGCTTCTGGTTTGCCCTTTACGTAGTTTGCTTTCTGAAGTCCAGTTGACGGAGCCTTGATTCAGATCGCCTTTTTTCACATAGGGACCGCTAACGTCTGAATCGGAGGAACGGTTGATGTAGCCCATATAGATTTTGGTTCCGTCGGTAGCCAGACTGACACTTCCCATTTCCTTGGCGATAAGGGTTTCTCCTTTCTTTACGCCGAAGCCTGCGTCGTAGATGGCGTAATAGGTGTTGTACTGGAAGGTTTTGTCGGTAAAGGTGACAAAGAACGTGCCTGCAGAGGAGAACACGGAGTTTGCTTCACGAGCGGTCTTGTTTGTGGATATTGGCTCTTCTTTCCAGCTGCTGCCGTTCAAGTAACTGAAGTATGGACGGTCGCTCTTTACATAGGTGACTACAGGGACTTTCGTGGTTGGGTGACAGGTTAGGTTCATGAAAGTGACATCCGAGATGGGGGTTGCTACCGTTGTCCATTCAGAAGTTCCTCCGGCGGATTTGAAAACCTTCAAGGAATTTGCACTTGTAAGCACGGCTAGGTAGAGGTTCTGTCCGTCATTTGCCAACTGCATTCTTACAATGGAGTCGGTGATGGAGCTGGTGGCGCCAACGCCAACAGAAACCCAGGCGTTGCCGCTTAAATACTTTGTGGCAATGGTGGCCTTGGCTGTCAGGTAGACGATGCTGAGTCTGTTTCCAAGAGCGGTAATGGCGGGCGGCGTGCGTACCGTGGTTTTTTGTAAAACGGTGTCGCCTTCGTTGGCCAGGTTCTTCCAGGCTCTACGGACAAAGATTTCGCGGCAGAATATGTTGGCCTGATGGCGCCGTATGAACGCATCCGTGAGGGGGTTCGCAATGCTATCTAGGAACTTCAGGCACATGGTGATGGAGCCTTCAGAAGTGGGCCTGCGGAAAGCGGAGTTGAATACGCCAATGGTAGTGTCCATGCCTCCGTCGGACTTTCCGGTGTAGAACGTGGAATTCACGTTGCTGAATTGCCATTCGTAATACCTCATGTTTTCGTTACCGATGGTACCGATTTCAGACTGGGCACCGCTCCATTCCGGCGAGTAGAAGGAGATGGCTTCGCCATTTTGCAACTCGTCGCCACTCCAGGGGTAAATGGTGTCGGCTCCGGTGATTTTGGCAAT
This sequence comes from Fibrobacter succinogenes, assembly GCA_902767785.1. Classification (GTDB taxonomy): domain Bacteria; phylum Fibrobacterota; class Fibrobacteria; order Fibrobacterales; family Fibrobacteraceae; genus Fibrobacter; species Fibrobacter succinogenes_D. The sequence goes on along the minus strand of CACXIR010000031.1, from coordinate 15,001 downwards.
GGGAAGGTCGTTTGCCGGGATTAGCACCTTAATAAAAGAGGTGTCGCGGAAAACATCCCTGGTTGCGGCCTCTTCGGCAGAAACGACGCAGTAAAGGTCCTTTCCTTCACTACTCAAGGTTTGGCGGTAATCGTAGAAGCGTTCCCCGTTCTTGTAGTAATCCAGCTTGCGTAAGGAATCGGCGGCTTGGTGGTTGCTAGAATAGAAGCACTGCCAGCTGTACCAGTTAACTCCTTGCCAGGCTTCCTTGTTGATGGATGCATCAAGCAATATCACGTCGCCTTGGGCTACGTAAATCTGGCCTTCCTTTACTGTGATGGTGGGTATTTTGTCTGTGTACTTTAAGTACATGGTGTCCGTGGCGATGTTTCCATCGTCGTCGGTTGCCCTAGCGACACACCTTAGGTTGACCGCATTTTGCGGTGCGGTCCAAGAGGTGTCGTAAGAGGAAACGGTCCTCCAGTTTCTGTTTATTTCCGTAGTATTGTCGCCGCAGCTCCATTCCCGCTTGGCAATGTAGCCCATGTTGCCGTCGTAAGTGTCCCAGGCCCTAGCGTTCAAAAGAATTTTCATGCCGGGGCGGGCTATGCCGCTGTCACGGGCGACTTCTACGAAGGGGGGCGCTAGCTCCACGTTAATGTGGGTGGTGCCTGTGGCAGTCAGCCCGTCGTCGTCGGTGACGCGAACTATGCATAAGTAGTTTGGCTGTGCCGTGCTGGGCAAAGTGGCCAGGTAGGTATTCTTGTTGGTCTGGGAAAGGTTTGCGAGAATGTCTGTACTAGAAGTTCCGCATCCCCATTCATAGGATTTGATGTAGCCAGGCAGGGTTGCCTCCGAGGAATCCATTGCGTTGGCGTAAAGGGTCAGGGTGTCCTTGATGGTCTTGGTCACCTGGTCGGTCACGGTGACCGAAGGCGGTGCCCGGTACACTTTGTAGGTGACGGTGTCTCGGGAATAAAGGCTGGGCTCGTCTTCGTCAGAAGCCTGTATCACGCAATAGTAGTTCCCGGGGGTCGAGGGCATCGGTTCGGTGGGGTAGCCGGTGGTGATACGAGAAATATTCAGGTTGGTCAAGTTGCTGTTGCAGCCGTATTTGACAATAATCCCTCCACCCAGAACGTTGCCTTTGCTGTATTTCAGCTGTTCCTCGTCCTTGATGGTCACGTTCTTGTTGTGGATGTTGAGCTTGATGGTGGGAATGTCCTTGATGATGTTGAAGTGCAATGTGTCAAAACCGTCCTGGTCCGCATTGTCGGTGGCCCGGACAACGCAGATGTAGTCGGAAATCTCATTGCTGGGGAGTCCCGTGATGGTCATGGTTTGGGTCACCTGCTTTTGCGGCGGGGACACGGCGGTTGTGGTCCAATTTGCGTTGTTGGCGCATTTCCAGGCCAGCTCCTTTACGGGAACGTATTTGCCCTTGGCGGTTACTTCAAACTCGTGAGAGCTGTTGATTTTTTTCGAGATGGTTCCTTCGTTTTCGTCCACCTTGATGGATGGTGGGTCTGCAACAACGTTGACCACAAGGGTGTCAGTTGCGGTTTTTCCGCCCACAGTCACCTTGGCTACGATCTTCTTGGTTCCTGCGGTTGTCCAGGATGTCTGGGGAGCCGTAGTGCCTGCTGCAAAGCAGTTGTTTGTTACGTTGGTGCCTTCGATGCAGGTCCAGGTTAGGGTATACCCGCTGCCTGCCACTACTTCCGTGGCCAAGGTGACAACCTGTTTTACGGCAATGGTGGTGTCGTTGGCGGGTTTTGTAATGTAGACCACGGGGTCTGTTCCGTAAAAGCCAAAGCGGACGGTGTTAGAGGAGCTTCCCTGGTCCGATGTGGCGTACATGGTGTACCGCGTGCCGAGGACGATGTCGTCCTTAAAATCCGATTTTTGTAGAGATATGGTGGCTTTGCCTCCGGCAACCGGGGATGTTCTCGTTTCCTTGAGCTTGTCGCTTTGCCAGGTGACCACGGTTACGGGTGGGTCCGCCTGTTTAATGTCGGCTTCGAATACCAGGGTTCCGCCCTCTTCTACCATGGCGGCGTTGGAGCCTGTAGCAGAATTTTGGTCCCTGACCGTGACAACCATGTTGGTGGCCGAGACAAAGAAGGTAATCGTGGTGTCGGTCTTGTATCCGGCACTGTCTATGGCCGTTATCTTGAAGGAGTGGGAGCCATCCACAAGCCCGCTTAGATCCACGCTCCAAGAGTAAAGGGTCAGGTTGGAGAACTTGCAGCTGTTGCTCTGTGCGCTGCAGGTGTCTGCGTCCAGAATAGCCACCGCAGTCTTGACCTGGGAGCCATAGTCGCTGAATTTTCCAGATACGATCGTGTCACGTACAAACAGGGTGTCGTCTAGGCCCTTGATGCTATAGATCCGGGGCGGGGCGGGGTCTTTAAGCAGCAGCAGGGGCAGTTCCTTTTCGTCGCCGGCATTGATTGCCGGAGTCTTGGAGGTAATGTTTCGGAACCCTCTGCCGGTTTCGTCATTTGCCATCAATTTATAGCTGCCTGCAGGGAGTCCTTCTATCCGGTAGCTTCCATCGGGGTTGGTCTCGGCGGTATAGATATTGCTCGTGTCCGCATTATTAATCAAGGTAATCTTGATTCCCCTGTGGCTAGAAAGCCCCTCGTACTTGGCAAAACCGTAGAATTCGCAGGTGTTCTTGCTTGGCCCCAGGTAGAAGAACCGCGGGCGACTTCCCTTGCTGGTCTTTATCTTTTCGGCCACTACGGTGTCATAGCCATCGGTGACCCAAACGTCCCAAGAGAAATAACGGCCAGTATAGCCCAGTTTTTTCAGGTTGTTTATGCCATCCTCGATAACGGCGAAACTGGTGGAGGTGCTGTTCTTCAGCACTAGGTCGTACACGTTGGAAAGGTTCAGGTCGTCTTCCTGGTTGTCGGGGGTGTTCGCAATGCGGACGTAGTAGCGCAGCTGGTCTTCGTTGTCCTTGTCGTGGCCTTCGTAGAACAACCTAAAGGATTCCACGGTGTCGCTAACCCTCTGTTGATCGTCGGGTCCCAGGATCTTGATGGTGGGCAGCTGGTTGAAGTGCAGGTACACGCTGTCCTTGGTGGTGTTCTTGTCGTCGTCAGTTACAATGATGTAAATCTTCTGGTTCCCCAGGCTGTCTGTCAGGGCGGCATCGTAGGGAATGGTGATGATCAGGCTATCCGTCAGCTCGTCCTTGGTGTATTTCCAATTCTGGGGAGCCTTCTTGCCCTGGGCGTCCAGGTCCACCTGGAAGCTCGCGATGGTGCCAAAGGAGTCCAGCGCCAGGATGGGGAAGGTGACGGGGCTCTTGGCTCGGGCCCACAGGGTGTCTCTGGGAACGCCCAAGTAGGGGGGCGTGTTGATGACCCGTATGAACTGGTCCTTTCCGGCGGTGTCGGTCGCACTGTTTCCGTCAATGGCAACAAACAGGGGAGAATATACGCCTTCCTTCATGTAGACCCAAGACTGGGGCGTGGCGTTGTGGCCGGTCACTAGGGCCTTCTTCATCTTCTGCTTGCCCGTGCTGTCGGTCACTAGGCTGTCCAAAACCCACTGGTACAGGTAAATCTTGTCGGCGTTGTAGCGCAAAAAGCCCATCATGTGGATGGTGTCGCCAATGGTTACGGTAACGGTGTCGTTGACGATGACGGAATCGGGATTGGGCAGGTTGATAATGGAGTCGGCAAAGGCGTCTGGGTTTTTAAAGGGAGTGTTGAAAATAAACACCACGGAGTGGTTGTTTCTCAGGTTTACGTTTTCCTTGATGGAGGATTCCCTAGAACAGCTGTTCAGGGAAACTAGGGTAAGGAAAATCCCAAACAAAAAAATCAAACTTTTTAACCGCATAATCCAATCCTTTTATGCACCATATCCAGGATATAAATTTATCTTTTTTTTCAAAAAAAAGGTACGGCCTTTGCCGGCCTAGGCTTGCGATTTCTTTGATTTTGGAGCGATTTTATGGAGAATATTCCACTTTGGTATGGGCTGTTGCTTTTTTTTGCCTTGGGAGCCTGTGTAGGTAGCTTCTACAATGTGATTGTATACAGGATGCCTCGGGGCATTTCCCTGATCAATCCGCCCTCCCACTGCCCCTTGTGCAAAAAAAGGATTCCCATCTATTACAATTTGCCCATTGTGGGTTGGCTTTGGCTGCGGGGCAAAAGTGCCTGTTGCAAACAACCCATCAGCGTCATTTATCCCATCGGGGAATCCCTGTGCGGGTTGCTGGGTTCCTTGGCCTTGCTTGCTGCAAACTGGGGCGTTGACTGGTCGGCCCCCGTGGCCAACTGGGTGGACTCCCTTGCTTTGTTCTGGCTGCTGCTAGGGATTTACCCCGTTTGTGCCGTTGACTTTAAGTACAAACTAATTCCCGATTCCATTTCGGTGGGGGGCATTGTGGTGGGCCTTGTGCTTTCTATGTTCCCTGGCGATATTACGCCGTTTCAGAGTTTGATCGGGGCCGCCTGCGCTGGCGGTGGCTTGTACCTGTTGGGCTACGCGGCGTCCAAGCTGCTCAAAAAAGAAGCCATGGGCTTTGGCGATGTTAAGCTTTTGGCGGGCTACGGCGCCTTGATGGGCTTGGACTGCGCTGTCGTCACCTTGATCCTTGCTGCATTCTTTGGAATTTTGATCATGATTCCCTGGGCAAAGATTGCAGAACGCAAGGGCAAAGGCGACGGCTCGGGCCAGATTCCCTTCGGGCCGTTCCTAGCTGTGTCTGCTCCCGTCGTGTACCTGTGGGGGCAAACCCTCCTGGATCTGTACGCGAAGTTCGTGTTCGGGGAATAATCCAGACCAACGAAGTACACGTCATCCTGAGCCACGAAGTGGCGATGGATCCAGACCCGCGTAAAACAAAAAAAAGAGATTCCCGAAGGAATCTCTTTTTGATTGACTAAATCGTTCTGGATTAGAACATGTACCAGGTCAGGTAGACCCTGGTCACGAATCCGAGGTCCAACCAAGAAGTCGTACCAACATCGACCACGTCGTAGGACCAGTAGTCGAAGCCCAAGCCGGCCTTTCCGCTCAAGGTCAAGCCCTTGACCAGTTCAGCTTCGGCACCGGCCAGCACGTTGAAACGGAGTCTGGTGACGGAAACATCGCTCAGCTTACCTTGGAAGTTTGCAATAGCATCACCAAGGGCGGTTCTGGGGCTGGGCGACGAGAACAGGAATTCGCCACCGACGGTGAAGGGCAGGAACGCCGTGGGCATCAGGTAGTCAAAGCCCACACCGACAGCGATATCGGTATAGTTATCGGAATACGATTGTTCGTCACCAGTCTTCGGCTTGAAAGTGGTTTCACCATGGTGCCACAGGCCGATCAAGCCAGCGACTTCGATGCTTGCGGAGGGCTTGAACACCAAGCGGATGATGGCTTCGTCCTTCAGGCTTCCAACCAGATCGACGCCAAGGCCAAAGAAGGGCACGTCGCCGGAAACCTTCTTTTCTTTTTTCTTATCGGCTTTCTTGGCGACGGGGGCTTCGTCCTCCTCCTCTTCTTCTTCGTAGGCGGGGGCCTTCTTCACCACCTTGGCGGGGGCTTCTTCTTCTTCGTATTCTTCGTCGTCCTGGGCGTAACCGTAGCTGCACAGGGCCAGCGCTATGACGGCAGAAAGGAATATTTTCTTCATGTAGTCTCTCCTTTGAATGAGAATTTAAGGTTAATTTGGTCGGAATATAACTTAATTTTTACGTTTCGTCTACTATTTGGGGTAGTTTTACCATTCCATGGCGATTTTTGCCACTAAAAAGCGCCTGGATACCTCGTCCAGCTTGGCGGGATCGATGGCTATTCCCAGTAATCCTGCGATTATCACGAAGGGACTGGCAGTGGCACCCTGGTCGTTGCACCTGATTCTCAGGAACAGGGTCCCTTCCTGGTTCTCTATGCTCAAAATGTGCTGATTCAGGTCGATTTCCTGGCCCCTGTGGTTGGTGACCACGGGTAGCGTTTTGGAGGCCAACCGCTCCATCAGGTCCGGTGGCACCTGCTCTGGCGTGTAGCGGTAAACCATGGCCTTGGGGAAGTGCTTGCTGAGTTTTTCCTTCAGGGGTTCAATGTTCACGATTTCCATGCCACGGGGGAAGGGTGCCGAAAGCTGTGCCATGATTTTGGGCAGGTTCTCGGGTGAGATGTCCAGGGGTTCCCGCAGCTCCACGCTAATGATTTCGCAGTAGGTCTCCATGCCCAGGGGCAGCGCCCCCATGTTGGTGATGCGGGGCTTGGGGCTGAATCCTTCGCTAAACTTGATGGGAATGTTTGCACAGATAAAGGTGCGTTCGAAGAAACTGAGCATGTTCTGGTGGGGCAAGAACCTGCTGAGTCCCGTTTTTTTGAAAGTAATCTTGTAGCTGAAGCTTTCTGCCTTTTTGGGTCGCCTCTCCGCCACCAGTTTTTTGATTTCTTCGGGGGTGCGGCTGGGGGCCTTGTGCCGCACGGGATCGTTTGCCAGGCGGATTTCTGTGCCGAATCCGGGAATGCCGCACTTTTGGCAGTCTCCCCACTTGCAGTTGGGTACGGGGTCGCTGTTCGGGTCAAAGGCCTTTTCCCATTCTCGCCTCAAGTACTGCTTGCTGGTACCTGCGTGTATAAAATCCCAGGGGAACACCTCGTCCTTGTCCCGTTCCCGGTACACCCAGCTGGTGTCGTAATGGCATTCTTCCCATACCTGGAGCCACTTGTCAAAATCAAAACGGTAGGAATCGCTCTCAAAAATGATTCCCTTTTTGTAGGCGGTGTAAATGACGGGAGCAAGGCTTCGGTCGCCTCGGCTATAGACGGCCTCCAAAAAGCTGGTTTCCCAGCTGGCCCAGTTGATTTTTACGTTGGGGTGCTTAAAGAATTTTTCCCGCACAAAGCGGATGTGGCCAAGCGCCGTTTCCTTGTCCATAAAGGGCGCCCACTGGAGTCCGGTAAAGGACTTGGGGATAAGGATGCCGATAGAAACGGCTATCTGGATGCCCCGGTTGTACTTGCGTCCGATTTTTACCAGGTTGAAAATCAGGTCGCAAAATGCCTGCATGTCCTTCAGGTTTTCGGTGGGGAACCCGATCATGGTGTAGAGCTTGATCTTGTTGAACCCGCTGCTGAAGGCGTGTTCTGCGGCGTCGTACATGTCCTGGTCGCTGATGGTCTTGTTGATCATCTTGCGGATGCGTTCCGACCCGGTTTCCGGGGCGAAGGTGGCACTGCGGCCCCCCTTCAGGGCGGCCACTTTTTCCGCCAGACTTTGGCCAAAACTGTTTACGCGAATGCTGGGCAAGCTCACGTCCACGGTATCGTAGAAGGGGTCGTCAATGATGGAGTCGGTAAGGGCCTCCACTGGTTTATAGTCGGCGGTAGAAAGGGAGAGCAGTCCCAGTTCCCGCTCGCCGGTTGCCCGGATGCCTGCCTTGGCAATGTCCAGCACGTCGTCGGGGTTCAGTTCGCGGCAGGGGCGGTACCAGATGCCAGCCTGGCAAAAACGGCAACCTTGGGCGCAGCCCCGCATTACCTCTACGCTAAAGCGGTTGTGTACCAGCTGCATGTTGGCAATCAGGTTCTTGACGGGGTAATCCCTGGGGTCCATCTCCGGGATGAACAGGCGGCGGACCCCGTTGGTATTCTGGTAGCTTCCCTTTGCGGGCTCCGCCGGGACCATCATGCCGTATTCGTTCTTTACCACGGGCCGCAAAGTAGGCACGTAAACGCCGTCAATCTTGGAAAGGTTCTGGAGGATTTCGGCTCGCTTTAGGCCAGCCTTGCGGCCCTCGCCAACGCAGCGCAAAAGTTCCACCATCACTTTTTCGCCATCGCCAATCATGAAGGCGTCAAAAAAATCCGCCACGGGTTCGGGGTTGGCCATGGCAGGCCCTCCGGACACGATAATCGGGTCTTCTTCCTTGCGTTCCTTTTGCCACGCCGGTATGCGGGCCAGTTCCAGCACGTAGGGCACATTGGTAAAGTTCAGTTCCGTCTGTAGTGTAATGCCCACCACGTCAAAGTCCCGCACGGGGGTGTAGCTGGCGTGGGTGTACAGCGGAATGTCGTATTTCGCCATTTCCCTTGCCATGTCGTCCCAGGGGGCAAAGGCCACCTCGCAGAGCATGTTGGGTTCGCGGTTCACCACGTGGTACAGAATACGCATGCCGTTGTTGCTCATGCCAATCTCGTAGGTGTCCGGGAACAGGAACGCCATGCGGGCAAGCATCTTGGAGTGGTCCTTCACCACGCTGTTGGCCTCGCCGCCCATATATCTAGCAGGGGACTCGACGGCGGGTAAGGCAAGTGCAATCTTTTCGAGGATGGTCATGGGTTGAAATTTAGAAAATAGCAGAGGAGAAAGCCCCGTTTTTCTTGTTTTTAGAACTAGGGGTTGCCCGAATGTCTGGAGTTTTCGTAAATTGTAGAATATGAGTGTCATTTCTTATTTGGTTTGGTTGCTGGCCTTTGCTGCTGGCGTGGTTCTCGCTTATTTCGTTCCCGAAACCAGCTTTTCGGTGGAAATCAAGTTTTTGTTTGTAGGAATTTGGGGTGCGGTCCTAGGCTTTATCTTTTATACCGTTGCCAAAAAGGCGGTCCAAGATGGGGTAGGCGTGGACGATTATCCCAGCGCCCAGAACCACATTACGGAATTGGTTCCCATTGTGCCGGGAGAAGTTCCCGAAGAACCAGGAGAAACGGCACCGGAAGAAACTGCAGAGGGCGTTGCAGAAGAGGCTGCTGCGCCAGTTGAAGAAAGTCCGGCCGCGCCACTGCCCAAGCCCTTGTTCCCGCTAGAGGAGTGGAGCGAGTTTTGCCGCGAGGTCCTCAGGAATAGGCCCTTCTCTGAAGTGGTGGCCATGCTGGAAAAAGTTTTGCCCAAATTGTTTCCGGGCGCGGCCGGAGTCCTTTACATGTACGGGGATGCCCAGTCCGAGATGCACAAGATTTTCTCCTTTGGCGATTACGTCATTAGCGACGACGTGATGATGCCTGCAGAATGTGCCAGCTTCAATCTGGGCGAAATCGTGGTGAACGACTATACTTCGGACGGAAGCACTGCGGGTTGTACCCATTTGCATTTCCACAATCAGGGGGTGGCCTTCTGCGCCCCTATTGAGGGCATAGAAGAGCATTTTGGAACACTTTGCATTCAAGTGGACGAGTTCCCCGAAGGCGAGGACCTCGAATTCTGGAAAACCAAGGTCAGCATCGTATCCGCAACATTCGGGCTGTACGTGGCGAACCAAAACCTGAACATCCGGTTCCAGCAACACAGCATCCGCGACAGCCTGACGGGGCTGTTCAACAAGCGCTACATGGAGGAATCCCTCCGACGTGAAATATTCTCTGCCACAAGGCACAAGACTCCTATTGGGATCATTATGCTTTACCCCGACGTTATTCCGCAGCTGCAAGAGACTCGTGGCCGCCATGCGGTGGAGCAGATGCTTTGGGAGTTGGGTCAGCGGCTTCCTAGCTACATCAGGAATGAAGATGTTCCCTGCCGCTACGACGGGGACGTTTTCTGCGTGATTATGCCTGGGGCAGACTACAAGATAACCAAGGACCGGGCCGAAAAAATTTGCCATGAGATTTCGCTTTTGCAGGTGGCCTATGGCGAGGGAATTCTGAAAACGTCCTTGAGCCTGGGCGTTTCCGTAATGCCTGTTCACGCCGTCGAGGTGAAAACCCTTATAAAAACGGCTGAAGCCGCCATGAGGTTGGCTTCTCGTAATGGGGGAAACCGGGTAGTCATGGCGGAAGCCTTGGCTTCGTAAGAGCCGTGTTTTTTGTAAATTTGTGGCCATGAAGAAAATCGTAGTGCCTATAGTGCTTTTGTTCCTGACAGCCGGCGTGCTGCTGTTCTTGCTTGCCGATCTTTCAGGGGGGCGGTCTTCCTTTGATTCCAAAGCCTATTTGCAGGCCCGCTCCAAGATAGATTCCATGGAAGTGGCGTTGTGGGAGGCCCAGGGCAATGCAGACGCCCAGCTTGCCATCAGAAACGATTTGGAAGTAGCTTGGGCAGATTTGAATGCCCTCCGTCAAAAAACGCCAGAGGGAGAGGTGGCTGCCTCTGAAAAGACCATCGCTGGCATTTCGAAAAGCGCGTTGGTATGGGTAGTGGGCGGCGTGGCCGCTGTGCTGCTTTGCATCGTTCTTTTGGCGGCATTGAGCCATCACAAGAAAGTGGTGACCATGCGTATGGAAGCCTTGAAGGCGGAAGGCCGGTTCAAGGAACCCAAGAATGGTTTTGAAAATGATCCGACCCTAGCCCCGCGGCCGCGTGCTTCCAAGCCCTCCATTATTGACGAGGTCGAGGGATTTGCCGAGACCAAGGTTTCTTTCGAAGACGAGAACGGGAACCCGGAAAACAAGGTCATGATTTCCGACTTGAACAGGCGGCCCCAGTTGAGGCCCACTGCCAGGGAACGCATAACTTCTGCCATCCAGTCCCTTTCCGACGTGTTGCGGGCGCCCCGTGGACTTTCCCGCGATAGGACCATGAAGCTTAGGGCCCAAAGCCATAACGTTACCGGCAACCCGAATCTGCAGGGGAGCAACCCCCTGGAAGCCAGCCGGTTCGATAAGGAACTTACCGAGAAGAGCAAAATATTGCAGATGTCTCGCCGCGGATTCCCTGCCTCGGCCATTGCATCTCAGTTGAAAATTCCCCAGGAACAGGTGGAAGCCGTCATTAAAGACGCCCTGGATGCAGGAAACTAGCTTATGCGTTACCGTTTCCGCTGCGAGTACCTGGGTAGCGCGTTTTACGGCTGGCAGGTCCAGAACGAAGCAGGGAAACAAAAATTTGTTACAGTCCAGTCCGCTTTGGAAGAGGCGTTTTCCATTGCCCTTCGGGTTCCTATCCGCATCGTAGGTTCTGGCCGCACGGACACCGGGGTTCATGGTCGGGGCCAGTGCGCTCACTTTGACTACGACGGCGAACTGGATTTGCGAAAGACGGAACATTCTGTCAACGGCCTTACCAAAAGGCTTATCCGTATCCGGGATCTGCAGCCCTGCAGCGATGATTTCAATGCTCGCTTTGACGCGGTATCGCGGTATTACCAGTACACCCTCTATACCCGCCCGGTGGCGCTTATGCGGGACTACGGCTGGGAATGCGGTTCGCTCCATTTAGATTTGGATTTGATGGAGCGTGAGGCCCAGTCTTTTTTGGGGGAACACGACTTTATTGATTTTTGCATACCCAGGAATGACGGCAAGTCCACCCTTTGCACCTTGACCGAATTTCGCTTGGAGCGCCTGAACGAGTGGACGGTGGTTTTCCATATCAAGGGGAACCGTTTTTTGCACCGCCAGGTGCGGGCCATGGTGGGCACGCTGTTCGACGTTGGCCGTGGGCGTTACCCTGCCGGAACTATCCAGAGCATTTTCGAAAAAAAATTTAAGGGTGAACGCACGTGGGCGCCGCCCCAAGGATTGGTCCTGCATCACGTGGAGTATAAGGACTATTAGCGGTTAACCCGCATTGCGGATCTGTTCCAGCATTTCCTTTACCGCTTTTTCCATGCCCACGTAAACGCTGCGGGCCACAATGCTGTGTCCGATGTTCAGTTCTTCGATGCCGTCGATGGCGGCAATGGCGCCTACGTTGCGGTAGTTCAGCCCGTGACCGGCTAAAACCCTAAGGCCGTACTTGCGGGCCAGCATGGTCATGTCTTCGATGGCAGAAATTTCGCGTTCCACTTCTTGTAGGCTTCCCAGCTCGCAGTCGGTGGCGTATTTGCCCGTGTTGAATTCCACAAAGTCGGCACCCACCTTCTTTGCGGCCTTGACCTGGTCCGTTTCCGGTTCAATGAACAGGCTTACCGCGATGTCGTTGTTTTTCAGGGTGGTTACGAACTTGGAAAGCTCGTCTACCTTGGCAGCCACGTTCAGGCCGCCTTCAATGGTGATTTCCTGGTGGTTTTCCTGCACCAGGGTGACCATGTCCGGCTGCACGTTGGTGGCAAACTGCAACATTTCGGCGGTGGGGGAGATTTTCAGGTTCAGCTTGGTGGTGACGGTTCCACGGAGCAGGCGTACGTCCCTGTCCTGTATGTGGCGCTTGTCTTCGCGGAGGTGGACGGTTATGCCCATGCAACCGGCTAGTTCTGCCATCAGGGCGGCAGTGACGGGATCCGGTTCCCTAATCTTTCGGGCTTCGCGGATGGTGGCGATATGGTCGATATTCACACCCAGCTTTACAGTCATGGAATTCTCCTTGTCAATACTTCATAAAGGTAGATAAATTTACGATAGTGGAGCCTTGGGCCGTCGCTTTTGCGTCGATGGATTTTACCTTGGCGATGTTTGCCTCGCTCAACGGGATGATTATGGTGGACATGCCGCTTTTGGCGGCTACCTTTAGCTTAAAGCGAATGTAGTCGTCCAAGGCACTGTTGGAGGGGTTGTAGGGGCTGGCTGTTTTGCAGGTCATGGACAGGTCCTTGCAGGCTTCCATGATTTTTGATTTTTTGTTCATGGACAGGTCCAGGAACCATAGGCCGTTTTCCTTGGCTGGGGCGAGCGTGGCTTCTAAAAGCTGCTTGTGTTCCACAGCCTGTTCTGCAAAACGCGTGGCAATCCCCTTGGCATTTGGAACCAGGGTCTTGGCCTCTTGGATAACGGCTTCTATCTGCTGTTCCGTGTGGTGAATCCTTACGGGGCGGTAGCGTTTGTGCCTGGAGTCAAGGCTAGACGATTCCATCAATAGCCACAGCACCAGTTCCTTGTTTTTGACCCGGTCCAGGTCCGGGAAAAAGGTTTCGGACATGCCAAAGGGGGTTATCAGCAAGTCGTAAGGGAACTTGAGGTCGTTTAGGGCCACAATCAGTTCAGGTGTCAGTTCCGTTACCTGAAAGGCTATGGACAGGTAAGAGGCATTGTTCTTGAAGATGTTGTCGGAAACGTTCAGCACCAGGTGCAAGGTGTCCCCGTCGGGGGACAGGGCGTCCAGGGCTGCAGACTGGAATACGGTGGGGTCTCCATGCAACTCTTCCATGTATAGGACTTCTCCGCCGTTGTTTCTTAAGAACCGTTGGGCTTGCAGCAGGTAATAGGTAATGGTCCTGCCGTTTCCCAGAACCCAGATGTCTTTTTTCTTGCGGGATTTTTGCACCTGCACCACTTCCAGGTGCTTTTTCATTTTTTCTACAAAGGGTGTGGTGTCCTGCACGGCAGTGGAGTCCGAGATTGTTGCTGCGGCGGATTCCCGCTTGAATAGATTTTCACCAATGCTGGTTTTTTGCAATACAAAAGCCACTCCCGAGATAATTCCCAGGACAATAACGATGGCGACAATGTGTTTGAGCTTGTTCATCCTTGGCGAAAGATAGCTAAATTAAAAAAGTATGCCTGTCCTTTTTGCTTTAGTTGGTGCCACTGGTGTTGGAAAGTCCCGGCTTTCGCTGGAACTTGCGGAGCGGTTCCGTGCTGAGATTATCGGCGTGGATTCCCGCCAGATATACAGGGGCTTTGCCATAGGCACGGCACAGCCGTCTAAAGAGGACATGGCACAGGTGCAGCACCACCTGATAAATTTCTGCGATCCAGCCAAAGCGTATTCTGCCGGTGATTTTTGTTCCGATGTAAAAGGCTTGTTCCAGCAAAGTCCCGAAAAGAATTTTATCCTGGTTGGCGGCACGGGGCTTTACTTGCAATCGCTGATGCTTGGGCTTCCGCAAATCCCGGAGATAGACAAGTCGGTACGGCAGTCTCTGGAAGCGGACTGCGACAAGCACGGACTGGCCTGGTTGTGCGACGAGGCTCGCAAGGCAGACCCGGAGTCCATGCAAGATGCCGACGAGAACAACCGTCATCGCATCCTCCGGATTCTGGAGGTTTGGCGGGGGACTGGTCGCAAGTTGTCGGAGTGGAAAAACGAGAGGGAAGGGGGCATTGGAAAAATTCCCGTATTCTGGACGATCCGCAGTCGGGAAAATTTGTATGCCCGCATCAATACCCGTGTGGATCAGATGATTTGCGATGGCTGGCTGGACGAGGTTCAAAAGCTCTCCAAGACCGTTCCCCTTGACGCCCCGGCGTGGCAAAGCCTGGGCTATCGCGAGTTGCTGGATGCTCGGGACAGCACTTCTGTTGATTCTGTGCTGGAAGAGGTGAAAAAGAAAACCCGCAATTACGCCAAGCGTCAAATAACTTGGTTCTCTAGGCAAGTGGATTCAGTACAGGTGAATTTAGATGAATGTAGAACGCCTGTGCAAGAGATTGTAGATAAATTAACTCTTTAGACCATGGTAGTCGTTCGTCATACAGATGGAACGTAACTTTCAGAACCATTAATTTATCTGTACAAACAAATTAATATATCATAAAACGACATATGATTTGGGAGTGCAAATGCCTCGGCGGCCTCTGTTTCGCCTTCTAGTCTAAAAGCCCAATCTTCCATAACTTTTTGATACGCAAAGAGTTGTATAGACGCATGAACTGTTGATAGAGTGTTGATAGACTGGGTTGGAGGCCGCCGAGGGGCTGTTTTTAGGCTGAAAAGTGAAAAAAAATGAATTTTTTTAGCCTACCCCCCTTGTTTTTGCATCCGGAAAGTTCTATAATTGGCCTCACCCTCCGAAAGGGGGCGCGGAGGCCCGCGAGGCCGCCGGGAAGATTGAAGGAATCGGAGATGTGCTTAGTGACGGCCCAAGAAAATTCTTGAAAAATTAATGAAGAGTTTGATCCTGGCTCAGAACGAACGCTGGTGGCGTGTCTTATACATGCAAGTCGAGCGGTGCAGCAATGCATAGCGGCGAACGGGTGAGTAACGCGTAAGCAATCTGCCCCACACTCGGGAATAGCCGTGCCAACGCGCGGGTAATACCGGATATCGTGGCCTGGGACATCCCGGGTTGACGAAAGATTCATCGGTGTGGGATGAGCTTGCGTCCGATTAGCTAGTAGGCGGGGCAACGGCCCACCTAGGCGACGATCGGTAGCCGGCCTGAGAGGGTGATCGGCCACATTGGGACTGAGATACGGCCCAGACTCCTACGGGAGGCAGCAGTAGGGAATATTGCAC
>CACXIR010000030.1 GCA_902767785.1 Fibrobacter succinogenes | reverse complement strand
GCCTTCGCCTTGAACTCGCCCACGTTGCCCTTGCTCTTGTCGGCCATCTTGTCCTTGACCTTGCCGCGAGCGATAAGCGGGTTGTACACGCCCACCAGGATTTCCTTCGCGTCGAGCTTGCCGGAGATAACCTTCTGCACCTTGTACTTGAACACGTACACGTAGCTGTACAGGTCATTGCTCGGCATCTTGCCCGGAATTTCGGTCAGGCGGGCTTCGACAGTGACGGGATCAGCCGCCAGCGTGAAAGCCGCAGCCGCGAGAATAGCGATAAAAAACTTCTTGAACATAGGATGAAATATACAAAATAAGCAACAAGCCCTCCCTTGTCGCAATAAACAAAGAACCCCGCTCTTTCGAACGGGGTTCTAAGCTGCTTCACTTGGACTCGAACCAAGGACAACGCGATTAACAGTCGCGGGCTCTACCAACTGAGCTATGAAGCACCGTCGAATTGACGCTCGCAAATATAGATAAACACCCGCCCTTGTCAAGGGATTTTTTGAAAAAAAGAGTGTTTTTCCCCCAAAAAAGCAGTCCGAAACTAGAAAAACATCCAAATAGCAATCCAGTAAACCATCAGTATGAATTCCATTTCCCTGCTGATACGGGTCATAAAAACGCTACCCGCGGCACAAGACCCGATAGCGACAACCCTGGTCCATGGCATGTCCAACCCCCGGTAAACCAGGGATACGCCGCCAAAGAATTCAACCCACAGCCAGAGGACCTGTGCCATTACCAGGTAGCGAGTCTTGTGGTTCTGGATGGAGGTCACGGAAAAGCAGATGCAAAGGGCAAGCATTCTCAAAGGCAAGTATTCCAGCGTGGCATCCGAGCCTTCCATGGTCAAGAAGGAAAAAGCCATGAACAACACCAGGTAAAGGGATATCAAAGCCCCTTCCTTGAATACACTGCGTGGCGGTCGCCAAAGAAACATGGAGGATCCCAACGCCATAAGGCAACACAGGGAGTTCAGCACGGCATCCATTACCTACCCTCCCCAGCCAAAAGCCGCATGTAAAGGACCAAGCCGCGGGCGTCTTCTTCCGTAAGGCGGTCCCCATAGGCATTCATGTTGATTCTGCCATGCATAATAACAGACACCAAGGAGTCCGTACCCAAGGAGTCCAGCCTTTCTAGCGAAAGCTTCTGCGGCACCGGGTAAAACTCCCGCACGAACTTTTCGTTAAACAGGCCGTCCTTGCCGTGACAAGATGCACAACGGGCTTCCCAGACTTTTTCTGCGGGCTTGAACGTAGCGAGTTCCTGCACCGACACCGCGCCCGGTGCCGCAACGGAACTGCCTCCGGCCCAGAACATTCCCGCAAGGACCCCCGCCACGCCCATCAGAGCCACAAATGCATATTTGGTCCTGCGGTTCAAAACTAGCCAGAACGGTCTGGCGCAAAGCACCACCATGGCCACGAGGACAAGCAGGGGCAGGCAGAGGGGTACGATGTTTGCCACCGAAAGGGATGTCATGGGATCGGGGAACACGGACACTGCCCAAAGCACATAAAGGAGCATCGCCAAGAACCCTACAAGCAGCGGAAGCCGAAGCAAATGGAAGTTGTTAGAAAGCTCCCCCTTCACCGGACTGGCTGACTCCTCGTCCTGGACAGAAAGCTCCCCCATGACAACGTCGTCGCCTTCCAAAGGCTTGCGGAGCCTTACGCGCAACATAAAGAACAAAGTAACAAATAGCCCAAGGGAAAACACCACCAAGCCCATGTCCACCCAGCCAAAGGCGTTTGCCACGTTGTATTCCGAGGGAGTGACCAATACATAGCGTTCTAGGCCCAGGGACAGGATTGCCGAAACCGCCACCAGCATTATGACAAAGGAATTGTCGCGGATGGGACGCAACCACAAGAGTTGGGGAACTATTGCACCAAGGAACACCACCTCGAAAGAGAAGGTTCCCTTCAGCATAAATTCCCACAGCCAGAATGCCGCCATAACCCAAGACAAGGCCAGCATGAGCTTTTCAAGGAGTCGCACCCTGCAATGTTCCGCCATCAAAAGAATGATTACCAGGGCAAGGCCCGAATAAATGGCACCGCATATAAAGTAAAGCGGGAAAAAAGCACCCCGCCACTCCGGCACGAAGGTAACCGCAAAATCAAGACTCACCACGGTATGGACCCACAGCACCAGCGGGAAGAGCAGCCAGGACATGGGCCGCACCATTTTTTTCAAAGACTCCCGCTTTTCACTCAAAAGGTGGGTCACAAAGAATATGGACGACGCTATAGCATAGACCGCTATACTGCAACAATCCCACACCAGGGGTGACCGCATGTTGGCAAAGTTCCCGCGAGCATCCAGGAAGGGAACGACCATGTAAAAGTTTTCGATAATGCCCAAGTGCAGCAGCGGGAACATTGCCGCCACCACCAAAGAACACAGGGTAGAAAGCTCCGCAATCATGGAAGTCCTGCGGTCCAGAGGGAACCCTAACGCCAAGAATATTGCAGAAATCAACGTTCCCGCATGGGCAAGGCCTATCCATAGGACAAAAAGGGCAATGGGAGTTCCCCACAAGGTACGCATATCCGTATGCCATGCGGCAGGCCCATCCCAAAGGGATACGCCAAAGGCCGCCGCCCCCAAGAGCAGCAGGACCATGCCTATGCATATGGGAATCCTGTACACTAGCGGTTCCCCCTAAGGTAGACTACAGAGGGGTCCAAAGCGGCCACTTCGGCAGGTGCGTAAATGTTCTTGCGTTTGGCGGCCTTTACCAGAGGCGATGCGGGGTCCAGCCAATTCCCAAAAATGATGGCATGCTTGGGGCAAGCCCCGGCACAGGCTGTCTCGACCCCCGTACCCCGCCATTCGTTTCCCGGAAACTGTGCCATGTGGGAATACTTGTGGTCCTGCAACCGCTGCAAGCACAAGGAACATTTTTCCATAACGCCCTTGGAACGCAAGGGAACTTCGGAGTTAAACCTGCGGGACAGCCCCTCTTTGACTGCATCGTCGTAATTGAACTTCCTAGCACCCACGGGACAATTGGCACCACAGAACCTGGAACCGGTGCAACGCTTGTACATCATGGTACTGAGACCATCGGGCGTGTGCGTGGCGGCACCCGTGGGGCAAACTTTTTCGCAAGGGGCATCCCCGCAATGGAAACACATGGAAGGGGTCCCCCCCCGCATTTCAATCCAGTGCATAAACTGGCCTGCAGCACGGCGTTCCTTGGACGACAGGGGAATGTTGTTCTCTTGCATGCAGGCCAAAATGCACTTTCCGCAGCCATTGCAGGCATCCAAGTCTATGGCCATGCCAAAGCGGTTCAAGGGCGATGCCCCCGATTGTTTCAAGGCAGATGGCATGGGAATCTGGACCAAATCAAAACCTGGCTTGGAGCGGGACGCCGCCATCTTGACTTCGTTCACAAAATCTTCCAGGCTAGGCATGGAGGACGACGTATCGAGAGTCACACGCCTGCAACCTGCAAAAGCTTGCATCAAGAGTACTACCGAACACGCCTTTATAAACTCACGCCTATCCATAAACCTTTATCCCTAACGATGACAAGCTCCGCAGTATACTGCAGCAGGCTTAAAATCTTTTTCCCCGAACGTCTTTCTTGCGTGGCAATCCACGCACATCTGCATGGAATACGGCTTGCCCCTTGCAAGCCCTCCCCTATAGTCGGCACCGTCCAAGGGCCGGTGACAGTCGGAACACTGCACCCCAGCCGCATAGTGGAGTCCGTGGTGGAACACCACGTGCTCGGGAAGGATATTCTTGTGATTCCAGGGGAATTCCCCCGAAAGGGCCAAAAGAGAGTCCAGCTTTTCTATGCCCGGTTTTTCAGTCAGCGGGAGGCGGTGGCAATCCAAGCAATCCTTCTTGGATGGCATATGGGCGCGACTCTGGAAATGGGATCCCCCATGACAATGGCTACAGTCAAGCCCGATGGAATCCCCATGAAGCGAATGGTCAAAGGGTATTTGCGCCATGGGCTGCAATTCGGGCATTTTTTGACGGAACACTAAATCGGCAAGGAAAAAGCCGCACAAAAGAGCCAAAAATCCTGCCACTAGATACTTCATTCCCATCCCAAACTACTTAGGTCTTCCCGGATCCTCCGGATTGCTTAAAATGTATAAAAGCCAAGCCGTCATCATCTTCGCCTGCTCCTCGGTAAGCGGGGTAATTTCCATGGGAGGCCAGGTTTCAGGGTGCCTTGGAGTGGGGTGCATCAGGTATTTGACCATTTCTTCGGGGTTGTCCGCATACTGGGCCACATTTTCCTTCATGGGAGGGGCCGCAAATTTACGTTCCCAGCGATGGCAAGCCTTGCATTCGTCATTGTAGTATTCTTGTGCCTTGGACTTCAGCTCCGGCGTGACCTTGGGCAAAGAAAACACCTCCACCGCAAACAGGGTTCCAACAAGCAAGGTCAAAATGCAGAGGGACTTTCCAAAAGACATTCTACTAATCCCTATTTCTTTATGCAACGGACCGAGTAGGCGAAGGTCTTGGGATTTTTATAATCCCCAAGGAAGGTCTGATTGGCATAGTAGAGGTTCCAGTACGGAGCGTGGGTGCCGCTAGTCTCTTCGGCAATCCAAAAATCGACCTCTTCGCCAAGGAAAGCGAATGAACCATTGGCATCCCTGTAACCCGCAGGAATTGCGCCAAATCCATAGCGGTCCGTTCCCTCGATTTCCTCGTCATTTTCTTCCCAGCCTGATGCTTTACGCAGGCTAGTACCAACCTCTTCGGTCGCAAATCCTGACGATTTGTTGCTTTCCTGTACGAATTTTACCAGGGCTAGCATATCGGCTTTAGTCGGTATGAGCCACCCCTCTGGACACACCCCGCGATGCCTTTCAGAAATCAAGTTCCCGGCCAAAGAATGTGCAAACGACTTGTCCAGACCCAAGGCTGCAGCCCACTGGTAAAGTCTTCCATGGACCGCGCAATTTTCAAGACTGTTGTTGTAACACCAACTATCGGGAGCAGCATAATTGAGGTTTTGCGCCATCCAAATCTGGGAACCAATGCGGACCGTCCTGTATATTTTGCCATCCCTGGTATCGCAAAGGGCTGAAACCGGAGCATCTGCACAGACAGAAGTGTCCTTGGCAACCGTGTCTGCAGGAGCGGCTTCCTCAGGAACCGTATCTGCGGGAATCGTATCTATGGGAGGAACCTCCAAAATTACAGTGTCCTTTGGTACGCTTGCTTCTGCGGCGGTATCCACACTGAGCGTATCCACAGGCTGCTCAGAACTGGAAGACTCGACGACTGCTTCAGAGGAGCTGGATGCCAAAAAAGAGCTGGAGGACAGGGAGGAACTGGACAGAGAGGATGAACTCAGGCTATCAATGGCCAGAGCGACTGTCGAATCCGCAACCAAGGTGTCCTTGGGCAATTCTTCCTCGCTAGAAGAAGATTCTTCGGAAGAGGATGAAATCGCAGATGAGGAGGACAGGATAGGCTGGATTTTTTTGACGGGGGCCTCTTCCCTGCACCCGATCAAAGAAAAAACAGCAAGAAAACAGGCCATAAGCCCAATGGAATGCAGAGCATTTAAGAACCTGTTTTCAAACATCATAAACAATATATGCAAAAATCGGGGCAAATGGCAGTATAACCCGCAAAAAACAGAAAAAAAATGTTTTCTGAGTTTTATTTTGTTTACATGATGGAGATGAGCGTTCTCTCTGGTTCTAAGATACAGCAAAGGTCCCCAGGAGGGGACCTTGCTGTATCGGGGTAACCAGATTGCTGCGCTGGCTTCGGTTCGCTTCGCTCACTTCCCAGCTTGCCCTACGGGCTTCGCCTTTGGCGAAGCTGATCTGGTTACCTAAGATACGCAAAAGGACCCCCATGCGGGGGTCCTTTTGTGTATCGGGGTAACCAGATTCGAACTGATGACATTCTGCTCCCAAAGCAGACGCTCTACCAGGCTGAGCTACACCCCGATGAGGCTAAATGTAGCAATCGTATTTCAGACCGGGGTAACCAGATGGCCAAAATGTTCACTTCGTTCCCATTTTGCCCTCCGGGCTTGCTTGCTCTCCGAGCAAGTCAAGGCTTAAATTCGCCTCGTTCGCTCCGCTCTCGGCGAATTTAATCGAACTGATGACATTCTGCTCCCAAAGCAGACGCTCTACCAGGCTGAGCTACACCCCGAGTGTGCCAAATATAGCAACAAATCCTCAAATTTACAAGAATTGCACACGCGAAAAAAAACTATCTTTGGGGGGCAAATATAAAAGGAATACCTTAATGAACAAGATTATGAGCCTTGATGGCGATTGGCAGATGAAGTGGGACACAGAAGACTCCGGCATCTCCAACCGCTGGTATGCGACTAACCCCTCCGACACCGAAACCGTGAATGTTCCCCATGTTTGGGAAAGGTCCTTCGACAAGTTGCTCATGTCCCAGGACTGCGCCTTCTACTTCAAGCGCTTCACGTTGGACGACGACAAGCTGGTGGCAAAACGCATCTTTTTGCGTTTTGAAAGAATCGCATCCCACGCCACCGTCTGGCTCAACGGCATCCGCCTGGGCACCCATTTTGGAGCCTATACTCCCTTTACCCTGGAGACACAGAAGGCCATCAAGATTGGTGGAGAAAATGTGCTTTGCGTCAGAGTGGCCAACATGGGCAACGCAAACAGCCGCATCGACTTCGGACGAGAAAGCGAGGATGGCGCCGACGACCGCTTTGTACACCCCAGCGAAATGCCCGTGGGCCTTCCCTGGACCCAATACCCCTTCGGAGGCATTTTTGGACACGTAGACCTGATCCTCGGTAGTTCCGCATACATTTCCGACCTGCATGTAGAACCCGACATGGACCAAGAGAGGGTCGCCGTTGAAATATCTTTCAACAACCCCCGCGGATTCCAGGCACGCATCAGGATCCTTATGCGTAATCCAGCTGGTGACGTCTACGAGATGATCAAAGAAACCAAACTGGACAAGGAAAACACCACCCAACGCATAGTACTCCAGGTCAAGGATTGGAAAAAGGACAAATGCATTTGGAGTCCGGACCGCCCCAACATGTTCGCCCTGGAAGCCCAGCTGGAAATCAAGACCGGAAAGGGAAAGGCCCCCGAGTACAGCTTCCCCGTGGTAAAGACTTTCGCATTCCGCAAGTTTGACTGCATCAAGGGCGACTACTACCTGAACGACTCCATCCTCAAGATTCAGGGCGTAAGCTACAACCAGCAGTGGAGCGAAGGTGGGCTCTGGACTGACAGGAACCCGGCCCTCAAGAAGGATTTGCAAGCCGTAAAAGACGCCGGTTTCAATGCCATCCGCAGCTGCGGTGCCCCTCTCACCAACGAGGCACTGGACATCTGCGACGAAATTGGACTCCTGGTGTTCCAGGAATTTCCCATCCACACCATGCGATCCACGCCCAAGGGCCTGGAGGTGGTCAAGAACTTGATTAACGACCTGGTTCGGGATCAACACCACCACCCTTCCATCGCAGTCTGGATCCTAGGCGCCGAAAACGGAACCTTCATGCTGCAAAACGGCAACAAGCTGCTGAACGCCATTAGCCCCATCGACATGTGCAGGCCCTCCATCAGCAACCTGGACAGCATCTACCTGGATAACGAAGGCGGATTCCACAAGGACACCGGCAAGCTCCTGCCCGTAACCGTGGACCATATTTCCCAGTACGCAAGCCTGAGGGTCAACCCTCGCCTGTGCCTGAACGCCAGCTACTCCCACTACCTTGCTCATTGCTTTAACAGGGACGAAGAAGAACTTACCGTTCCAGATACGGGTCTGGGGGACAGCACATTCCAGGACGATGACGAGAATATCGTATCGGACATCAACAACAAGATGCTGGTAACCCTCAAAAACCACACCCTGCTGCCCGCCAAGCCCACTAACATTGGCGGCCCTCGAGGAGTAAAGAACCAGAAGGCCGTTAAGAACGTCTACAAGCAGCTGGAGGAATTCCTCGCAGGAGCGAACTACAGTCCTTGGAAAAAATTCGAAAACTTCAATGAAGATGCCCACCGTATTGCCATCAAGAGCAAGCTGGACCAGATTACCGCATTCCAGAGCAACCCGCAAATTGCTGGATTCTTCCTGGACCAGTGGGCCGACTGTGGCATAGACTTTAGCGGACTCAACGACGAAAACCGCAAGACCAAAGGTTTCGCGGACTTCGCCAAGGAAATCACTACGCCCAGCAGGATTCTCATCAGCGAACTGGAACATGTGGTCACACCGCAAAGCGAAGTCAGCTTCCAGCTGACCCTCTTGAACAACAGCCGTCTCGAAAACGTCAGCCTGGAAATATCCCTGCTAGACGAAAAAGGAAAGGTCCTCAACAGCCAGACCCAGTCTCCCGACGAACCTGCCGGTAAGACTAGCCTTACGCAGATGGGAATATGCACCCTCATGGCACCCCGTGCCGTGGGCAAGTACCAGATCAAGCTTACGCTCAAAGACAACGGCAAGGACATCCACAGTTCCTTTGAAGACCTGATTGTCATTGAACAAGCCGATGTGAAGTCTGCCATGAAAAAAGTGTGCTTCTTGGACAACAGCGAGGAATCCAGCGACGCCCTCGCCGCCTTGGAAGGCACCGAGAAAATCATTTTCACTGCAAACCTCAGCTCCTGGCCCGACGAAATTCTGGACAAGATTGTGGATGTCACCAAGAATGGCGGCAAGACCCTGCTGCTGTCGGACATGACCCAGGATGACGTAGACTTCTTGAACCAGAGCCACCAATTCGACTTCACCCTGGAATCCCACTGGACCACGGGAGCTAACGGAATCAGCCTCCATTACCTGCCGGACGGCTCTGAACTTTCCAAGGCGTTTGGCAATAAGAATGTGCTGGACCACACTGCAGCGTCCATCATGCCCAGCCTTTCCATGAACCGTCTGGAAGGAGCGAAGGTTTTCGCTCAGTCCATTACCATCAAGGACGGCGAAATCAGGGGCGGAGTGGATTTGCAAATGCTTCCCTTCGGCAAGGGTAAAATCATGTTCAACCAGTTCAATATTTTCGAAGGCCTGGAAACCAACGCTTTGGCAGACACCTTGTTTGCTGCAATCGTAGACCTTCTCTAATAGAAAACTCTTTTTTACCAAAATGCCCCCTTGCGGGGCATTTTTTTGTGGATCCTGTCACCTCAACCCTCATTAAATTTATATTTAGAGCATGAAAGCCCTAAAGTTTGCCTTGAAATTCGTTCCCTTCTTTGTCGCTCCGATTATGCTCTCCGGCTGCGCCGGTTCCTCTAACGGAGACGACCTGGAAGTTCCCACCAACCTTCCCCCCATCTGCCGAGACATTGACTTTGTCGCCAACCCCGACATGCGGGAAATGTGCGGCGTCCGCAGGGTTCACAACAAGGCTTACAAAAACATTCCCCAGCAGCGTTATCTGATCAACCCTACGGGTACATCCATCGTAAAGACCGATGGCAAGTTGGAATTAAGATTCCAGAACTCCCTGCCCCTGTACTTGAGCGGTCCCGTTACAAGGGAACTGGAATTCAACCAGGAAAAGCGCCTGGAAAAGATCCAGAACACCTACGACTACCATGAGATCTATAGCGGAAAAGAACGCATCCGCATATTCAAGATGGGCATTCCCACGGACAAAGGCAACACCTATGACTTCTGCTTTCGCATTCCCGAGAAAAAAGGAAGCGACAGGACACGTAGCGTAGCCATGGGCAACCACATTGAGGCCATGACCTGTGACGACTTTGACTACCTGGTGGAAAAGGACAACGAAAGAAAAGCCAAGAAGAAGTAACCTCTGTGCCTAGCGAAAGCAAGTACATACACAACGCCCTAAAACAAGTTCATCTGAATACTTCCTGCACCAGCGTAAATGGTTTTTCCATTTCTGGATTGGCTACGTATTTTCAATTTCCCGAACTTGACTTCGCAGTGGACATGGGAGAATGTCCCCTCTCGGCCACGTCCATAAACCACGTGTTCCTGACCCATGCCCATGGGGACCACGCCCGTTGCCTAATGCGGCACCACAGCTTGCGAAAAATGATGGGCGTGGAGCGGGATAGCGTATATTACCTGCCCCAAGAGATTGCCGATGGAGCAAAGAAGTGGATTCGCGCAGAGGCCCTGTTCGAAGGGGTCCCCGAAGCAAAGTTCCGTTACCCCGAAATCTGCCCCGTAGAAAAAGGAAACAGGATTCCCCTCAAGTACCGCAAGGACCTGGTGCTAGAACCCTTCGAAGTTAAGCACTCCGTGCCAGCCATGGGAGCAACCCTATACCTCCACAAGCGCAAGCTTAAGCAGGAATACCTAGGAAAAACTCCAGCAGAAATCATCGAACTGCGCAAAAACAACGTGGAAATCACCCGCGAGGTCTTTGAGCCTCTGGTGAGTTTCTTGGGAGACTGCCTGGGCGAAAGCATACTCCAGAACCCCGGCGTATTCCAGTCCAAAGTTCTTGTCCTGGAATGCACCTTCCTGGACGACGAGGACGAGCCCATGAGCCACAAGAAGGGACATACCCATTTGCGGCAAATCTTGAAGGCCCTGGAAAAAAACCGCGGGAACATCGCTTGCGAAAAGATAATCCTCACCCATTTCTCCATGAAATACTCCGAAAAGCATATCCACGACATGCTGGACAAGAACATCCCGGATGATTTCAAGGACATTGTCGTCCCATTTATCTAGCATGAAAGAAGAAACTGTTGAATCAGCCGTCGTCATTCCCGAATTCATCCGGGACCTAAAGCAAGACCCCGAAATGAAGGGACTGTGGCACTACGTTTTCCGTAGCGATGAAAACCGCAAGCCTATCCGCACTCCCGACGGAAAGCCCGACAAGCGTCCGTTCCAGTGGAGGGACATATTCCCCGAAGAGAACGGCCACGTTGAAGTGGAAATCGGCAGCGGCAAGGGAAACTTCTTGGTCGATTACGCCCAGAAGCACCCGGACTACTTTATCATGGGAAGCGAGTGGGACTACACCTGGGCAGCCTTTGCCCACGGCCGCATGGAAAAACGTGGCGTACTCCACAATGCCGCCATGTTGCGGGGTGACGTGTTCTACTTTTTGCGGGACTGCGTCAAGGACAACACCGTGGACGCATTCCACATGTACTTTCCGGACCCCTGGCCCAAAGAAAGGCACCACAAGAACAGGCTTTTGCGGCCGGACTTCCTTGCCGAAGTGGCACGGGTCCTGAAGCCCGGCAAAAGGATTTTCTACTGGGGAACGGACCACAAGGAATACAACGAAATAGCCTTGGAAACCTTTGACGCTTTCCCCGGCTGCAAGGTGGTAGAACGGAACACGGCAGAACCCACGGAAGGCATTACAACGGGTTTTGAACGCAAGTACAAGAAAGAAGGCCGCCCCATATACCGTAGCGTTATAGAATTTGAAAAATAGCCTTTGAAGGTCCAAGCCAGCAACCCCTTTTTTGCTACCTTATCTGCCGTATGTTAAAAACCCTCTCCATAAACGGATTTACCCTCATTGCGGCGCAGGAGGTTCCCTTCCGCAAGGGTTTTACCGCCATTACTGGCGAGACGGGAGCGGGCAAGTCCGTACTCATGAAATCGCTCCGGATGCTCATGGGCGACAAGGCTCAGGCCTCCATGGTGCGACAAGGCTGCGAAAAGGCGATTATCGAGGGAACCTTTGATATAGAGAACCTTCCCCCAGTCAAATCGCTTTTGGCCGAACTTGAAATCGACAACGACGACGAACTTGTTATCCGCAGGGAAATCCTGGACACCGGAAAAGGAAAGGCAAGGGTGAACGGTTCCGTGGTAAGCGTTTCCGACCTTCAAAAGATCGGGGAACTGCTTATCCAGATGCATGGGCAAAGCGAACAGCTGCTGCTCCGGGACACGCGGACCCACATCCAGATGCTGGATTCCTTTGCCGGCAACGAACGCCTTTTGGTGGAATACGAAATCCACTGGAAGGAATGGAACTCCCTGAAGAACAAAATCAGGGAAACGGAAGCCAGGGCCAGGGAACTTGCAGCCCAAAAGGATTTTTTGAAATTCCAGTTCGACGAGCTTTCCAAGGCAAGCCTAAAAGTAGGCGAAGAAGAGGAGCTGGAAGAAAAGGTAAGCAAGGGCAATAAGGGAGAAATCGAGCAGAACTACCTAGGCGAAATCCAGAACCTGATAGGTGCAGACAACGGCATTTTGGACCAGGCACAAAACCTGATTTCCAAGTTGCGGTCCCTATCCCAGAAGGTTCCCCGCTATAGCGAGGAACTGGAAGCCCTTAACGAGGTCGCAGACCCCTTTACGGCCATTTGCAAGGACCTGATGCGGCTTACGCCAGAGAAAGGCCTGAGCGAAGCGGAACTGGACCGTGCCAACGCCCGCATTGCCGAAATCCAAAAGTTAAAACGCAAGTACCGCACCGATGTGGCGGGTCTTTTGGAGCTTGTGGAAAAGCGGAAAGAGGAACTCTCTTGCATAGAGAACCTGGACAGCGACCTGAACGAACTGAACCGCCAGCTGGGGAAATGCGAAGCAAGTTTACGCAAGACCGCGGCCGAACTGTCTAGCAGCCGCAAGGCCGCCGCCGTCAAGTTCGACAATGCGGTGGAAGGCAACCTGCGGGAACTGGGAATGCCCAAGGCGGTATTCAAGACACAAATTTTGGAACAAGAAATGGCCCCCACGGGAATGGACCGTGTGGAATTCCTGCTAGCTCCTAACCCGGGCGAAGGCGAGAAGTCCTTGCAAAAAGCGGTGTCCGGCGGAGAGCTTTCCCGCGTGCTGTTGGCCATCAAGACCGTCATGGCGGAGCTGGACAAGATTCCGCTGCTAATTTTTGACGAAGTGGACTCCGGCATTAGCGGCGAAGTGGGCAACCGCATTGGCGATGCCCTGAAGAACTTGGGCAAGCACCACCAGGTATTGACCATCACCCACCTGCACCAAGTGGCAAGCCGTGCCGACAATCAACTCGCCGTCAGCAAAAAAGAAATTGACGGAAGGACCATCACAAGCGTCCGGGAATTGGATCACGACGGGCGAATCGAAGAGCTGGTCCGCATGCTGGGCGAAGACAACGGTGCCGTACGGGAACACGCAAGACAACTTTTGGAGAACAACCAATGACCGAGTCAAAAAAATCTGAAGTTCGGTTCCTCAACCGGCTATGGAGCGCCCTCAGGGCAATCGTCTTTGTCTGCGTCATCGTCTTTACGTGGCTCGGCATGGCAAAGACCGCCTGTGCCTTTGTGGCCATAGCCCTGGTCATGGGTTGGTACAAGCTTTACCAACTTCGTGGACAAGACATCGAAAAACCCTATTACAGGCTTTGGCTCAACTTTATAGACGGGTTCCTCTCTTTTGCGGTCATGACCAGCATTTTCGTACGCGACCTGGTCCAGTCAGAAAGCCCTGAAAAAATCCTTGGCGTTGGTTGCGCCGTCCTGTTAGCAAGGCTTATCGCCCACACTCTTTTCTCTTTGGGCGTGCTGCGTGAAGGAAAGAAACTCCCGCACAAAAGACGCTGGAGCAAACTCGCCAACCTGGCCACCACCGTTACCATGGGCGTCTACCTATTAGATTTGGAACAGTACCAACAAATATGCATGGTGGCGACCATCCTTTTGGTTTTGGCGTCTACCGTAGCCTACGCCTATTGGTACTACCGCGACCCCGCCCACCGCAAGCCCCTTTCCATCGCAAGCCAGCTTACCATGAGCCGTATCGTGCTCACCCCGTTTTTCCTGTGGGTGTTCTTTTACGACAACGACCTGGACTACAGCAACAACAGCCTGGTATTCAAGGTCCTTGCGTTGATTATGGTGTTGGGATTTATGCTTACGGACTTTTTGGACGGCAAGCTAGCCCGTGCCATGGGCGAAGTCAGCACATTGGGTAAATATCTGGACCCCTTCAGTGACAAGATTTCCAACATGACCATCTTCATGTGCTTTATTGCTACAGGTTATGCACCTGTCTGGATGGTGGCTCTCATCTATTTCAGAGAATCCAGCGTGGAAACTCTCCGTACTCTGGCCGCCAGCGAAGGCCTGGTAATGCCAGCCCGCAGGAGCGGCAAGTGGAAAACCGCCCTCCAAGGAATCGGCATCGTGGCTATCCTTTTGGGGGCAATCGATCCCGTCCAAAAGCTAATCCCCAACTTCGAAAGCATCTGGCATGTATTCCCGCAAGCTGTCATGGGAGTCATCACCGCTATCACTATCATTAGCGGTATCGACTACTTTGTCTCTAGCAAGCATATTCTGAAAAAATTCGTCTAGCCCGACAGCAAATCGCCCCGGACTACCATGTGGCAGAACCTGAATTTTAACTTTGAACCCTACGATTGGCTGCTCATCTTTATGGTGACAGCCTTGGGAACTGCCAGTGCCTACATGAAGGACCCGCAGTTGAAAGCGGTAGCCGCCACCATTCCCATTCCCTGCGGCTTTGCCTACATTGCGGTAGGACTCCCCATGGGAACCGCCAACGCCATTTCTGCATTGCTTTGCCTTATGTACGTGCACGTAGTGCGTATCGGTCACAACAAGTTGCACATTCCCATAGTACCCGCAATCATTATCGGGCTTGCCATTTTTGTGGCAATAGGCACCACGCTCCAGCCCATTGTTCCCGACAACGAGCCGGTCTTTTTTGCCGTTTGCCTTTTTGACTTTTTATTGGGTGTACTTATTTACTTTAAGCAGCCCTATAAATCAGGCGTCCCCTACAAGACGCCCTTGCCGGTCTATATCAAGGCCCCTGCCATCGCCTTCGTAGTCTCAGGCCTAATGGTCATCAAGCGGCTCATGGGTGGTTTCTGCACCAGTTTTCCCATGATGAATTCCATCGTAAGTTACGAATCCCGATATTCTTTGGGGGACCAGTGCCGTCAACTACCCCTATTTTTGATTGCAGGCCCTTTCATGTTTGTAGAGATGCGGCTCTTGGAAACAAGGCTTGGACTGAACCACTGGATTGTACTTTTGTGCGGATACATCCTCTTCGCCTTTATTTATTGGCCGCTCAACAAGCGGCTTAAGCTGCGCAACGCCAAGGCGGATCGTACCTACAGACATTGGGTAAAACACAATGGACAGCCTCAACTTTAAAGTCATTGCCCGCATCAAGAGCGACTTTCCCGAAAAGTTCGGGATTCCAAGGCAAAGCGGAATCCTGAAGGAATTGAAGTCCGTTATTGTCTTTGAAAAGGAATTTCGTAATCCCGATGCCCTCCGGGGGTTGGAGGGATTTTCCCACCTGTGGCTGCTGTGGATTTTTTCGGAAAACATCCGTGACAGCTGGAAGCCCACGGTACGGCCGCCCCGGCTCGGAGGGAATACCCGCCTGGGTGTATTTGCCACAAGGTCCAGTTTCCGCCCCAATCCCATTGCCATGTCCTGCGTGAAAATTGAGGAAATCCGTGACGACAAGGAATACGGCTCCGTAATTGTGGTAAGCGGAGCGGACCTTATGGACGGAACCCCCATTGTAGACATCAAGCCCTACCTCCCCTACACCGACTGCATTGCAGGTGCCCGGGGCGGCTTTGCGGCAAGCGCTCCAGAATCAAGCCTGAAGGTGGAAATTCCTGATGCGTTACTCCAAAAGGTAGATGCGGACAAGCGGGAAAGCCTTGTGGAGCTGCTCCGCCAGGACCCCCGCCCCCATTACCAAGACGATGCAGAAAGGGTTTATGGATTCAAGTTCGGCAAACACGAAATCAAGTTCCGCGTCGAAGGGAAACAGCTTACCGTCATTGATATAATATGAAAATATTTCTATCTTTGGGCCCATGCTTAATGTTTCCAATGTCAGCCTTCAATACGGCAGCCGCGTCCTTTTCAAGGAAGTGAACCTTTCTTTCAAGCGTGGCAACTGCTACGGAGTCATCGGCGCCAACGGTGCCGGAAAATCCACCTTCCTGAAAATCCTTTCGGGCGAACTTGAACCCAACACCGGAGAAGTCAGCAAGGACCCCGGCGAACGCATCGCCGTCCTGAAGCAGGACCACTTCGCCTACGAACAGAACACCGTTCTTGAAACCGTGATGATGGGCTTTCCCGAACTCTATGAGCTGGGCAAGAAGCGTGACGAACTCTACGCCCTGCCCGAAATGACGGAAGAACAAGGCATGCAGGCCATGGAAATCGAGACCCGCTTTGGCGAAATCGGCGGCTACGAAGCCGACTCCAACGCGGCGGTTCTCTTGAAAGGCCTGGGCATTCCCGAAGAATTCCACTACAGCCTTATGGCGGACCTGGACGGCGGTCAAAAGATCCGCGTGCTTTTGGCCCAGGCCCTATTCGGCAACCCCGATATCTTGCTGCTAGACGAACCCACCAACCACTTGGACCTTGAAACCGTTGGCTGGCTGGAAGACTACCTGGAACGTTTTGAAAATATCGTGATCGTAGTGAGCCACGACCGTCACTTCTTGAACGCGGTCTGTACCCACACCTGCGATATCGACTACGGCAAAATAAACATCTACGGTGGCAACTACGAATTCTGGTACGCAGCCAGCCAGCTGGCCCAGAAGCAACGCAAGGACCAGAACCGCCGTGCCGAAGAAAAGATTGAAGAACTGAAGGCGTTCATCCGCCGCTTCGCCAGCAACGCAGCCAAGGCAAAGCAGGCTACCAGCCGCAAGAAGCTTTTGGACAAGATGACCGTGGAAGAAATGCCGGCCTCCAGCCGCAAGTTCCCCTGGGTCAACTTCAAGATGGACCGTGAACCGGGCAAGATCGTTCTGGAAGTGAAAAATGCCACCATCGACGGCGGCGACGGAATCATTTGCAAGGGTTTGAATTTTAGTTTGAACAACGGCGACAAGGTGGCCCTGGTTGGCGAATACGACACCCTCAAGACAGCCTTCTTCCAGCTCATTGCCGAAGAAACCAAGGCCGACGAAGGCGTACTCAAGTGGGGCAACACCATCAGCTACAGCTATTTCCCCAAGAACAACGACGCCTACTTCAACACGGACCTTTCCCTGGTGGACTGGCTTCGGCAGTTCAGCAAGGAACAAGACGAAACCTTTATCCGCGGGTTCCTGGGCCGCATGCTCTTTACCGGCGAAGAAGCCCTCAAGAGCGCAAACGTGCTCAGCGGTGGCGAGAAAGTGCGTTGCATGCTGAGCCGCATGATGCTTAGCAACGCCAACTGCCTGCTGCTGGATGAACCCACGGCCCACCTGGACCTGGAAGCCATTACTGCCCTTAACAACGGCCTAGCCGCCTTCCAGGGACCGGTCATCTTCTGCACTCAGGACCACGAATTCGCCCAGACCATAGCGAACCGCGTTTTGGAACTCACTCCGGACGGAATCCTTGACCGCTCCATTACCTTCGATGAATGGCTGGAGTCCAAGAAGAAGAAAAAATAGCCCTTTTTAAGGGGAAATAAGCCCTTTTTCCCTTGACAGAGCGGGTATTCATTTGTATATTTGGTCCGTTGCTTGGGAAACCTGGCAAACCACAATGGGGTGGTAGCT
Source organism: Fibrobacter succinogenes (assembly GCA_902767785.1). Taxonomy (GTDB): domain Bacteria; phylum Fibrobacterota; class Fibrobacteria; order Fibrobacterales; family Fibrobacteraceae; genus Fibrobacter; species Fibrobacter succinogenes_D. The sequence goes on along the minus strand of CACXIR010000030.1, from coordinate 215 downwards.
CAATTTTGGTTAGAGCACCGGCCTGTCACGCCGGAGGTTGCGAGTTCAAGCCTCGTCTATCCCGCGAAAGCCCTCTCGATCGAGAGGGCTTTTTGTTTTTTGCAAACCAGAAAAGGTGCCGATCGATTATCGGCACCTTTGTTGTATCACTTTGGGAGAATAAACTCGCGGCAGTATATCGCCAACAACCCAAATATACCTTGCAAATGAGGAGT